>DAOUAT010000033.1:0-32174 GCA_034433275.1 Anaerolineae bacterium
GGTAGCCCTGGCCGATGCGCCGAATGCCGCGCCAATCCCGTTGTTGGCACTGGCGCCCCTTGCGCAGACGGCTCAGGCGCTGCCGGGGCTCGCCGAGTCGCCAGTGATCTACACCCCCAATCTGAACCCGCGCTACACCTTCGACGCCTTCATCGTGGGGCCTTCGAACCGCATGGCCCACGCCTCGGCGATGGCGGTGGCCGAGCGGCCGGGCACCGCCTACAACCCGCTTTTCCTGTACGGCGGCAGCGGCCTGGGCAAGACGCATCTTTTGCAGGCCATCGGGCAAGTGGGGCAGGCGTTGGGGCGCCGGGTGCTGTATGTGACATCCGAGATCTTCACCAATGAGCTGATCAACGCCATCCGCACCCAGTCAACCGAGCAGTTCCGGGCGAAATATCGGACCATTGACGTGCTCCTGCTGGACGATGTCCACTTCCTGGCCGGCAAGGAACAAACTCAGGAGGAGTTTTTCCACACCTTCAACGCGTTGCACTCGGCCAATCGGCAGATCGTGCTCACCAGCGACCGGCCGCCGCAGGCCATCCCCACGCTGGAAGAACGGTTGCGCTCGCGTTTCGGCTGGGGCATGATCGCGGACGTGCAGCCGCCGAACCTGGAAACCCGGGTCGCCATCCTGCAGGCCAAGGCCGCCTCGCTGGGGCAACGCGTGCCGGATGATGTGTTGCTCTTCATTGCCCAGCGGGCGCACCGCAACATCCGGGACCTGGAAGGCGCGTTGACCAAGGTATTGGCGCACTCCGAGCTGTTTAGGCGACCGATCGCCACGGCGCTGGCCGAGGATGCGCTGGCCTACCTGACGCCGGCCCAGGGCAAGCTGACCCTGGAAACCATCCTGCTGGTGGGCGCAGACTACTTCGGCATCAGCACGGCTGAGCTCACGGGCCGCGGCCGCAGTGCACGGCTGGCGCTTCAGCGACAGATCCTGATGTATCTGATGCGCGAAGAGACGGGCGCGTCGCTGCCGCAGATCGGGCTGGCCCTGGGCGGCCGGGATCACACCACGATCATCCACGGCTGCGAGAAGATCGCCGCCGACCTGGCGGCCGATCCCGACTTGGCGCGGGCGGTGGAGGAGCTGCGCAATCGGCTATACGAGCCGGTGCGCGTGCGGGTCTGACATGGGATGAAGATCCGCTTCACCGTCCTGGCGGCCGCGTTTATCCGGCAGGATGCGTGACCGGCAATCGTGCGAACGCTCTGCCGGCTCCGTCAGGAGCCGGCAGAGCGTCTTTCTGTGGATAACTCGTTGGTTTGGTGTGGATAAACACGGGTCGGTGTGGATAACTGAACTATCCTATCCATACATGGGCGGGGCCGTGACACTGGCCCCTATATTTAGTAGGTTGTGCGAGCTGTTCAAAAAATATACATTTATTATTTGTGGATAACCCTGCCCCGTCCTCAACGTCGTCTCACCGCGGGATTTCTCCCAACACCGGCAGGCCCATCTGCTCCAGTTCATCGCGTTCACGCACGGTCGCGTCGAGATAATGCCACAAGAACGCCAGCGCGATCCCGGCCGCCAGCGCCAGCAGCACGCGCAGCGGCAGGTCGAGCTGCTCACGCGCAGGCCGCCCCACCTGGCCGATGGCCGGCGGATCAATCAGGCGGATGTCGGCTTCTTCTGCGCTGAACTGGCCGAAGAACGCGGCGCTGCCTTCGGTCATCGTTGCGGCGATGGCTTCGGCGATGGCGCGCAACTGGGCTTCATCGCCCCAGTCTACGTTGACCGTGAGGATGCGGTGCAGTTTGCCGGGTTGGGTGCTGGCCCCGATAGCCCCGGCCGGCACCGTGATCCCCTGGGCGGCCAGCCGCCGGCTGACCTCGGCCGCGAACGCCTGGCTGCGCACGATCTCCCCCATGTCGTCCACCAGATACTCGGACGTGAGCATGGTGTAGTAGCGGTCGTAGGTGTAGACGCCGGGGATGCGTTCGGGCTGGATGCCGACGTTGAAGCGCATGGTGGCGCTGTACGTGACCGGCCGCGGCTGCCACGGTCTCTGCATCGCCAGGGTGAAGATCAACACCAGCAGCGCCAATCCCACCGGCAGCCACCAGCGGCGGGCCATGATTTTCCAGTAGGTGCGTAGTTCCATAGAGGACTCCGTATTGCGTACTGCGTGTTGCGTGCTGCGTGCTGCGGGGATGCCCAAACAATACGTAGTACGCAATGCGCTTACATCTGTTTCTCGATAAACGCCCTTAGCTCGGCCTCGAACCGCTCCGTGCGAAACTGCTCGGCGTTGGCGCGGCAGATGGCGGGGTCGTAGGCGGCCGGGTCGAAGCCGGACAGGATGGCCGTGAGCGACTCGACGGTCTGCTCGGCGAAAAATTCGCCGGTGCGGCCGGGGAGCACGGTGTCCAGCGCGCCGCCACCCTGAAACGCGATGGCCGGCCGGCCCGCGGCCTGGGCTTCCAGCGGCGCGATGCCGAAATCCTCCAGGCCGGGAAAGATGAACGCCTTCGCCCCGGCGTACAGCGTCGCCAACTCAGCCCACGGCACGCGTCCGAGGAACGTCACTGTGGGCCCGGCCAGCCGCTCCAGCGCCGGCCGGTCGCGGCCATCGCCGTAGACCAGCAGCCGCAGCCCCAGCTCCGAGCACGCCCGCACGGCCAGGTCGGTGCGCTTGTAAGGGATCAGCCGGCCGCCGGCCAAGAAGTAGTCGCCCGGCGGCTGGCCAGATGGCCGGAAGCGACTGATGTCCACCGGCGGGTAGATGATTTCGCTCTCCCGGTTGTAGTAGCGCCGGATGCGCTCCCGGATCTCGGTGGAGATGGCGATGAAATGATGCACCCGTTGCGCTGCCGCGTAGTCCCAGCGCTTCAGCAGCGTCACGGCCGGCCGCAGGGCCAGATCCACCGCCGGGTTCAACGCCTCGCGCTGCCGGTAGGCCTCATATTGCCACAGAAAGCGGGTGGGCGCAAGGCAATAGCAGATGTGTGTGGCGCCGGGCGGGATCGGCACGCCGTGGCAGAAACCGCTCTTGTTGCTCAGGATCAGGTCATAGCCGCGCAGGTCCACGCGGCTGAACGCCAGGGGGTAGATCGGCATGTAGGCCTGGTGGTGCGCCGTGACACCCGGCAGCCGCTGCATGAAGGTGGTGCGGATGTCCCACTGGCGGTACTGCGGCGGCATTTTCTCCGGCGCGTACATACTGGTGAACACCGGCGCGGCGGGGAGCATGCGCACTAGCTCTTCCAGCACATTTTCCGCGCCGCCGATCTGGTTAAGCCAGTCGTGGATGAGGGCGGTTTTCAAAGAGATCCTGCCTTTCCCATCACATCCACTTTCGCTGCCGGCCCAGGCGCCCGCTGATCCGGGATCGCGGCCGGGCCGGCGGCGAAGGCTTCGGCGATCCCGGTGTGAAGTTCCTCCCAGTAAGCGCGCGCCGCGGCCCATTTGTCGGCCCGGAAGCGCTCGACCCAGCCGCTCAGATCGTCGTCGCGGAAGTTGCTGTCGCGGCCAGTTTCCTCCAGGTATTGCCAGATCAGGTCAACGGTCCGCTCGCTCTCCCATGGCCCGGCCGCAGCGCCCTCCAGCGCGTAGATTTGCCCCGCCAGGGCGTACTGGTGCGCTTTGAAATCCACCGGGAAGTTGTAGTGGGCCGAGATGATCTCGTCCACGATGACCTCGGACCATTTGCGGTGGAAGCGGCAGATGCCGGTGTTTTCGTTGTACAGCTCGTACACCATGCGCTCCACGCACTTCTTGCCCAGCTCGCGCGGGGGCAGGAAATCCAGGCCGTAGTAGACGAAGTACTTGCCCATCAGCGGCATGGGCGCGAACATGCCCGGCACCCAGTATTGGTTGGGCGCCATGCAGCCGGTGGCGCGGTGCGCGGTGTAGACGGCGCGATCCACCGTGCGCCGGCCAATCTCAGGCCGGTTCAGGGGTTGTAAACCACCTGCCTGAAACTGAGAAGGCCCCGCAGGGCCTGTCGTCAGCGGCTGAGGCCGCTTCTCGACTTCAGCCGGCGGATTCGATCCGCTGTTCCCCGTGTCGCTGGCGAAATCGAACCGCATCTCCGCCACCGGCGGGAAGCCGAAATCCTCGGCCGGGAACAGCCCATCCCGCAGGCACTCCATCACCCACGCGGCCGTGCCGCCAGCCTGGATCGCGTCGAGCGCCATTGCGTCCACGAAGTGGTTCAGCTCCTCGGCCGCGCGCTGGTCGAAAACGCCGACCTGCGGGCCAAGGGCCTGGTACGGCTCGTAGTCTTTTTTGTAGATCCGGTCGAACTTCTTGCCGGCTACGCCGCACGGTTCGCCGCAGTGGGCGAAGTTTTTCGGCTGGATGATCTCTTCGTTGAACTGGCGCAGATAGTGATCGCGGATAAAGGCGTCGTTTTGCGCCTGCCGCGCCTCCGGCGGCTGGTTGACCGAAGCGTAATTGAAGCTGAGCAGCCGGTCGCCCACGGTGTGATAGTTGACCCCGAAGGTGCCGCCAGTCTGGAAGCCGGGCACGTAGCGATACTTTTCGGTGGCGCCCAGGTCTACTTTGATCATCCCCTGGCCGTAGTTAGCCATGAAGTAGCCGTCAATTTCTTTCGAGTCCTTCAGGTCGGGGTCCTCCCAGTCGCCGCCGAAGATGCACGCGGCGATGCGGTGGCGTTGCAAGAGGCGACTGCCCAGCCCGCCCCGGCCGGCCCAATCGTCAATGGGCAGGATGCGACCCTTTTTGACCTGGTTGGAGCCGATCACCCCCTCCACCGTGTGCCGGGCCGAGGGGCCGACCGCGAACACGCGTACCCAGTCCCCCTCGTACTCAGCCTTGAAGCGGTCGAACACGGCCTGTTGCAGCGCATAGAAGCCGATCACGAACTCGCCGTGAGGGTCCTCCGGGTCGGGGTCGGCCGGCGCGTAGCCAATCCAGATCGCGTCCGGGTCAACCGGCTCCAGCCGCGCGCCGATCTGCCCCTGCTCGTGGTTCAGGATCAGCACCGAATCTTGTGGCGCCTGGCCCCGGATGCAGACGAAGTCCGCGCCGATGCGGTGATGGACGTACGCGCCGCCGCCAAAACTGGAGACGTAAAACCCCTGCCAGCTCGGCGAGTAGCCGCAGAACACCAGCCGCCGCGAGCCGGGGATGCGCGATCCGGCCAGCGGCCCGCCGCCCCAGGTCAGGATGTCGGGGTCGGCCCGGCCTGTGCGTTGGCGTTCCTGGTCGTAGCGCACCCAGCCGTAATCAGCCGGGCCGATGATGCGCCGGTCGTTGATGGGCCACACCTGGAACTCGCCGGTGGCCAGGTCAATGATGAGCTCGCGTTGTTTGAGTTCGTGGGTCATGACGGGGTTTGTTCAGAGATCAAAGAGAACGGAGCAATGACCTGGCTTCGCGCTCAAAAAATCGAGTCACCTTCTCCCAAGAGACTTTCGTGAGCATCCTGGGCATTGGATCTGCCTCTGCATCGGCAAAGTAGGCCAGCGATTTCGCGATGTGAACGAGATTCATGTTGAGGCCAGCATATTTATCTCGATAGCAATCCATTGCTTCAGGAACGCTCAGACCAGACTGAACGATCAAGTAAAGGTCTATGAAATCGCGCCGCGTCCCTCGTCGTGAGATCGCGTCCAGTTTCATAGCTGCGATGTCTCTGAGGCTGGCAAATCTGATTCCCAGCGCGAAAACTGGCTCTCCGATCAGGGGGTAACGATAGCGGAAAAAACTAATCTTGATTCCTTCAAACTCGCCCAACAACGTGTCAGGAGCAATTCGATCGAGTTGGAACTGCCCCAGATCGGCCAACTGCGCAGCCAATTGATCGGCATCGAAGTGTTCTAGCCCAAAGAAGTCGAGATCAATCGAGATGCGGTGGCCGAAGTAGAGCGCAACGGCCGTGCCTCCCGCCAGGTAAAATGGCTGGGGCAGGCCCGAGGCCGCTAATAGGGCCAGGCTCCGTTGGGTTCCTTCTGGTAACGACTCGACAAACATGGCATGGTCTCCTTGTCCACGTTGAAATAGAGAGCCCAGAAGTTGGCGCTGAGTGAGGACAGTCGGCGGCTGGATTGCAGAACACTGATAATGGTCTCACCATGAAAGCTCGCCAACATCCACTTTACTGCAGGGGGGTCCCCGTATTCAAGCAAACGCTCTATGACGTAGACACGATAGTCATCTACGTTTAGCTTGTCCGGATCAATGTCCCAGAAAAAACGATGGGTGTATGCAGGTAGTTGCATCATCGGTGCTGTCTCTCCAACTAACCTATTCCTCCTCGCCTTGAGGCACGGCCGCCGCGGCGGCCGCCGGGCTGAACCGCACCGCCTCGCGCAGCCGCTCCGGCGATACTTTGTTCGCCTTGCCGCAGTGCGGACAGAGCACTTGGGCGTGCTTTTTGCCCTGGCTGGCCGCCAGGTAAGCGTGGATCTCTTCGGCCGGCGGCGTGAACCGGCGCCGGCACTTGTCACAGGTAATCGCGATCATGTGTCCCTCCACAAGCTATTTTACCTCAGAGGACGGGGATTTGACAAAGGCCGGGGCGGGTTTGACGTCCTCGACACACTGCCCAATTGACAAACCCCCATCTCCGTGATGTAATCCAACATCGCACATTCAACATTCGACATTCGACATTCAACATTCGACATTCAACATTCAACATTCGACATTCAACATTCAACATTCAACATTCAACATTCAACATTCAACATTCAACATCATCCATCCCACTCCGAGGTCTCCCATGTCCGAATCTGAACCCATCCATCTTGCCATCATCGGCACCGGCCTGATCGTGTTTGGCCAACACTGGCCGGCCATCCGTGCGCTGGGGAACGAGTTTCAAGTGGTCGCCGTGGCCAACCGCACGCCCGACAAAGCTGAAAGGCTGGCTGAAACCATCGCCGCGGCCACGGGCGCGCGGCCGGCCGTCTACACCGATTACCGGGCGCTGCTGGCGCAGGAACAACTGGATGCCGTGTCGCTGGCGCTGCCCACCTTGCTGAACCCGGAGATCACTCAGGCCGCGCTGGCGGCCGGCTGCCATGTGATCGCGGAGAAGCCCATCGCGGCCAGCCTGGCCGATGCCGCGCCGATGCTGGCCTGGCCCGCGCACTATGGCCGGCAGCTCATGATCGCTGAAAACTTTCGCTATACGGCGCAGTTCATCCGCGCGGCCGGGCTGATCGCGGATGGCGTCATCGGGACGCCGCGTCTGGCGCGCTGGAACGTATACGCTCACCTTGGGCCAGACAACCCCTACTACCACACGGCCTGGCGCCAGCAGCCCGCGCACCCGGGCGGCTACATCAGCGATGGGGGCGTCCACCTGACGGCCGCGCTGCGCATGTTGCTGGGTGAAGTGGACACGGTGACCGCCCAGGCGGCCGCGCTGCGCCCCGACCTGCCGCCGCTGGACACCATCAGCGCGTCCCTGCGTTTCGCCAACGGCGCCATCGGCACGTATGCGGTCACTTACGCGCTGCCGGGGCCGGAGCTGCCGCTGACGGTCGTGGGTGCGGACGGCGCGTTGTTGGTCGGCCGCGAGCGGGTGGAGCTGTGGCGCGGGGGCGAGATCGTCCAGACGTGGGTCGAGCCGGCGCCCCACGGCGGGATGGTGGGCATGTATGCCGACTTCGCCCGCTCGGCGCGCACGGGCCAATCGCCGCGCTCAACGGCCGCAGAGGGCTACGAGGACCTGCGTCTGATCGTGGCGATGTTGCGGGCAGCCGAGGAGGGCCGCGAGATCAAGGTGGCGGAGGTCGGCGGGTAAGGACTGAAAACTACGGACGTCGGGGCTGGCCCCGGCACGCAGCAAGCTGCGACGTCCCCGTCAACTTGCCGGTTCAGGAAAGCGCTGCGCCAGCGCGATGAAATCCTCGGTCGTGCCCAGGATGCGCCAATCTTGCACGCTGCTGAGCTGCGTGTCTACGACGCCGGGCACCGTGCGGATCCAGCTCATCACGTAACCGGTCAGCGCGGCCGTGCGGTCGCCCAGCAGCAGGATCAAGAGGTCGGCGTCGGTTGAATGGAACAGCTTGACGACCCAGATCACAGACACCTGTTGGTGGGTCGGGAGGGCCAGGAGGTCCTGGTAAGCCGATCGGTCCTGTCCAGGCTGCAGCTTCACCAACACAGCGGCGGCCGCCCTGCGGTCCCAGCCTGAATCCAGCAGCGAAACGTCCATCAACGCTTCACCATGAACAACGCCATCGAAGCTCAACTGCGCGGCAACCCCGCGCACCCCTGGCACCGTGCGGATCACATCCATCAGGAAGTCGTCCAGCCGCTCGATGTCATACACCAGGCACACGACGCGCAGGTCGGCCCGTTCACGCAGCCAGTTCAGCCACAATACCTTGACCGGCGGCGCCTTGAACTGAGCAAGATGCTCCAACAGGTGCTCGCGCGCCAACTCGTCCTGGCCGCAGATGATGTCAATATCAATGATGCACAGTGCAAGCTTCATGGCTCTCTCCTGGGTGTGCGGGTCCACTGAGCGCCCGGGTTACGCCGTTATCTTAGCACGGCTCAGCCCTGCGCCCAAAAGCTGGAGGCGCACCATACAACAAACCGCAGGCGGTTTGGCTGCGGTTCAAACGATGCTATAATAGCGTCAACACGCCATGTGTGGAGGTGAGGGGCAATGACGCGCGCGAACTTCGACCTGCAATTGAATGCACTCAAGGAACGTGTGGTCAACCTGGGTGCCATGGTGGCCAAGGCCTTGGAGCAGGCGGTGGATGCCCTGGCTAACCGAGATGAGGAGCTTGCCAAGCAGTTGATTGTGGCGGATCACGCCATCAACCACGAGCAGCGCGAGATCGAAGAGCAGTGCCTGTTCCTGATCGCCAGCCAACAGCCCGTCGCACGCGACCTGCGCATGATCTTCTGTATCGCGTCCATCGCATCCGAGTTGGAGCGGATGGCCGATCACGCGAAGGGGGTCGCTGTATTGGCGGTGCGCTTGAGCGATCAGCCGAGCCTGAAGCCGTTGATTGATGTGCCGCGCATGGCCAAAATCGGTCGGGAGATGCTCCTGGGCCAGCTCGATGCCTTTATGCGCGTAGACACCGATGCCGCGCGCGCCGTGGCCGAACGCGACTCAGAGGTGGACCAGCTTAACGACCAGGTCTATCGTGAACTGCTGGTGATCATGATGACCGACCCGCGCACCATCACGCGCGCCACGCATTTGTTGTGGGTGGCCCATAACCTGGAGCGTTTCGCCGATCGCACCACCAATATCGGCGAACGGGTGATTTTCCTCAAGACCAACATCATTGTGGAGTTGAATGAATAAACCGCAGCGCCGGGCCATTCCGGTGCTGTAATCTCGCCTGAGAAACGGAGACGTATGGACCTGACACAATTAAGCCAGATGGTGGCCTGGCTGGATGAAGAACACCGTCGCGACCGTGAAGAGATCGCCCGGCTCGATCAGCGGCTACAAGCTATGGCGATCGAAAAGCAAGAGCAATCCCGGCGCATCCAGGATCTAGAAGGCCGGTTAGCCAGCACCCACGCGCAGTTGACGCGTTTCACGCAGATCGAACAGGCGTTGCAGCAACTCAAGAACGAGGTAGTGGTCCTGCTCGATAAGCAGACCGAAGCCCGGTTGCAGGCGGAACGCGAAACAGAGCGCGCGCGGCTCAGTGATCGCGATGTGCTGACGCGCGGCGTAGCCGAATTGCGCAAGGAAATGGGGCGTTTACAGCGCATCGAAGAAGACCTGGCCGCGCGGCAAGCCGAGGATCAGCGCCTGGGCGATATGCTGTTAGCACTGCGTCAATCGCTGAACAACGTCAGTAAGGATCTCGACGAGCGCACCCGCACCCTGCCCTACATGGTCGAGCAGCGAGCCCAAGATAACAAACGCATTGCCCAGATTCAGGCTGAGACAGTCGAGCTGCTGAAGCGCACAGATGCCCTTGCCAACCGTTTCCCGCTGGTTGAAGAACGCGTTCAGCGCCTGGACAAGGAATACCTGCGCATTCAGCCGATCCCGGATCAGCTTCGGCAAGCTCAGCAGACCTTCATCGAGGCGCAAAAGCTGGCTGAGGCCGAGCGCCAGCGACAGATGGCGCAGTGGGAGCAAGAGTTCGCAACCCAGCGCGAGCAGATCGAGAAGCAGGCGCTCAAGCAGCGTGACTTTGATGCGCGTTACGAAGCTGCGGGCCGCGCCCTAAAGGGTCTGGAGGAGTTCCAGGCGCAGATCGTCCACGGCCAGAAGCAGATCAACGAACTGCAGCGCCTGGCCGAGGAGCGCCAACGCAAGGAGTTGGCCGATTGGCAGGGCGAGAACGAGCAGCGGTGGAAGAAAGAAACCCTGCGCTGGGAGTACACCACCCAGGAGCAGCTCAAAGTCAACCAGAAACTGAGCGAACGCTTCCCCCGCCTGGAGAAACACCTGGCGCTACTACAGCGCGAAGTTGAGGCGATCTGGCGTGTGCAGGAGAACCTGGGCGATGCGCAACTGCAGAGCGCGCAGAAACTGGTAGACACAGTGGCCGCCTCGATGACGGCGCGCCCCAAGCCCGAGGCTTAATCGGATTGTTTGTTGAGGGCGGAAACGGGCGGCGGGCGGTCCGGCTTCTCGTTTCCGCCCATCTTTTTTGCTTGTGCGGAGGTGATCTATGCGCGTCATCGGCACGGCCGGCCATGTTGACCACGGCAAATCAACGCTGGTCCACGCCCTGACCGGGATCGATCCTGACCGCCTGCGCGAGGAAAAAGAGCGCGAGATGACGATCGATCTCGGGTTCGCGTGGCTCAGCTTGCCCCCGCCCAGCGCATGGCCCGAGCAGCCGGGCGAGTCGGTAGGTGTGATTGATGTGCCGGGGCACGTTGACTTCATCAAGAACATGCTGGCCGGCGTGGGGGGGATTGACGCAGCGTTGTTTGTGGTCGCCGCCGATGAAGGTGTCATGCCGCAGACGCGCGAACATCTGGCGATCCTGGATCTACTCGAAGTGCCCGCCGGCGTGGTGGCGCTCACCAAGGTGGACGCGGCCAGCGAGGAAGGCTGGGTTGAGTTAGTAGAGGCCGATCTGCGCGAGGCATTGCGCGGCACGTGCCTGGCGACCGCGCCCATCGTGCCGGTTTCCGCGCGCACCGGCGCCGGCCTGCCCCGCCTCAGACAGGCGTTGGCCGATGTGCTGGCCGACGCGCCGCCCCGGCGTGACAGAGGGTTACCGCGGCTCCCCATAGACCGCGTCTTCACCGTGGCCGGTTTCGGCACCGTGGTCACCGGCACGCTCAGCGATGGTCAACTGCGCGCCGGAGAGGAAGTCGCCATCCTGCCAGGCGACCTGAAAGCGCGCATCCGCGGCCTGCAAACCCATAAGCGCAGTGTTGAGGTGGGGCTGCCAGGCAGTCGGCTGGCGATCAACCTGACCGGCATCCACCCCGATGACCTGCGCCGCGGTATGGTCGTGGCCCGGCCCGGCGCCCTGCACCCCACTACCATGGCAGATGTCAGGTTGCGGCTGGTGAAGGGGGCCGGCTGGCAGGCGCCATTGCGCCATGGCCAGGCCGTAGACTTTTTTAGCGGCGCGGCCGAAACGCCGGCCCGCGTCCGCCTGCTCGACGCCGACGATATCCGTTCCGGCGGCAGCGCCTGGGCCCAGATCGTCTTGGCCGCGCCGGTCACGCTGGTCACAGGGGATCGCTTCATTATCCGCCAGGCCTCCCCCAGCCTGACTTTAGGCGGCGGGCAGGTGGTTAACCCGCACCCTCGGCGGCGCTGGCGGCGCCATCACGGCGAGGTGTTGGCCCAGTTGGAGGCCCTGGCCCGCGGCACCCCTGAAGATCTGGTGCTGCACGCGCTGGCGCGGCTGGAACCGGCGACGCTGAAAAACGTAGCCGAGGTAGCGGGCCTGGATGCCACCACCGCTGAGGCTGTGTTGGCCAACCTGCTGTCTGCCGGCCAGATCATGCCGTTGGGGGTGGTGCAACCGCCGCTAACGCGCAGCCCGGCCCTGGTCATTTCGTTAGGCGGCTGGAACACGCTGGCCGCGCGCATGGCTGAAACGCTGGCCGATTATCACGCGCAGTATCCGCTGCGTCCCGGCATAGCGCGCGAAGAATTGAAGAGCCGCGTCCAGGGCCGCACCAAATGGCCGGCCAGACTGTTCAACGAGCTGATAACCCGCGCCGCCGCCGAAGGCATCTTGACAGAAAATGGGGACAGCCTGGCGCGGCCCGGCTATCGCATCACCTTCACGGCCGCGCAGCAACCTAAGGTGGATGACCTGCTGGCCGCTTTCCGACGGCAACCCTATACCCCCCCCTCCATGACGGATGCAGTGGCCCAGACGGACGCGGAAATCATTAGTGGCCTGCTCTACCAGGGTACGCTGATCAGGCTGAGCGAAGACGTGCTGTTGCTGCGAGAGACTTACGATGAGATGGTGGCCGGCATCGTGGACCACATCAAGACCCAAGGGCGCATCACCGTGGCCCAGGTGCGCGACCGCTACAACACCAGCCGAAAATATGCCCTGGCGCTGATGGAACGGCTGGATGAGATAAAGATCACGCGACGGGTGGGGGATGAGCGGGTGCTGCGTTAAAAACTTATCTGAAACTGGTCGCGCAGCCTGACCGTGCCGAAGGATGCGGTCTTACATCGGCGCCAGTCACCCTTCGATAGGCTTCGTCGTGAGCTCGGCTGAACAGCTCAGGCTGACTGGCTTGCGCTTGTGGGAGAGGCTCTAAGATCTGCGCGGAGGCGTGACGTCCATCACACGTTACCCCACAATGCGATCATAGATCGCCTGCAGTTCCTCATCCGAATAGAACGCGATGACCAACTTACCGCCCCGGCGGCCCCGGCTCAGGGTCACTTTTGTGCCCAGGGCGCCCCGGAACGCCGTCTCCAGTTGGCGGGTGTATGAGATATCCGGGTCATCGTCGGCCGGCTCAGGTTCGGAACGGACGGCTGAGACGGCTGTCAGCAGCCGGCGCACCAACTCCTCGGTTTGGCGCACCGTGAGCTCACGCGCGACAACCTGGTCGGCCGCGGCCAGCAGGGTGTCATCATCAGAGAGGGCTAGCAGGGCGCGGGCGTGCCCTTCGGTCAATGCGCCCTCAGCCAGCAGCGCCTTGGCGCGGTTGGGCAGGCGCAGTAGACGCAGCGTGTTCGCCACGGCCGCCCGGCTTTTGCCCACCCGTTCGGCTACTGCCTGCTGGCTCAGGCCGAAGTCCCCCATCAGCGCCTGGAATGCCTCGGCTTCCTCCAAGGGGCCCAGGTCAGCGCGCTGGATGTTCTCGACCAGAGCCAGTTCCAGCAGCTGTTGCGGCGTCGCTTCTTTGACGACCACGGGGACTGTGGCCAGGCCGGCCATCTGTGCCGCGCGCCAGCGGCGCTCGCCGGCGATGAGCTGATAGGGGGCGCGATCGGTCGGCCGGGCGCGCGTGACGATCAGCGGCTGGAGCAATCCGTGCTCCTTGATGGACGCGGCCAGTTCAGCCAGCGCCTCACCATCCAACTTGCCGCGCGGCTGCCGGGGATTGGGGATGATGTCGGCAACCGACACTTCCAAAATGGCGCCGCCCGGCGCCCCGGCGCGACCCTCTTCTCCCGCCAGAACGGGGGTGTGGGGGATCAAGGCGCCCAACCCCTTTCCAAGTCCTCTTGGCGCTGTGGTCATGGCTCTGCCTCATTGCGCGCTTCGCGTTCCAGCAGCTCTTGCGCCAACGCCCGATAGGCCTGTGCGCCGGTGGAGTTGGGCGCGTAGGCCAGGATGGTCTGGCCGTAGCTGGGGGCCTCGCTGAGCCGCACGCTGCGCGGGATAACGGTGCGGAATGCTTGATCCGGGAAATGGGTGCGGATTTCATTCACGACCTGTCCAGCCAGGTTCGTCCGCGGGTCATACATGGTGAGCACCATGCCGCTGATGTACAGCGCCGGGTTCAGGCTTTCTCGCACTAGTTGAATGGTGTGCCACAGACGGCCCAGCCCCTCCAGGGCGAGATATTCGCACTGGATCGGCACGATGACGCCGTCGGTGGCCGAGGTCAACGCGTTGATGGTGAGTAAGCTCAGGCTGGGCGGGCAATCAATCAGGACATAGTCGTATCGGCCGGCCGCGCCCTCCAGCGCGCGACGCAGCAGAAACTCGCGCGCCAACAGGGATACGAGCTCAACCTCAGCGCCCGCCAATGCCGGCGCACTGGGCGCCACCTCAAGACCCGAGTGCAGTGAAGGGATGATGATCTCCGCCAAGGGCCGCTTGCGGATCAGCGCATCGTAGAGTGACTCGGTCAGCGCGGCCGGATCAAGGCCCAGGCTGCTGGTGGCGTTTGCCTGCGGATCGGCGTCCACCAGGAGCACCCGGCGATTGGCCTCGGCCAGCGCCGCGCCCAAGTTCACGGCGGTGGTCGTCTTGCCCACGCCGCCTTTTTGATTGGCGAAAGCGTAGATGCGTGTCACGGTTCGACCATCATGAATTGTCGCGCAACCACGCGTCAACCTGGGCACGGTGTGGAATCGCATCCATGCCTGGCGCCTCGACTGACATCGAGGCAACCACGTTGGCGAAGCGCGTGGCGATGAACGGGTCTTTGGTTTCGGCAAGCCGGATCAAGAACGCGGCGGCAAACACATCACCGGCCCCGGTCGGCTCCACCTCGGTGGTGGGGCGAGGGGGTATCTGTATCCGGCTGCCGTGCTGATAGATGGTTGCACCGTGCCAGCCGTCGGTGACGACGAGGAGCCGCGCCTGATGGGCCAGTTCGGCGATGTAGGCCTCGTCACCGCCCACATCCTCGCGGCTGAGGATGACGGCGTCGGCGCGAGGCAGGAACTCCGCTGCATTCTCCCAGCGTGTGGGCCGTACATGCCCCGCCGCATCCCAGGAGCGCATCCACCCTTGCGGCGTGATGCCGAGGAGTGCGTTGGGAAACACAGTCATCCACGCTGGAGGCACTTCGCGCACCAGTGGCCCCAGGAGCACGACTGGGGCCTGGGCCCACTGCGCCGGCAGCTGTTCCGGCCAGATGGGATCGGCGACGGCGGTGACAACTTGTGTTCGTTGCCCTTCACGATAGATGTTAGTGAAGGTCGTGGTCACTGATGAGGGGAGCAGGTGAATCTCGGTGTTTTCCAGTGCAGTGCCGGGTAGGCCAATCACATTGCCAGCTTGATCCGGCCAGACCGCAGGGCCGAGGCCATCCAGCGTGCCGCGCGTCAGAACGCCGGACCGCTTTCCCAGTCGCTGCGCGGTCACGGCCGAAAAAGAAACGGTGCCGCCCAGACGGAAGCCGTTCGGAGTCAGATCGTGGGTGATGTGTCCAATGGTCAAAAAATCAATCGTCAAGGGCCTACTCGCTGTTTGAGGTAAGCGCTATTGTAGCACAGACCTGTCTGGGAGCCAACGGGGAGTGACTGGTTCAGTTAAGCGATGCCCCCTCTGCCATCTTGCAAGAGAGGGGGCATGGATAAACGTTTGATTCACGCAGCAAGCTGCGACATCCTGCTGTAGCGGGGTCTGTGGCTCAGCCCTTTTTCAGGATGATGGTCACCTTGCGGCGGTCCCCTTCACCGACACTCTGCGTGAAGACGGTGGGGTGTTCGCGTAGCGTCAGGTGGATGATGCGCCGTTCGGCCGGAGGCATCGGTTCCAGTGAGACGGTTCGGCCATTCTGTATCACTTGATCAGCCATGCGCAGCGCCAGTTTGCGCAACGCTTCAGCGCGCTTGGCACGATAACCGTTGACATCTACGACGAAGCTGGTGCGGGTGCGCACCTGTTGGTTGACCATCAACCGAGTCACGAACTCCACGGCCGACAGGGTCTCGTTTTGACGCCCGATCAGCACGCCCAAATCATCCCCGACGATGTTCAGCACCAACGCGCGGTCATCCTCGTCGGCTTCGGCATCGCTTTGCGGCACGATTTCGACCCTGGCGTCTAGTCCCATGCGGGTCAGCAGGCCCGAGAGCAGCTCCTGGCCCTTCTGGGCAGAGGCCATCAGCTTGTCTTCGTCCGCCTGGCCTGCTGGTGCAGCCTTGGGCTCAGCTTTGGGCTCGGACGGCCTGGCCGGTGGCTTGGGCACGGGCGGCGCGCTGACGGGCGGCGCGCTAATGAGGGGGGCCGGCGCCGCGGAAGCTGGTTTGCTCTCGACTTGGGCTGGACTGAGTTCGGGCGCTGGCTTGGCCGGCCGGGTCGCGCTCAAACGGACAACAGCGTCCTCAGCGCCGATGCCCAAAACGCCGCGGCTGCCAGGGCGCACGATCTCGATCTCAACCTCATCACGTGACAGCCGCAACGCGGCCAGGCCGGCGCTGATGGCAGCTTCGATAGTTTTGCCGCGGAACTCTCCGCTTTTCTCTCCTGTCATACGTCCATTTCCTTGAAGTAAACAGCCGAGAACCGCCCTCGCGCCCCTCGGATAGACTCTTACTCAATGCCGGCGCCGCTTGCGCTTGATCGCTTTCGCGGGCGGGGGGGCCGATTCAGACGACGGGATTGGACCGGAGGTCACGATCGGTTCTAGCCCAGGGGCCTGTTGCAGTTGCAGGAATTTGAACCAATCCACCAACCCACCCCAGCCTGTGACGAAGTATTGCTGAATCATGCTGAGCACGTTCGATACCGTCCAATACAGGGTCAGGCCCGAGGGCAGGCCCAGAGTAATCCACCCAAACATGATAGGCATGAAGAACATCATCTGCGTCATCATGCGGGTCTGTGGATCCTGCTGGCTGCCGCCTGCTGCCTTCGATGGCTGCGCCATCTTTTGCAGGAGGAGTTGGGTCACCAGCATCAAGAAGGGCAGGCTGAAGTAGGCAATCAGCTTGCCCCACTCCTGCGCGTTAAAACTGGCTGCGATCCAACTCGTCCCGATTTGCAGACTGGGGAACGAAAGATCAGGAATCCAATAGAACCTTGCGCCAAGCAATTCACCGACGCTGGGGTTTGCCAGCACATACAACGCCTGATACAACCCGAACAGCACCGGCATCTGCACCAGCAGCGGCAGACAGCCGCCCATGGGATTGACGCCGGACTCTTTGTAGAGCTTCATCTGTTCTTCGGCCAGCTTCTGGCGGTCTTTGCCGTATTTCTCCTGCAACTCACGCAGCTTGGGCTGCAGCACTTGCTGCGCTTTGGTGGACTGGAGCTGTTTAAGCGTCAGCGGCAGGGTGACGACCTTGATAGCAATGGTGAAGACAATGATGGCCCAACCGTAGCTGTAGGGGATGCCGAGGCCAGCGATAGCTTTGTTGAGCGCAATGAGCAGCTGGGCGAGGGGATAGACGACTACGCCTTCCCACCAGCCTGGCGGATTGTCGAAATCAACTGCCTGATTGAAATCAATACAGCCCGTCAGCGTAAGTGCTGCCACTGCCAGGACAATGAGCAAGAACAAGTTGCGACGTTTTTTGTTCACGCTAGTCAAAACTCCTTGGGTGTCAAGCCATGCCTAGTATAGGTGCAGATAATCTCATCGGTGTCATTCTGAGCGGCTCTGCCGCGGACATCTCGCGACGGCGTGCAAAAGCGAAGAAGCTCCCTGCCTGGACACGAGACCCTTCGCTGGTGACGCGCTGCAACGGACGTTGGCTGACGGACTCGCTCAGGGTGACACCGAAAGCGTTCTCTGTCTTTGCACTAGGGCACCGGATCAAAGCCCCCGGGGCGCCACGGATGGCACCGACTGATGCGCCGTATCCCTAGCCAGCCACCGCGGCGAAGGCCATACTTTTCGATTGCCTGGTAGGTGTATTCGGAACACGACGGATAGTATCGGCATGAGGGCGGCAACGCCGGCGATATCCGACCACGATAAAACCGAATCAAAGCCAATACAAGCCGCTGCACGGTCCGCTTACACTTCTGTGGGTCCACTGGAGGCGCTATCAGTCGGTTTTAGCAAGCGTGCCCGCCGAAGCAGGCGGGCACAAGCGGTTTGCAGCTCCGAAAACGCGGCCTCGTTGATGCCCGGCCGGGCAACCCACACCAGATCCCAACCAGGGGCTATCATGTCCCACACCGAGCGCACCGCTTCACTCATCCGGCGCCGCGCCCGGTTACGCGCCACCGCTTTTCCGATCCGCTTGCTCACGGAAAAGCCACTACGGCTGACCGCATCCTCGTTCGCGAGATAACACAATACGAGCAGTGGATGCGCTTGACTGGCGCCCTGCTGCCGGACCTGCCGGAACCGCGCTTTATCAGCCAGGCGATGCCGGCGCTTCATACCTGATTAGACGGTCAGCCGCTTCCGGCCCTTAGCACGCCGGGCTTGCAGCACGAGGCGGCCGCCGCGGGTGCTCATCCGGCTAAAAAACCCGTGCACGCGCATGCGGCGCCGGGATTTCGGCTGAAAGGTTCGTTTTGTCGCCATAAGTCCTCAACTCCTTGATGTGATCCAGGGCCGCGGCGCGACGTTAGTGCGCTCGCTGGCCCCGGTCGTTTGCAGACAGAAAAAGCAGGCGAGACAGACTCCAAGTCTCACCCGCTAAAGCTTACCAATTATACTCGTGAGCGTGCTTAAGTGTCAAATCGGGGTCGGTTTGACCGCCACCATGCCGCCAGGTGGGCGCGGGCGATCACCCAACTGAAGCCGGCCAGCACGACTCCGGCCAGCCCGGCGATCTCGAGAACGCGGGGGATGCCGATGGCGTCGGCCATGCCACCCAGGGCCAACAAGGGCGGGATCCCGATCAGGTTATTAATCATGTATTGCACGGAGAAGACTCGCCCCCGGATATGGGCCGGCGACTCTTGCTGCAAGGTTGTTTGCGCCAGGATGTTGACGGCTGAGAGACAGACCCCCAACACCAACCCCAACGCCATGGTCGCGCTGGTCAGGCTGAAGGCAGCGCGCGGGTAGACCTGCAGGATGGGCTGGAGCAATTGCTGATAGTCCAAGCTGATCCAACCCATGCCGGCGAAGGCCAGCCCCGCCAGA
Organism: Anaerolineae bacterium; assembly: GCA_034433275.1. Taxonomy (GTDB): domain Bacteria; phylum Chloroflexota; class Anaerolineae; order CG2-30-64-16; family CG2-30-64-16; genus DAOUAT01. The sequence continues at coordinate 18,887 of DAOUAT010000033.1, forward strand.
GCCAGGCCGATGAAACCGAAGCCACGCCGCCGTAAGAAGTGCCCCCAGCGCCCCAACAAAGCCGTTGAGAGTAACATTCCAACCCCGGCAGGCAAAAAGACAATGATCGCGTTTTCTGCGCGCATACCCAACACCCGGGCCGCATAGCCGGGCGCCAACATCGCCATCACCATCACGAGCGTGGCAACTGTCCCTAGCTGGGTCATCGTCGCCAGGATTTTACGTTGGCCGGAGACGAAACGCCAGCCTTCGCGGATGTCTTCCCACAGCCGCCACCAACCGGAGATCGCGGCTGCCCCTCGCGGCTCAGGGCGTTTGTCTCCGGGCAGGGTCGAGACGGCCAGGGCCGCGCCCAGGTAGAGCAGGGCGATCAACAGGAATCCCCCCTCGATTTGAAGCAGGCTGATCGCCAGCGGTCCCAGGATAATGAGCCCCATCACCTGTGACAGGGCCATCGTGACGGTGAAGAGCGAGTTCGCGGGGATCAGCAAGTTCTCACCCACCAACAACGGGATCGTGCTGGCCTCGGCCGGGCTGAAGAACTGCGCCAGGGTGGCCGTCAAGAAGGTGAGGGTGTAAATAGCAATAAGCTCCCACGCGCCCTGCAGGGTCGTCAGCACGAGCAGATAACCCAGCGCGAAAAAGACGCGCAGCAGGTTGGAGCCGACCAGGATCCACTTCTTGGGCAGGCGATCCACCGCGACGCCGGCCACCGGACTGAAAATCACGCCCGGCAAAGTAAAGGCCAGGATCGTTAATCCCAGGTGTACGGCAGAACCGGTGAGCTTTTCGATCACCACCATCTGAATGAAGTGGATGGCGTGTTGCGACGTCTGTGCCAGCAATTGGGCCAGCCACAGCGAGCGGAAGTGCCGATTGGCAAGGACGGGGCTGAATCCCCGGCGGGCTGCTTGAGTCATGAGTTGTACATCGGTGACGGCTTTGATGTTATTCGAACGGGAGACCTGCGGCCGGCGGGCCCGGCTTGATCAGGGCTTTGACCTGGCGCAGAAACTGACTGCGTGGCAACAACACCTTCCGGCTGCACGTGGCACAACGGATGCCGATATCGGCCCCGATGCGCACCACGGTCCATTCCAGGCTGCCGCACGGATGGGGTTTGCGCATACGCACGATGTCGCCCACGCGGATATCGCTGTAGGGTGGTGGCTGTCCTGCCATCGGGTTCTCGCTTGTCCGCCAGGTTCACGCGGCGGCCAGGGTGGTAATCAGTTCGGCGCCGTATTCTTCCAGCTTCCAGTCGCCCATCAGCTTCAGCGCGGCAAGCGTTTCCAGGCTGGCCGGCGCTGCGCGAGCGATGGTCATGAGCACATCGTTAGTCAGCACCACATCCGGCTCCACCCCGCGGGCGGCCGCGCGCGCGGCGCGCCAGGCCCGCAGCCGATCGAAGCGCCCCACAGCCTCCGGATCAGGCCGGCCATTGCCGTTGTGCGGTCTGAACGGCGGCTGCGGCGGCTGGTTTCCGCGTCCCCGGGCGATGGCAGCAATGAGCGTCCGGCCGTAGTGTTGCACCTGCCGCGGACTCAGGGGCAGGTCGCTGACGCGCGACGGTTGTAGTTGGCTGAGCCGGATCAGCGCATCATCACCGACGACCTTGAACGGCGGCCGATCGAGCGTGCGGGCTTGCGCATCGCGCCAGAGATACAGTTCGCGCAGCACGGCCAGCTCGCTGGGGCGCAGGTCGCGCGCGTTTCTCATGCGCCAGAAGCCATCAGGGTCGAAGGGTTTCTCGACGAAGACGACGTCCGGCAAGCTCGCAAAGGCTTCCTGAGCCTCGCGCCAACGCTTGCGCGCCTGCAAATCGCGCGCTAGCAGATCCCGGAGGGGCAGCAGGAAGTGGGTGTCCAGGCGGGCATAGCTCAGTTGCGCCTCAGTGAGGGGCCGCTGGCCCCAATCGGTGAGCTGGGCGCGCTTGTCCAATTCGATGCCAAAGTGCTCGTGTAGCGCGCCGGCCAGGCCCACGTGCGCCCAGCCCAAGATGCGCGCAGCCAGCATGGTGTCAAAAATGGTCGCGAAGCTGAAGCTGTGATCCCGCTTCAACAGCAGGATGTCGTTTTCGGCTGCATGAAAGACCTTTTCGATACGTGCATCGGCCAGCAACGGTTGGAGCCCTGAGATATCGGCGAGCCGGAGGGTGTCCACCAAGTAGTCGGTGCGTCGGGTGCTGATCTGCAGCAGGCACACCTTGTGAAAATAGCGATAGAGGCTGTTGGCTTCGGTGTCTAGCGCCAGCGCAGGCTCGTCCGCCAGCGCAGCGAGCATGGACCGGAACCCCGCCGGCGTGTCTACCAACACAGGGGGCGGTAGGCGCAGATCGGGCCCCGACGTCGCCGCCCGGTCTTGCGCGCTCGGCGCCTGGCTGGATGGGGAAATTCTTGTGCGCGGGTTCGCTGGCATAGACCTTTCTCATTTCACGCGATATGGCGCTATTATCCCCGCAGATGAGCAGCCTGTCAAAAGGTAGACCCAGCAGGATATTGCGAACTGTTGACGCGGGCTTGTTGGGAATTGTAATCTATTTGACAAAGCCGATGCACATCTGTAGAATGGCTACGTTATGTCCCAGATTCGGACATACATCGCCTGCCCTGGCGCCTCCACCGCCCCGGCCGACTTCATTCTTATTCTACATCAGGAGGTCTTGAGGAAAGTCGTTATGAGCGAAATCCATTTGACTTCGTTTGAACACACGGCAATCTACGCAGTCCTTGTCGTCGCTGTGTTGAGCCTGGTCTACGCCTACTGGCTCTTCCGCAATGTCATGTCCGAGGACAAGGGCAACGAGCGCATGATCCGCATTTGGACCGCCATCAAGGATGGCGCCGATGCCTACCTGGGCCAGCAGCTCAGGACCATCTTGCCCTTCGTCGGCATCCTGGTCTTTGCGTTGTTTGCCAGCGTGTGGATCGCCAAACCAACGCCCGAAGCGGTTGAGATGTTCGGCGACAACGCGCGCGTCACCGTGGCCTTTGGCCGGGCGATCGCGTTTATCCTGGGTGCGCTCTTCTCGCTGACCGTCGGCCAGCTCGGTATGCGCATGGCGGTGCAGGGCAACTTGCGCGTGGCCGCGGCCTCCATGCGAAACTTCGGCGATGCGCTGCGCATCGCCTACCGCTCCGGCACCGTCACCGGCATGTTGACCGATGGCCTGGGGCTGTTGGGCGGCACCACCATCTTCATCGTTTTCGGCAAGGCTGCGCCCGATGCGCTGTTGGGCTTCGGCTTCGGCGGCACGCTGCTGGCGCTGTTCATGCGCGTGGGCGGTGGCATCTACACCAAGGCGGCCGACGTGGGCGCCGACCTGGTAGGTAAGGTGGAAGAGAACCTGGAAGAGGACGACCCCCGCAACGCGGCCGTCATCGCAGACCAGGTGGGCGATAACGTGGGTGACTGCGCCGGTATGGCCGCGGACATCTTCGAGTCCTATGAAGTGACCATTGTCTCGGCCCTGATCTTGGGCCTCGCGCTGATGCGGATCACCGGCGACGCCTATTGGATCGTGTTCCCGCTGCTGGTCCGCGCCATCGGCGTCATCAGTTCCATTGTGGGCACCTTCTCTGTGCCGGTGTGGGAGCGCACGGTGGCCAAGGGCAACGCCTGGCACGCCATGGAGATCGCCTACGAGGTCTCGTCGGTCATCACGATCGGTTTCTCGTTCTTGCTGGGCTTTTTCTATATTCGCGCGGTGGACCCGGCGAACTGGTGGCAGCCCTGGATCATGGTGTCGGTTGGCGTGATCTTCAACGTCATCGTGAACCGGTTGACCGCGTACTTTACCGCCACTGACAAGGCGCCGGTGCAGGAGATCGCCAAGAGCACCCGCTTCGGCCCAGCCACCACCATCCTCAGCGGCCTGGCCGAGGGTTACGAATCGAGCACCTGGGCTATCTTCACCATCGCCGCGGCCATCATGGTCTCGGTGCTGGTGTACGGCGGCCTGGGCGTGCAATATGCCATCTATGGCGTGGCGCTCATCGGTATCGGCTGGCTGACCCATGCGGGCAACCTGGTCTCCATGGACTCCTTCGGCCCCATCTCCGATAACGCCAACGGCATCGGTGAGATGGCCTCCATGCCCGATAAAGCCCGCAAGATCATGACCGACCTGGACGCAGTGGGCAACACCACCAAGGCCATCACCAAGGGTGTCGCCATCGGTTCGGCCGTGATCGCGGCCGTGGCGCTGTTCGGCTCGTTCATTACCGACATCAAGCTGGTGCGACCTGACTTCGGCGACGTGATCAACATCGCCGACCCACGGGTCTTCATCGGCATGTTGATTGGCGGCGGCATCCCAGTGCTGTTCGGTGCGCTGCTGGTCAAAGCCGTCTCCCGCGCGGCAAACGGCATGGTCTCGGTCGTGCGCAAGGAATTTGACGTGCCGGGCGTGCGCGAGGGCAAGGTGATGCCGGACTACAAGAAAGCCGTTGCCATCTCCACCGAAGCTGCGCAGCGCGAGCTGCTGCCGGTCGGCATCCTGGTGGTGCTGATCCCCATCATTGTCGGCTTCCTGCTGAAGGCTGAAGCGTTGGGTGGCTTCCTGGTCGGCGTCATCCTGTCAGGCCAACTGCTGGCGGTGTTCATGTCCAACGCAGGCGGCGCGTGGGACAACGCCAAGAAGCTGGTGGAAGAAGGCCATCACGGTGGCAAGGGCTCCGACGCGCACAAGGCCAGCATCGTGGGCGACACCGTCGGTGATCCGCTGAAGGACACCGCCGGTCCCGCACTCAACCCGTTGATCAAGGTGATCAACCTGATCAGCCTGATCATCGCCCCCATCGTCGTGGCATCGGACACCGTGGACGTCCCGACTGCCATTGCGATGGCAGTTTTGTTGGCTGTGGTCGTCTGGGCGATTCGCCGCAGCAAGCGGCCCGCACAGTACGCGGTTGAGGCGTAAACCACTCCCTGCAACAAGGATCCGGAGGGCCGGACGCCGGGGCTTGCGCGAAACGCAGCCAGCCGCGACGTCCGGCCTCTTTGTGTGATGGTGGACGCCGGGGCTTGCCCCGGAACCGCAGCCAGCTGCGACGTCCGTCAGCAAGACAACAGTAGTCCCCGCTTTTTGGCTTTGCGCCCTGACCCGCGTCATTCCCTACTTTCGGGCGTCGTGCTATACTCAGCTCATGCTCGACAGCAACATTGCCTGCGCCCCTTCCCCTGCCAACCCTGAGCCGCCGGCCGGCCCAGATGTCCTGGATCTGAGCGCCGTGGTCAATGCCGCGCAAGCTGTCATCCGCGCCGCGCGCCACCCGATTTTTGACCCGGACACCTTCCTGGCTGCCGTGCTGCGCGAGGCCGCGGCCCTGGCCCCGTTTGATGTGGGCTGGGCATTGCTGCGCGAGGGCGATCGGGTGCGCATCCGCGCGACTGACCCGGCGCACCGCGGAGACGTGGGCATGACCTTCCCGGTGGACGACTGCGTCAGCGGGCTGAGCATGTTGCGCAAGACCCCGATCCTCATCGCAGACCTGGCCCAGATGCCTGATGACCTGCGCCGGGCTTACAAAGCCTCACGCAGCACCGATGTGGCGATGCGCAGCGAGCTGGTCGTGCCGTTGCTGAGCGGCCCCGAAGCCATCGGCGCGCTCAACATCGAAAGCCGGCGGCCGGGCGCCTTCGCCTGGCATCACATCGCGCAACTGCACCTGCTGGCTGACCAGGCCGCGCTGGCCATCGAGCTCGCCCGTTTCCGGCAGGAAGCGGCCGCCCTGGGCGCCATCAGCCTGCAGTTGGCGCGCGAGACGGAGCTCTCGGCCATCGTGCGCACCGTGCTGGAGCGCGCCCTGGCGCTGATCGCGGGCGAGTTCGGCCAGCTCCTCCTCACCGAGGGCGCGGACCTGGTGGTGTACTACACCACCAACTTGCCGCCGCGCGAGGCGGGCGTGCGTTTCAAGGTCAATCAATCCGTCAGCGGGTTGGCCGTCCAGGAACGCAGGCCGGTGATCGTGCCGGACGTGACCGCGGCCGATTACCTGGTTGTCGAGTTGGCTTCGGGCCAGGCCGGGAGCCTGCCGCGTTTGCTGCCGCGGATCTCGGAGCAACCCCGTTATCAGCGCGTGCTGGAGCGCGAGAAAGAGCGCATCCGTGCGGAATTGGCTGTGCCGCTGTGGGCCGGCGATGGGATCGTGGGCGTCCTGAACGTCGAAACGCCGCGCGAGGACGGTTTCTCCCTCGCCCACCGGGCGGACCTGGTCGCGTTCGGGCAGGCGGCCGGGGGCCGCTTCCTCCAGGTCTCAGCCCATGCCGATGAACGGCGACCGGCCGGCCTGCGCACGCTGCTCGATGAGGCGTTGACCCACGCCGACACCGCGTTTGGGCAGCTCCTGGCGCTGGACGAGGCCGAACTGGTCATCGTGCAGACCACCGGCGGCGAGGCGCTGGGCACACGCGTCCCGCTGGCCGGCTCGGTCAGCGGCCAGGCCGTGGCGCGCGGGGCCGAGGTCTACGTGCCGGACGTGGACCGTGAGCCGCTGTATCGCCGCTACCTGGGCGAAGAGATGAAGAGTGAGCTGGCGGTGCCGCTGATCAGCCGCCGATCGCCGGCCGGGGACGATGACCTGGTGTTGGGCGTGCTCAACCTGGAGAGCCCTGTGCCCGCCTTCTTCACCGTGGAGCACGCGCGCATCCTGCAGGCGCTGGCCGGCCAGGCTGCGGTCGCCATCGAGCGCGCGCGGCGCACCGAGGTCGAACGCCTGGCCGCCATCGGCGGGCTGGCCGGCGACATCGTGCACCGCCTCAACAACCCCATCGGCGCCCTGAGCGGCTGGCTGGACACCCTGCAGCGCAAGCCGTTCTACGCTGAGTTGGTGGCGGCCTACCCTTACGTGGCGCAGTTCGTGGCGCGTATCGGGCGGGACGTGGCGCGCGCCAAAGCCATCATCCAGGAGCTGCGCAGCGAGATCCGCCGGCAAACCCCGGCCGCGGTGGCGCTGCAACCCGCCATCCAGGAGGCGCTGGAGCGCAGCGGGCTGGCGAACCATGACCGCATCCGCGTGCATCTGGCGCTGCCCGATACGCCGATCCGCGTGCTGGCCGGGCCGAGCCTCATCGGCGTCTTCTGGAACCTGTTCGACAACGCGCGCAAAGCCATGCCCCACGGCGGCACGCTGGCAATCGCGGTCGGGCCCGCGGCCACGCCGAGCTGGGTCGCGGTCGAAGTGGCCGACACCGGCGTGGGCATCGAATCGTGGCGGCTGCCCACGCTCTTTGAGGCGGGCGAATCCACCACCGCGGACAGCTTCGCGCCGGCCCACGGCCTGGGGTTGTGGTGGACGCGCGGCCAGATGGACAGCTTCGGCGGGCAGATCGAGGTGGCCAGCGCGCCGGGCGCGGGGACGCGCTTCACGATCCGGCTGCGCGCGGCCGGGTAGGCAGGCGGGTTTTGAAGAGCCATATTGCGAGAGGAGGATTCATGCTGCAAGATCGCATTCTCGTCGTTGACGACGACCCGTCGTGGCAGGAGCTGCTGCAGGAGACCATCGAAGGTCTCGGCGCGTATGACCTGCGGGTGGCCGGCTCGTATGCCGAGGCGGACGCGCTGCTGGACCGGCAGCACTTTCACCTGGCCTTCGTTGATCTGCGCTTGCGCGAAACCGAACGCGAGCTGGAGGGCAAGAAGATCGCCCGTAAAATTTTTGAGCAGGACGAGGGCACGAGTATCGTGATCGCCACCGGCCACGCCGATGTGGGCACGGCCATCACCGCGCTGAAGGAATGGCACGTGCTCGATTTCGTGCTGAAAGACGCATGGGATCCCGGCAAGGTGGCCGGCCTGGTGCAGGCGGGCATCCCCGCCGCCCGCGCCGCCTACCGCGCGCGTTACGAATCGGCGGTTGATTTCCTGCGTGGTGGGCAGCCGGTGCTCCCCTGGGTGGCTGCGATCCTGGCGCTGGTGGCGCCCGATCCGGCCGTGGCGCGGCCCGACCGGCGCCTGGCGGACCTGCTCAACGCGCTCCTGGAGGGGCTCTATCCGCTGTTGCCGGCCTGTGCGGCCCCGGAGGTCGTGCTCGACCCCAGCACGGGCGTGGCCGGCGTGCGGTGTTGGAGCAAGGCGCTGGGCGCGCCGGTCATGATCCAATTTGGCCGGCCGGCAGCCATCGAAGCCCTGGCCGCGGGGCTGGCGCAGAACTGCCCCTTCGCCAGCATCGTGCGCACGCAGTGCGACGACGAGCTGGGCGCTGCGGGGCTCGTCATCGTGCCGGCCCAGCCGCCGTTCACCGATTTCGCACGCGCCTGAACCACCGGAGGAAGCCATCATGCCATCCCACCCCATGACCCGCATCCTGATCACCGGCGCGTGCGGCCAGATCGGCACTGAGCTGACCGCGGCGCTGCGCGCGCGCCACGGCGGCGAGAACGTCATCGCCACCGACATCCAGCCGCCGCCCCCGGCCCTGGCCGCCTCGGGCCCGTATGAGCGCCTGGACGCCACCCAACGCGACGCGCTGGTCGCGCTGGTGGGCCGCCATCGGGTGGACACCATCTACCACATGGCTGCCATCCTCTCGGCCACGGGCGAGGAGAAGCCGCGGCTGGCCTGGAACGTCAACATCGGCGGGCTGTACAACGTGCTGGAAGTGGCGCGCGAGCTGGGCGTGACGCGCATCTATCACCCCAGCTCCATCGCCGCGTTCGGCCCGGAGACCCCGAAAGACGACACGCCCCAGGAGACGGTGCTGCGGCCGGCCACCATGTACGGCATCACCAAAGTGGCGGGCGAGCTGTTGGGCGCGTACTACCGCCGGCGTTACGGGCTCGACGTGCGCGGCATCCGCTATCCGGGCGTGATCAGCTCGGAGACGCTGCCCGGCGGCGGCACCACCGATTACGCGGTCGCGATCTTCTACGAGGCGATCGAGCACCGGCGCTACACCTGCTTCGTGCGGGAAGACACCGTGCTGCCCATGATCTACATGCCCGACTGCATCCGCGCCACCCTGCTGCTGATGGATGCGGATCCCGACCGGCTGGTCCACGCGGCCGAGTACAACCTGGCGTCCCTCTCCTTCTCGGCCGGCGAGCTGGCGGCCGAGATCCGCAAGCACATCCCCGACTTCGTCTGCGAATACCGGCCCGACTTCCGCCAGCAGATCGCGGACTCGTGGCCGCGCACCATTGACGACAGCGCCGCGCGCGCCGAATGGGGCTGGGCGCCGCAGTTCGGCCTGGCCGAGATGGTGGCGGATATGTTGGAGAAGCTGACCCCGCGGTTGGTGGGGTGAGGCAGCGGATGGGAGCGGATAAACGGATAAGCTGAACTGTTTCATGGATTCCGGAGGCAGACCGAATGACTGACGAAAGATCAATCACCCTTGAGCAAGCTGTCAAATAGAAGGAGTTGCTGCCCATGAATCTTCCGCCCGCCGACGTTGATCTCTTCTACAAGCTCAATAACTCACTACTGGCGTTCGCTAACCGCGAGCTGAAGATCCTGCCGGCCGGCATCGGGCCGGATCAGGTGCGCAAGCAGCCCCTTCAACAGGTCGCCAGCCTGCGCGAGGCCTGCTACGAGAAACCGGCCATCTTGGGGGCGTATCTGGCCGCGAACCCGGATCGGTTGCCGGCCGAGGAGCTGTTGATCATCGCCAGTTGGCGGCACCGGATCACCGGCCAGTTCTACGTCGTGCGCCATCTGAAAGCCTACACGATCTTCATGAGCATCAAGGCGCCGGAACAGTTGTACGGTGTGCTGGGCCTGATTGATCCGTTGGAGGTTGTGCTGGGCGGCGCGCCGCTGCCGACTATGGTGGATGCCGTCCTGCTGCCCTTCCGCGACCGCATCATCTATGACGGCATCCTCAGTCCTTATCGTATCTTCTTCGGGCCAGGGATCCGGGACGACGTCAACGCGACTTACAGCCGGCTCAAGGAGCGCGAGGGGATCATCGAGACGCTCATCGGGCCGGATGGCGCGTTGCAGATCCGCACCTCGCTTTCCCGCAAAGCCCCTGCCAAGCCCGCGCCCAATTGGCGGCCGGCTGTGAACGAGATCGTGGCGCAGGCCGAGAAGATGCGCCAAACCGACACGAAGCTGCAGGGCGCGGCCCTCGGTCTGCTGCGCGCTGCGGCCGGCCTGGCCCAGGCGGCCCTCCAGGAACAGGACGCGGAGGCCGAAGCCGCCAAACGCCTGAAGTTGGTGCGCACCGCGGTGACGAAGATCGAGAAGTTGTTGTGGGAAGAGGAGTATGGTTAAGCCGCGTGCCCTACCGGCGGCTGGAGCCGGTCGCGGAGCTTTCGGCCGGCGACCCGGCGGCCGAGATATGGCTTGTTCAAGCAAGGTGAGGTTGAGCGATCCTTCTGAACGGTGAGCCCCAGTCCCAACTCAGTTCACCCGTAGCCTTCTAGCACGCAGCTTTCGTTGTGCGTCTCGAATAACCGCGGTCTCAGCAACGGACAGCCCCAGCCCGCTCTGAAGGATCACCGAATCGGTATAGTCCAACAGCTCATCCACACCTGCGCGGCGACGTACTATTTCATCCAATGTTGCAAACATGTAGGCATCCACGCCTGCTAGCGGAACCAGCAACCGCTCAATCTCGCTAGGCACCATCTCTAGCACACCCCCTCCGTAATGTCTCCCCTCAAGTTCGGCCGAGAGGAACGTCAGGGAGTTCATGAAGGAGAAGGTCAGGTCGCGGCCGCGCGTGGCGTGCTCAGGACGCATGCGGATACGGTAGGCGGTGTCGGTCGAGTAGGCCCCGCACTCGTTCAACACGAGACGCGGGTGTTTGTGGCTGCGCTTGAGCATCGCCACTTCGGAGATCCACACATACGACACCACATACCAGGGCTCGCGGATGCGACATTTGAAGCGCGTGTGTAAGCCCTGAGCTTCTCCCCAGCGGATGTAGTCGGCCATTTTCGCTGGTAATTCGGCGATCGGTTTATCAGGAAAACGGAGCAAGTAGACCGCCTTGCCCGCTTCCGCATTGGCCGCGTGATCTTGCGCTGTATACACGATACCGCTGATCAGGTCGCTTTTCGCCAACATCGGGAATGCGATGGCTCGCAACTCGTATCGGGCGACCGTTTGCTCATCAACCACGAAGAAGTCGTTCGCCCCCGTCACGATGCCGATGTCCACGTCAGCAACTTGGGCGAAGCGCTTGACCGACGGATGCCGGCTGAGACAATTGATGAGGCGGCGCTCGTTGGGCGCCAACACTGCCAGCATCCAGTTGCCATCCAGCCCCTGCGTCGTGGTCGTGACAGACGTGTGATGGTTCAGGGCGAGGTCTATCTGCTGTAAGTCGGCCGCGCGGTCTATCTCGATGATCTGGAGCGAAGTGTTCTCGTCGCACAATTCTTCTGGAAACAGGGTCAGTTGCGGCTCACGAACCAGGCGAACCGTGGGCGCACGACCGCGCTTGATCGCCAACAGCAAGACAGTGCCCTGTAACGTGCCTGCAAAGACGATTTCCCGCAGGTGGATGACCGTGATTTGCTCCATCTCGCGTTCGAGCAGCCGCCGCAGTCCGTCTGCGTGAGAAACGTGCAGTAGTTCGGCGGGAATCACCATCGCTAACCGCCCGCGGGGTCTCAGATGTTCGACGCTGGCGATCACGAAGGGAACCCACGCATTGGTGCGTTTCGAGAATGGGATCCCGGCGCGGCGGAAGATCAACTCCGCCCAGTTGCGCTGGCTTTCGTCGAAGTACTGGTAGCGGATGTAGGGGGGATTGCCGACCACCGCGTCCCACTGCCGATCTTGGCCGGCTCGCTCCAGCCACCGGAAGAAATCCTCGTTGGCGATCTGGACGTTTGCGCCGGCTGCACGCAGCGCATCGGCGCGGTGATCGGCTTTTGCCGCTTCTTCGGGGACGATTTCGACGGCATCCACTTTAATTCCAGGCCACAAGCTCGCCTGTGTAATCTGGGTGCCCAGTGCATCGAAGAAAACGCCGTCTCCACAACTTGGCTCCAATATGCTGCGCGCGTCATCAGCCAGCGCCCAGCGGCTGAGGAATGCGGCGATGGGTTCCGGCGTGTAGTAGCCGCCGCGCAGTTTTTGTGCCGTCTCCAGCGCCTTGAAATTCATGCGGGCAACTCGATGCGGTCAATGACATCTACGATGCCGTAGAGGGCCGAGATCGCGGCATCCATGTCGCGTTTGAGCGCGTTCATTTGGCGCTCCAAACGCGTCCGCTCTGTGGTCGAATCGGCTTTGTCGAGCGCGGCGCCCAGGCGACACAAAGTCTGGCACGTCTCGACAATGCCCGCGTACAGTTGACCGCGCGCGTTCGTGGGCGACAACTCGATGCTGGGCACAGGGATCTCCTTGAGCACGGCTGTGCCGCGTGCATACCAGCCGCCGCGGAACGGGCTGCCGCGCTTACGGCAGAAGTACTCGACTGCCTTGTGATTCAACAATGCGAGGATGAAGTGGAGGCTGTACGGGGAGCGCTTGGTCTCATCGCGAAACGCTGCAATGGCGCATTCGCCGGCCGTGCCGCCGGAAGCCAACAGCGCGTTACTATCGTCGTAAACGTACTTGTCGCCCAGGCTATTGACGCCAACGACGATCTTGGGACGATTCTCGAAGGCGGTCAGCGCCTGATCGCGACCGTAGCGATACCATTCATAGGCAGCGAATGGCGCGGGACGAATGTCTCTGGGCGGATGCTTCAGAACGGCCTGATTGTGTTCGAGCCAGGCCCAAGCCAGCGGGTATCTCTGCCGCAATTCCGATGGCGAGATCAACGACGCCCGCAGCTCACCGGCATCGCCGGAAAGATCATAGGGGAAGATCACGCGAGCGCCAGCCCGTAACGGAAGAAACGACTTCAGATTTTCCACACCACCCTCGAAGAAAGGCTTCAGAATGTGTTTCTCGATCAGCCACTCGCGACCGGCTTTCTCGAAGGCAATGTGCGCATCATCAACGTCTCGCCACCGCGTGATCACGTAGACATCGTTCCGGCTGGTCTGAATTCCATTGAACACGTCCACGATCGAGCCAAGCGGCACACTGTCACGGTGCACCGCCTCGATCAACGCCAACTCGTCCGCTGAGCCAGGCAGCAGCCATGACTTCTCACCAGTGCACAGATGACGATGCAGCGCGACACTGGCCTGGGGATTCGTCTGGCCGCGCACCCATTCGCGCGGCGTCGTGACCAGATCGTAGGGCAGGGGCGCGGCGTCGGCCGATGGACGCGTTTTGTCCACGAACAACAGACAGGTGTAGGTCGTGCGGCCATCGAAAAGCTGCGCGTTCCCGAAATCCACGATGCGAGTCACACGACCGCTTTTCGACAGCAGCCTG
>DAOUAT010000034.1:0-3991 GCA_034433275.1 Anaerolineae bacterium
AGAACAGATATGACGACCGCCCCCCGCCTGACTGCCGACTTCACCGTCCGCCGGGCCGACTTTCGCCTGCAGTTGCGGATCGCGGTGGGCGCGGAGATCATGGTGCTGTTTGGGCCATCGGGCTCAGGCAAAACCACCACACTCAACGCGATCGCCGGTTTGCTGACCCCGGAACACGGCCACATCGCGCTAGACGGCGAAACCCTGTTCCGCAAGGAGCCCAGGGCGCACAGAACCGGCCGCGGCCGCACGGTCAACCTGCCGGCCCGCCAACGCCACGTGGGCTACGTCTTTCAGCACTACGCGCTGTTCCCCCATCTGACCGCGCTGGACAACGTGGCCTATCCCCTGCGCGGCCCCGGCCGGCTGGCGGCCGCGACCGATCTGCTGGCGCGCATGAACCTGGCGCACCTGGCCGCGCACTACCCCCACGAGCTTTCGGGCGGCCAGCAGCAGCGGATCGCACTGGCGCGCGCGCTGGCGGCCGCACCGCGCGTGCTGTTGTTGGATGAGCCGTTCTCGGCCCTGGACGCAGCCGCGCGGCAGCATTTGCAACAAGAGCTGCTCGCACTCCAGCGCGAGCTGGGGCTGGCCGTGATCTACGTGACTCACCGCCTGGAGGACGCCTTCGCCGTAGGCCAACGCCTGGCGGTGATGCGCGACGGCCAGGTGGAGCAGACCGGCCCCCTGACCGACGTGTTCCGTTATCCGGCCAATCAGCGGGTGGCCGAGGTCATGGGCATCCCCAACCTGTTCCGGGCGCAGGTGGTGGCGGCCGGACCCGATGGCCTGGTGTTGGACTGGCACGGCCTCCAGCTCATGGCGCCCCCGCGCGCGCTCGCGCCCGGCGCCAGCGTCGCCGCCTATGTGCGGCCAGAGGATGTCAAAATCTTGTATCCCAACCGGCCGTTGGCCGACGCGGTGCGGTTTAACCTGGTGACCGGTCGCATCGTCGCCAGCCTGCCGCATCCGGGTGGCCGTGCCCTGCACGTGGCGCTGCCCAATGACCGGACCATCGAAGTGCGCCACGGCGCTTACACCTACACCCCACTCAACCTGCGCGTGGGCGATGAGGTGCAGCTGTCGCTGCGTCGTGAGGCATTGGTGGTGATCGGAGAAGCTTGAGTGGAACCGTTCACCCTCCTCATCCTGGCCGGTGGCCGCAGCCGGCGCATGGGCCAGGACAAGCTCTGGCTGATGCTGGATGGCGTGCCGCTGGTTGAACGCGTCATCCGCCGCGTGTTGCCGCTGGTGGCCGAGGTGCTGCTGAGCGCCAATGACCGCCCGCGGTTTGCGGCGCTGGCCGGTCGGTTGGCGGCGGAGGGTGTGCCGGCACGTGTCGTGGCCGACCTGCACAGGGGCGCGGGGCCGTTGGCTGGCCTCCACGCGGGCCTGATCGCGGCGCGCCACGACCTGCTACTGGCGCTGGCGGCCGATATGCCGTTCGTAAGCCTGACACTGATCGAGCACATGGCCGGCTTGGCCGGCGGGTTCGATGCGGTGGTCCCCTGGCTGCCCAGCCCGAATACCGGCGAGCTGGCCTGGGAGCCGCTCCACGCGCTCTATCGCCGGACATGCCTGCCCGCAGTTGAAGCCCGGCTGGCGGCCGGCGAGCGCCGGGTCACCAGCTTCTACCCCGAGGTGCAGATACGCGCGATCACCGCCGAAGAGGTAGCACGCTACGATCCGGCGGGATTATCCTTCCTCAACATGAACACCCCTGACGAGTGGCAGCGCGTGCAAGCGTTGGTCCCATCTTCTGATCCGGGTTGAAACAACCGGCGCGGCTGCCGCAAGTGGCAGCCGCGCCGGCATCGTCGTGCGTTGCACTCACGCCAGATCGGGAATGGCCCCCTATTTCGTCCGGGCCGGCTCGATGGCCGCCACCACCAACGGCGTCTTATCGGTCGCGCCGTAATAACCACCCAGGCGCCTGGTCAGCGGCGTCTCGTCCAGCAGCAGGTCCTGGACGAACTGATAGGACAGCGGCTCGTAGAGTAGCTCGGCCGTGAGCGTGAACGGCCCGGTGGCGCCGGCCACATCCACCCAATACGACACCAGGTCGCTGCCACCCACGAAGTTGGCGTCCTGCCGCGCCTCGCCGTAAACCGCGATATCGGCCGGTAGCCGCGCCTTGACCGCGCCCGTGGGCAGCAGCCGATTGTCCTTCAAGTACTGTGCCCCGCGCAGCAGCGTGTAGGTGACCGCGCCTTCATGGTCGCCCATGATCGGCTCGTAGATCTGCACCTGGTCGGGCTCGGTGATCAGGTCATAGTGCGGCTCATAGGCTTGCGGGTCGGCGTCCGCATCGTTGCCCGCGATGGCGCCGTCCGGGTTGTGCTTCCCTGATTCGAAGATCACCTGGCCGGCCGCGTCGGTGACAGTGACGTGCAGCCAGGCCCGCCGCGAGGGGAAACTGGTCGGAAACTTGTGGCCGGTCAGCGGGGTCACCTGGAGCTGAGCGGCCAGGGTGTCGCCCTGCAACGCCAGGCTCTTCAGCGTCAACGTCGCCGAGCGTTGGCCGATCTGCTCGGTCACGCGGGCCAGGGTCGCGTCGAAGTGCGCCGGGTCGGCCGTCACGCCCAACTCAGCCCCCCAGTCCCGCAGGATCTTCAGCATGAACGCGTTGCCGCCCACGAAGAAATGCTGATAGAACGGCTCGCGCGCGGGCAGGCCGCCGGGCACGGTGGAGATGACCACCCCGCCCTGGGCCTGCGGCATGTGGCAGCTCTGGCACGAGCCGCCCGAGGCGCCGAAGCTGCTGTACTGCCACTCGGTGTACGGCGTCTGCTCCGGGAACTCGCCCAGGACGTTGCCTTGCGCGTCCACGTAGGGCGTGTAGAGGTTGTGGCAGGTCGCGCAGTGCTCGGCCGACGCCATGTGCGGGCCGTGGACCGGGTTAAAGCCGGTGCTGGCCTGCATCACTTCAGCAACCGGCTCCGGGTAGGGGCCATAGAGCAGGCGGTCGGGCGGATTCGTGCTGGTGTCAATTCTGTAGCCGCCGCTGAAGCTTGCCACCTCGCCAAAGTTCACATCGGTCACCTGGTGACACAGGGTGCAAGCCACCCCCTCGATGGCCGCCGGGTGCAGCGGGTTGGCCGGGCTGAAGAAACCGTCCCCCAGCGCGGTCACCGGCTGGCCTTGAACCACCGCCTGGGTCTCCGCCATGGGCATGTGGCAGGTGGTACACTTCTTCTCGATGACCTCTTGCAGCATGGGAAACCGTGCGACCTCGGAGCTCACCTTGGCCTGCCAGATCGGGTCTTTGGCCGCGTTGGCCATCATGGTGGAGCGCCAGTGCGTCGGCATCGAGACATCGGTCCCGGCCCCATCCTTCAGCCCCACGTGACAGGCGGCGCACAGCCCTGAGCCGGAGAAGTCATCGGTGGCGAAGGTGGACAGGACGGTGTCCACCGCGGGCCGACGGACCGGGCCGCGGCTCGCCGCCTGGCCGACAAATGGCCGCGGCTCAGGGGTGGCGGTAGGCGCGGCCACCGGCATCAGGGATGGGATCGGCGTCGGCGCGGGGCCTGTGAGCGGTGGCGGCGTACCGCAGCCGGCCAACAGCGGGACGATTAAGCTAGCCAGGAGCAGCAGAGCGGTCGTGCGCGTGATGTGGTGGCGCATCCTCGTGTTCCTCCTCCATCGTGGCGTGTGAAGGGCCGGCATCAGGCGCGGATGGGGCGATCGCCGGCGCCATCCAGTTGGGAGGATTATAGCACCCTTTGCGCCGGAGGGCACAAAGTCAGGAAAGTGCGCGCCAGTCTGCGATCGCAACGCCCGCTGCCTCCAGCGCGGTCCGGGCCTGCTCGGCTTGCACCCAGAGGAAACGGAGCGCGATGCCACAATCGCTGGAAAACTCGCGCGGGGTGGGGATCAGCTTGACCGTCAGCCCGGCGCGTTGCAGCACCTTCTCCGCCCGCAGCGCGGCCGATGTGGTGTGAAACAGGACGACGCCGTATTCACTCATGTTGCCAGAACCTCCGCCACA
>DAOUAT010000035.1:0-1583 GCA_034433275.1 Anaerolineae bacterium
CCGGCCAGCGCCAGCAGCAGCGCGGTCAGGGCGATGAACGGGGCGCCGCGGCCGGATCGGGTGTGGTGGGTCATGGTGTTCTCCGATGTGGGGTGCGGGATGTGTGAGGAGGCGCGAACATACTTTGCGGCAGATGCCAGCGCCTTCCTCTGTTCGCAGGCTGTGGGGTCAGCATCGGACTGGTTCCTACGAACCGATTCGGGCGCGGACGAAAGCAAGAAATTCGCGGAGCGCCGTTTCTGGATGAGTGGATAACCGGCTGTCCACTACACGATCTGCGCTGCCATCGTGATAATGTTGCGGGAAGGTCGAGGTAGAGGCCCATTTGCTGTGCGGCATGTTGTCATGGCGATAGACCGTGCCATCTATGTGGCTACGTTCCCAGTGATGCGCAAATCGTCCGGGGATTTCCAGTGACCACCAGAAATCCAGGTAACTGCCATCAGTGAAGAGGACGCGCAATTTGGCATCCACGATGCGCGTCCCCAAAACGATGTCAGCGAAGTCTGTTTCAGCGATCGTTTGGAGGGCGAGAAGATCGGCCATCAAGCAGCTTCCATCAGCTTATCAATCTCGCGCAGCTTTGCGGTGAGAAAGTCCACGCGCTGGAAGTCCGCCAGGATAGCCTCCTCATCCACCTTGCCTTGAACCATCAGCTCATCCATCTGTTGCAGCGAAGAGACGCCGTACTTCTGGCACAGGCGCAGGCGCTCGACATTGTAGAAACGAGCCTGTTCGCGCAGGTAGGCTTGCAACGCTCGGCGTCGCAGCTCCTTCGGCGGAATGGCAAGCCGGGTAGCCACAGCATCCATCGTCAATGACATGATATCACCTCGTTACATTCACATATCGTGGGTTCATGGGCTCATCTTACCACGCGTGCCGCTGCTTGCCAAGCGACAGCGCGGCGCGGGGGGCGGCCCTGGTGATTGAAAACCAACCGTCTGAACGCGAGAAGGCCCCGCAGGACCGCGCGCTGAGCGAGAAACTTTCCAGACAACGGCCATGTCGCAGGCCACACAAGCGGAGATGAACATGCAGCCATTCGCGTTTACACCTGCACTTGTGCCGAAGCGCAGCGCAGGTGCAAGTGTCCGCGCTCGTCCGCGTCCCCCCCTTTTCGGGCTGTGTTTGAGAAAGCAACAGGCCCCTGAGCGTGGCTGTCTCAAGGGCCCGTAGGTCCACAGTGTCAGGGGGAAGTCCCCCACCCTGCTTATGCCCGGCGGCGCACGCCCAGGCCCAGCAGCATGATCAGGGCGAAGATGCCCAGCACGACCGGCGACGGCCCGCTGGAGGCGGTGGCGTCCTGCAGCCGCACCGCGGTCGGCTCACCCATCGTGATACGGATCGGCGGGTGCTGCGTCGCCGCGCCGTCGGTCGCCACGTCCTCCAGCACGTACCAGTACGTCCCTGGGGTCGCGGTCGTGTCGGTCCAGGTGTAGCTGTGCCCCTCGCTGGAGCCGGGCGCCGCGGCCGGGATCAGCGCCGCGTTGAGCTTGACCCACTCGCAGACCTGACAGGTTTCCGCAAAACCTGTCAGGTCTTGGGCCCGGTACACGTTGAACCCGGCGTTATCGCTCTCG
>DAOUAT010000036.1:0-7438 GCA_034433275.1 Anaerolineae bacterium
CTCAGCCCCAAGGTGTATTACTGGGCGTGCAACTTTCCGATGGATGGGAAGACGGACTGGTATCCCTACGCCTGGAGCCGCGTGCCACTGACCCATATCGTTGACGCCAATGACAACGTCATCCGCTTTGAGTGGGCCGCGGAAAAGGGTGAAACCGGCAGCCAAGCCGCAGACGCCAACGTCCGGCCGCTGTGTGAGCCGTTTGCGGATCGCGGTTACGTGCGTGCGCTGCGCTTGCAGACGGTGTATTACAACCAGGAACTAACGCGACTGGTCTTCAACTACACCAATGACCGCTATGACCGGCCGGACAGCTACACTGACCAACGCACGGGCTGGTCCTTCTTCACCATCTATCGCCTGCGCAACAGCCAGGCCCAAGTGCGCCTGAACAACCAGACCACCTGGACGACCCTGCGCACTTCTCACCTGATCCACCACGAGAACTACAGCCACTACGCGATGCAAGCGGTGCTGCACCCGCTGGAAATCCGGGAGACCGCCGGCGCGCTGACTGACGTGACCTCATTTGTCTACAATCAAAACTACCTGGTCTGGCCCGGCAGTTACGGTTGGCTGACCCGGGTGAGCAACCAGTACGGCGGCGCGGTGGAGTTTGTGGTCGAGGGCAGCAGCGAAGGCGCCTTCCCGAAGGTCACGCAGCGCACCGAGCGCGACCAGGCGACCGGCTGGGCCGCAACCTGGACCTATGGCGGCAGTGGCCTGGACGAAAACACGTTGGGCTATAGCAAGGTGTGGGTGACGGCGCCCGGCGCGGCGGCGTGCGAAATCCATGAGTTCCACCAGCAGACGAGCATCAATGGCCAGTGGCGGAACGTCTTGACCGGCCGCGAGCACAAGTTGACCGCCTGTACGGGCTGTGATGCGAGCGGGAACTGTACCGGTACGGAGTTGCAGCGGGCCGAAACCGAGTGGACTTACACCAGCGCCAGTTTACCCCTGGCGAACTACAGCGGGCTGGCCGCCCAAGATCAACCGCGGTTCGTCTACGCGGCTGAGACGCGCACCTATCAGGCCCAAACCCCGCTGCTGCGCACGACCTCCGAATATCAACCGGAGCGGCAAACCGGCAACCTGTCGGGCGCCAAACAGTTCGGCAACGTGACCCGCAGCAAGGCGTATGAGGGGCAGAACCCCACCGGTTTTGCCGCCACCCCAGCCCGCACCACGGGCGCGTGGTACTATCCCAACGAGGGCGCCTGGTTGATCGGCCTGTCGGGGGTGCAGCGGCTGCACGCGGGCAACGAGGCGACCTTGGTGGCCGAAAGCCGTAACTACTACAACAACAACGCCGGTTACACGGCAGCTCCGGGCAAGCCATTGCTCACCAAAGCCGAGACGGTCGGCGTGCTGAACGGCGCCTATACCGGCGGAGCGCTCAGCGTCACTTATGGCTACGCGGGCAACGGCAATCTGCTCTGGACCAGGGACGCGCGGCACAACCAGACCAGCTATACCTATGATACCTGGTTCCAAGCGCACCGCGTGTGTGAGACGAACGCGCTGGACCACACACAGCGGGTGACCTACTACGGTGTGCCGGGTGATGGCAGTTGCAACCCGGCCGCCGGCAGCATCTCGCCGCTGGCCGGCCGCTTCGGGCAGGTTGAAAAGGCCTGGGACGCCAACAGCGTGCTGACGGAGTATCGCTACGATGACCGCGGCCGGCCGACCGCCGAGATTCGGCTGCCGGATACCGCCAACTTACCGACCGTAAGCTATGTCTACGGCGCTGGGGTGCTGCCCTTCAAGATCGAGACCTGGCAGCGCGAAATCAGCGGCTCAGCGGCCGCTGCCTGGCCGGTGTTCACCTATTATGATGGGTTCGGCCGCCTGCTGCAGGAGCGGCGCGAGACAGCCAACGGCAGCCAGCAAAGCGTCACCAACGTCGTCTACGATAGCCTGGGCCGCGAGTTGCACCGTTATGCGGCCGCGTTCGAGGGGTTCAGCTACACCTTCAGCCGGCCGGCCGGGTGGGATGGCCGGCCGCGCACCACCACGGCGTACGATGGCTTGGACCGGGTGACGCGCGTGACCGCGCCGGATGGAACCGCCAGCGAAACCGTTTACCGGGTCGAGTACACCGCCAACGACCCCGACTTCAGCAACCCGCGGCCGGTGGTCTACGTCATTGACGCCAACCGGCGCTTTGTGCGCCGCGCGTTCGACGTCTTTGGCAACCTGCGCGGCGTTTCGGAAACTACCGGCACGTGGCCGGTCGGCGCGGCCAATCCGACCTGGGGCGACGAATACCGGACCCGCTACACTTACGATGCCCTGTCTCGCCTGACGCAAGTCCGGGATCACCTGGACAACGCGACAGAGCTGAGCTACGACCCCTTTGGCCGCAAGGCGCAGCTGGCCGACCCGGACATGGGCCTGTGGCAGTATCGCTACGATGCGGCCGGCAACTTGGTCAAGCAGCGCGATGCCAGGCATCAGGCCATCTGTTTCGCCTATGATGGCCTGAATCGGCCGGTGGGCAAGAGCTATCAGGAGAACGTGAGCGACCTGGACGCTTGGAACTGCCCCGCCACCGGGTATGCGGTGAGCTACGGCTACGACCAGGGCGCCAACGGCCTGGGCCGGCGCACCAGCCTGACCGACCTGGCTGGGAGCACGAGCTGGGTCTACGATGCGCGCGGCCGGGTGACGCGCGCGACGAAGACCGTGGACGGCGTGAGCTACGTCACCGACACGGCCTACGACAGCGCCGATCGGCCGACGGCCCTGACCTACCCGGCGGACGCCAGCGGCGTGCGGGAGGCGGTGAGCTACACCTACGACGCCGCCATGTTGTTGAGCCAGGTGCGCAGCACGACACACAGCCTGAACTACGTGACCGGGCGAACCCACAACGCGCTGGGCCAGCTCACCACCGCCGTGGCGGGCAACGGCCTGGCTACGGATTACACGTATGATGCGCTCAACGCTCGGCTGCGGCGTGTGCAGACCGGCAGCTTGTTCGCCTTGCGTTATGGCTACGATCTGGTCGGCAACGTGAGCGGTATTGCGGATGGCCGCCGCAGCGAAACCGACCGCTACCGCTACGATGCGCTGCACCGCCTGGTGCGTTTCGAGACCGCGGCGTCCCCCCTGCGCACGGTCACCATCCGCGCTAAAGGCAGCCAGGCCGCTGGCTGGCCGCGCCTGCAATTGCGGGTGAATGGCGTGGTGTGGCAGGAATGGACGGTGGCCAGCGCTGATTACAGCGACTACACGGCGCAGGTGGCGCTCAGCGGCGATGACCAGGTGGCCGTGGCATTCACCAACGACTACTGCGTGCCGGCCGGCTGCGCCAGCGGGGACCGCAACCTGTTCGTGGACTACATCGTCGTCAATGGGCAAACCACTCAGGCCGAAAGCGCGGCGGTCACGTATGATCGCGGGGCCGGCGAACTGGCCTACGATGACCAGGACACGCGGCCGGGCCAGGAGGCGCTGGCGTGGAACGGCGCGCTGCGCTTCCGCTCGCTGACCGGCGGCGCCTGGAGCGTCCAGGAGCAGTATGGCTACGACGCCATCGGCAACCTGACCCACAAGAGCGATGTGGGCGTCTACACCTACCCGCCTTCCGGCCCGCACAGCGTGCGGCCCCACGCGGCCAGTGCAGCCGGCGCCAACAACTACAGCTACGACGCCAACGGCAACATGCTGACCCGCATCGAGGCCAGCGTGGCCTACACCCAGACCTGGGACGCGGAGAACCGGCTCAAGACCGTGACGGTGGGCGGCCAGACGACCATCTTCGTCTACGATGGCGACGGCCAGCGCGTCAAAAAGGTGCAGGGCGGGCAAACGACGCTCTACATCGGCAACACCTACGAAAAGAACCTGAGCACCGGCATCGTTACAACGTACTACTACGCCAACGGCCAGCGAGTTGCCATGCGGCAAGGCAGTACGGTATACTACTTCACGGGCGATCACCTGGGCAGCACCAGCCTGGTGACGGACGCCAGCGGCGGGGAAGTCGCGCGGCAGAAGTACTACCCGTTCGGCGCGCCGCGTTCCACCAGTGGCACATTACCAACCGACTACCGCTTCACCGGCCAGCGCAGCGAGGAGGCGGCGCTGGGGTCGTTGTACGATTACAACGCGCGTTTCTATTCGCCGGCGTTGGGGCGCTTCCTCAGCCCGGACACCATCGTGCCGAGTCCGGGCAACCCGCAGAGCTTGAATCGGTACAGCTATGTGGGGAATCGACCGCTCGTTTACACCGATCCATCAGGCTATGCGCCGCAAGACCCGAACGATGCCGACGACAATCCGGCTGCTTGCGCCACCGACTGGTGTTGGCAGAACCGGTGGTATCGCGCGCACGGGTACAGTTGGAATGGGAGCGGCTGGAGCTTGATGGGCGCGGATGCGAGATTCTACGACATGGGTATTCTGGGTGACACCATGGGCGAGGCAGGCATAAGTTTTGCGGGCACGTGGGACTTCAACACGCAAATGACGCCGATCGCTCAGGGAATCGTCAAATTCGGCATGATGCTTTCCGGCGGCTTGAAGCACCTGCAGAACTTGTTGGGCGGTGGCGCTGCGATCAAGCACGGTTCATGTTTTGGTTCTGCTTGCGCCCCACCCTATTTGGGGAATGTCTACATGCCCAACTCGACCGACGCGACGTGGCTCAAGCAAACCATCGTCCACGAGTTGGCCCACCTCATAGATTGGCATAGTCGGATTCAATCCGGAATCATTAGCGGGTATGGTCAGACGGCAGCAGTCTACAGCAAGTTTTCGGATACTTGGGGCGAGCCGCCATTGACCAAATATGCTGCTGGCATGCCACCACAACCATATCCCACTAGCTGGGATCGTTGGGCTGAGGCGGTCACAGTGTGGGTGTTTGGGAGCAGCTACAAGTTATCTGAAAGACCCCTCAACGTGGACGTGGGTGCTCAGATGACACGAATGGGCGAGCTTCTCAATGGCTGGAGGTAAGCATGTGTAGGCATACTCTGCTAGTGATCTGCGGCATGGTTCTAGGTGCAATGCTCTCAGCGTGTCAGTTCATAACTGCGCCCAAAAGTCCGGCGTGCGATGCGCTGGCAGCGACTCCCCTCCAAGTCTATGTCGGCCAGACAATGACCCTCGAAGAAGTGGTCGACGCGGTCACGAAAGCCTACGGCATTTCACGCGACAGAGTCAGCGTCAGCTCTCAGGAAGGCAGCAGTTGGTTGGTCCGCTGGGATCAGAATGGCTTGGGTTACGGTGTTCTTTCAAGCAACGGTACCACCGTGGAGCGAATTGGGATTGACTATGACGCACATAAAGTCACCGTGGGACAGTTTCTGGATTGTATTCAGGCCCAGCCTGAATGGTATAGAGCGTTATATGGATCCAATCCGCCCACCACTGGCATACGTTACGCGTTCGACTTGTACTTCCCAGCGAAAGGCATTGTCGTCACCGGAACAGGATCTGATCGTCGCCAGCAGACGCCGCCACCCTTGAACAGCGATTCAGTGATATCACGCGTGTTCATCGGTACACGGGATTCACTGCCGGCGTTGTACAAACAGCGGTGGGGTGATGTATTAGAAGGTGTGAGAACGAATCTTCGGCCAGTGCCGTGGCCGGGAAGCTGGGAAGCCGTTCGTTACAGTGAAGATCGTGAAATGGGCTGGTGATAAGGCCATGACGATGCTCCGATTGATGACCACCGTTTTCTCGTCTCATGGGCTGCGATAATGACAATTCAGCTCTGGGACGCTTCCTCAGCCTGGATACCCTCGTGCCGCGTCCGGGCGATCCGCAGAGCTTGAATCGGTACGCGTATGTGCTGAACAATCCGCTGCGGTATACGGATCCGACGGGGCACTGGACTGAGGAGGAACTCGCAGCAACCCTGGGCGAGAATTGGCGCGCATTATACTTCGGCAAGGGCGCAGTGTTTGAAGGCAAGGAGAACCTCCTTCAATTTCTGCTCTCCGAAAAGACGACCAGTCCAGTAGTACTTGGAATTCTTCTTTGGATCATGTATCCAGCAACCCTGCTTCACAACTCCGGTGTGGATCTGAGCGGTTATGATGCGCTGGGCCTACGCCTCACAGGAACCGTTGGAGCAGGGGTTTTTGGGGGTGTTACCACTGACGCGCTCCTTAACATTAATACTGGTGAGTTCAGCTTGTTTGGCACCGCCGAGTTGGGACTGCTGGGTGGCGAAGCTGCTGGCGCCAGTATGGGTTGGTTTGCGGTGAGCAAGTTGCCTTCAAATAGCGCGTACAGCGGGCCGGCGTTTGCCCACGGAGCGGTTGCTGGTTCGTACATGTTTACTTCCTATGAGCAGTTTTGGGGTGCGCCGCAGTCCGTTGACGTTGCTTTCTTGGATATGCCGCATGGTGGCGCAATCACTGTTGGCGGTGGCGCTGGACTTGGGATTTATCGGTCGCTTGGTTACGCGTATGAAATCTACCAGCTGAATACGCGAGGCAGCCAGGCTTGGCCCCCATTTGATGCGGGAACGGCGCTCCGTGAGCTGTTCACAGCATTTCGCGTTGATTTACAACAGACGCCAGCCCTCCCATGGCTGCCTCGTCGCTGAACAGGAGAGACGACTTATGAAGTATACGTATTCGGGTGTCGCCAGACTGGGCAGGGGAATCGAAGTGTTTGGCGGCACGATGGCGTTTCTGCTCTCGACGGTGGCGGCTGTAGGAATTCCGGTCGGCGCGGCGCTAAACGGAGATGTGCGATCAGCGCTGAACCTGATCTGCTTTGGTCTGTGGTTCGTGGTTGTTGGGTGGACAATTGGTTCAGTCTTGGTGAACGGCTATCCCGACATCTGGGTTGAAGATGACCATCTCACAATCTCGATGTTCTTGTTTGTGAAAGCGAGGATCCGCTGGTCGGACGTTGTGGATATGCGGAACGTAAGTTGGCCGCTGCGGCGCACAGTCGTCCGAGTCAGGCGAATTACGCCCTTTCACCGCGTTATAGGTTGGATCTATGGAAGAACTATTTTGCCCAGCTTTGCGATTCGTCCGGAAATCGATCATTATGCGTTGTTGATCCAAAGCATCGCAGCGAGGCTCCAAACCGAAACCGATGAGAAGTCATAGGCAAACGCCAGTTCGTGCGCACATACCGGCGGCAACCGTCGCCAGGAGTTACATCCACGGCGGCCAGCGAGTTGCCCTGCGTCAGAACGGCGTGCTATAGCGCGCAGCCTCCCCCTGGGGGACTACCTATTCAGCGACCACCCTTCGGCTGCGCTCAGAGCTTGCCCTGAGGCACGAAGGGGCAGGCTCGCGGCTCGACCAGCGTGAGCTACAACACCAGCACGGGCGCCGTGAGCGCGCAGCGCTACACGCCCTACGGCGCGCCGCGCGGGCCGGCCAGCACGTTACCAACCGACTACCGTTTCACCGGTCAGCGCAGCGAGGAGGCGGGGCTGGGGTCGTTGTAT
>DAOUAT010000037.1:0-2863 GCA_034433275.1 Anaerolineae bacterium
GCCGACGCCCAGGCGGCTTTGCGCGATGCCCGGGCCGCGACCTCGCCTGCCGGCGCCACGACCCTTTCGACCGGTGCGGCGTTGGCGCTGGCTAAGGCGGAGCTGACTGTGCAGGAAGCGGAGGTGGGGTTGCTGGCGGCGCGGGAGGCGCGGGCGAAGCTGGACGGGGGGCCGGAGGCGGCGACGCTGGCTGCGGCGGAGACGGAGGTGGCGCGGAAGCGGCTGGCGGTGGCGGATGCGGAGGCGGCGCTGGCGGGCACGACGCTGCGCGCACCGTTTGCGGGCACGGTGCTGGAGGTGTATGCGGCGGCCGGTGATAGCATCGCCGCGAATACCAACATCGCGACCCTTGCGGATCTGCGCCGGCTGCGGGTGGTGGCGGCGGTGGACGAGACGGTGATCCGGCAGGTGGCGGCGGGGCAGGCGGCGGAGGTGACGTTCGATGCGCTGCCGGGGCAGACGCTGGCGGGCGTGGTGGAGAGCGTGCCGCTACAGGGGAAGCTGCAAGGGGGCGTGACGGTGTACCAGGTGCCGGTGGCGTTGGCGGACACGGCGGGGCTGCCGTTGCTGGTGGGGCTGACAGCGAATGTGGCGGTGCAGACGGGGCAGGTGGCGGATGCGCTGCTGGTGCCAACGCTGGCGCTGCAGAAGGTGGGCGGGATGTACCAGGTGCGGGTGCCGAACACGGTGGATCCGGCGGGGGCGCCGGAGACGGCGCCGGTGGAGGTGGGGCTGAGCGACGGCACGTACACGCAGGTGTTGCGCGGGCTGAACGAGGGGGACCAGGTGATCGTCGAGCTGTCGGAGGGCGATGATAGCTTCGGCTTTGGCTTCATGCGGAGCAGCAGGCCGCCTCGGGGACCGTAAGGAGGAGTTGACCCCATGCGTAAAGGAATCATGGTTCTCCGGGTGGCCGCGCAATCGCTGGTGGCGCACAAGATGCGCTCGATCCTCACCATGCTGGGCATCGTCATCGGCGTGGCCGCGGTCATCGCGCTGGTCGCCGTGGGCCAGGGCGCCCAGGCCCAGGTTGTCAGCCAGTTCGAGTCGCTCGGCTCCAACCTGCTGATGGTGTCGGCTGCGGAATCGTTCGGGTTTTCCAGCCAGGGCTTGCAGCAGAGCTCGCGGAAACTGACCAACGCGGACGTAGACGCGATCCGCGGGCTGGCCAGCGCCGTCGCGTTGATCGCGCCGGAGTACAGCGCCAACGCGGGTAGCTTATCATACAGCGGCGCCGCGGCCTATGCCAACATCACCGGCGTCACCCCTGAGTACGCGGCCGTGCGCAACTGGAACGTGAGCCGGGGCCGCTTCATCACGGCGGAGGATAGCGAGAACCTGGCGATGGTGGCTGTCTTAGGCGTCACCGTGGTCGAGGATCTCTTCGGCAGCAAGTCCGTCAACCCACTGGGGGAAACCATCCGCATCAACCGTCAGAACTACACCGTTGTGGGCGTGCTGAAGGCCAAAGGGAGCAGCAGCTTCTTCGGCGAGGACAGCGTCATTTTCCTGCCTCTGCGCACCGCGCAGGTGAAGTTGGGCGGCGCGGGCACGACCTCGGTGGACACCATCAACCTGCAGGTGCGGTCGGCCGAGGCGATGGGCCTGGCGCAGGCGCAGGTGAGGGCCATCCTGCGCGCACGGCGCGGCCTGGAACCCGGCGTCGAGGATGACTTCATGGTGCAGAACCAGGCGGAGATCATGGACATGGTCAACGAGGCCACCGGCACGTTCACCGTGCTGCTGGGCAGCATCGCGGCCATCTCGCTGCTGGTGGGGGGCATCGGCATCATGAACATCATGCTGGTCAGCGTCACCGAGCGCACGCGGGAGATCGGCCTGCGCAAGGCCGTGGGCGCCCGGCGGGGCGACATCCTGATCCAGTTCCTGGCCGAGGCCGTGGTGCTCAGCGTGCTGGGCGGCGCGATCGGGGTCGGGGTCGGGGTCGGCGGCGCGCAGCTCATCTCGCCGCTGCTGGGCGGAGGGGGCGCACTGGTCACAGGGCAGAGCGTGGCCCTGGCGCTGGCCGTGTCGTTGGGCATCGGCATCTTCTTCGGGTTCTACCCCGCCAACCGCGCCGCACGGCTGAACCCGATTGACGCACTCAGATACGAGTAGGTGCCAGATTGCACATTTCACATGCCAGATTCGAGATGCCGGATAACCTATGAACCGCACCATCCTGGTCGTTGATGACGACAAAAAAATCGTGGACCTGGTCGCGCTTTATCTGAAGCGAGACGGCTACAGCGTGCTGGCTGCGTATGACGGCCGCGAGGCGCTTGACGTTGCGCGGCGCAAGCTCCCGGATCTGGTTGTGTTGGACCTGATGTTGCCGGAGCTGGATGGCACGGACGTCTGCCGGCTGCTGCGCGCCGAGTCGCGCGTCCCCATCATCATGCTGACCGCCCGCGCGACCGACGATGACAAGCTGCGCGGGCTGGACATCGGCGCGGATGACTACATCACCAAGCCGTTCAACCCGCGCGAGCTGGTGGCGCGCGTCCGGGCCGTGCTGCGCCGGGCGACCCCGGAGGCGCCGCCGCCGGAAGATGTGCAGTTCGGCGATGTCGTGGTGAGCTTTCTGCGCCACGAGGCCCGGGTGGGGGGCCGGCCCGCCGGCCTGACACCCACCGAGTTCCGCCTGCTGGAGGCGCTGATCCGGGAACCCGGCCGCGCGTTCTCGCGCGCCGAGCTGCTGGACCGGGTCTTCGGCTACGACTACGAAGGGGTCGAACGCACCATTGACGTCCACGTGATGAACCTGCGGCGCAAGATCGAGCCGGCCGCGGCCCAGCCGCGCTACATCGTCACCGTGCCCGGCGTCGGCTACCGGTTCGAGGGGGAGCATGCGATCTAGTCT
>DAOUAT010000038.1:0-2709 GCA_034433275.1 Anaerolineae bacterium
CAGGGCCGGAGCTGCGCCAGCCGGCGGCGGACCGCCGCCTCGGCCGCGGCCTGCCAGTCCAGGTCGAGGGTGGTGGTCACGCGCAGGCCGCCAGCGCGGACCTGATCGGCCGGCAGCAGCGTCTCAAGCTGGCTTTGCACCCACATCACGAAGTGTGGCGCGGCGATGGGGAAGGGGGTGCTGGCGAAGGCCAGGCGCTCATCTCGGGCGTCTTGGGCCTGCGCCTCCGAAATGTACTTCTGTTCGACCATCAACGCCAGCACGATGGCCTGACGTCGCTGCGCGGCCTCCAGGTTTTCGATGGGGTTATAACCGGCCGGGTATTGGGGCAGGCCGGCCAACAGCGCACACTGCGCCAGATCGAGCTCGGCCGCGTGGGTCCCGAAATAGGCCCCGGCCGCGGCCTCGATGCCGACCGCGTAATGGCCGTAATAGGTGGTGTTCAGGTACAGGGCCAGCAGCTCATCCTTGCTGTAGCGGTGCTCCAACCGCCACGCCAGCCACGCCTCGCGCAGCTTGCGTCGCAGCGTCTGTTCCGTCCGCTCCCCGGCCGACAGGAACAGGTTGCGCGCCAATTGTTGCGTCAGCGTGCTGGCTCCAGAGACGGTGTGGCCGCCCCGCAGGTTTTGCCAGACTGCGCGGGCGATGGCGATGGGGTCCACGCCGGGGTGGTGGTAGAAGTTGCGATCCTCGGTGGCGACCGTGGCCTGCTGGCAGGTCAGGGGGACTTGGCTCAGCGCCAGCGGCACATACTTGCTGCCGGCCGGGTCCATCACCTCGTAGAGCAGCCGGCCGTGGCGATCGGTGATGAGGACGCTGGCCGCGGGCGCGTTAGCGCCCGCGACGGCCTTGCCCGAGAGCTTCGCGGGGTCAGGCAGGTCAGCCAGGAGGCCGAAATAGACCAGGAGCGCGCTGATGACCAGCGCGGCCGGCGCGATCAGGAACCACCAACGGATGCGGCGCATGGGCGGCAACTCGATTCGATTGGAAGCGAGCCTTCAGGCGGGCTCTCCCGTTAAGCACGTGACCGGCTGAAGCCTCGAATCCGATTTATTCAGTGACGTCCTGCCCTTGACAAACGTTCCGCGACCCAGCTACCACTCAAAATTCCCGGCGTGCGCGTCCCAGTCCACCTCGCGCAGGGTTGCGGTCACGTGCCCCAGGACGTCGGCCGGGAACGCGTCCGCGTACCAACACACGTTAAGCTCCGACCACTCGCCCTCTTTGCCACCCTTCACGGGTTGCTCCGAGGAAAGCTGGGCGATGAGCGTCAGCCCGGGCAGGTCGCCGTCCGGCGGCTCGATCAACAGGTAGGGCGCATCGTCGTCGTTGAGCGTCACCACGCGCTCGTAGGGGATGTCCAGCAATATGTTGCGGCGCTCTTCCGGCGTACCGCCTTCGACCTCAAGGTAGGTGTCTTCGATGATCAGCCGGTCCAGCCGGACGATCCGGCCCGAGGCCAGGGTGATGGTGGGTGCGTTGCTCATGGGATACCTCGCGTGTGAATACGGTTTGCCGGCGCTGTGGTTGCGCCGGATGATGTGTAGTTTATCACTGCATGGGCGATCTGTCACGCGCGACGGGATCATCCCTCCCCTTCCCACAACCGCCGCATCTCCGCCGACGTCGCCAACAGCTCGGCCAGCGTCCCTTGCGTGGCGACTTGGCCCTCGTGCAGCACGATGATGTGATCCGCCCGGCGGAGCGCGGCGCGGCGGTGGGAAACGGCGAGGATGGCTGATGGCTGATAGCTGATGGCCGATGGCAGGACGCGCTCCCAGAGGGTTTGCTCCGTCTGCACATCCAACGCGCTGGAGAGATCGTCCATCACCAGCAGCGCCGGTTCGCGCACAAACATGCGCGCCGCCGCGGCGCGTTGGGCCTGCCCGCCGCTGAGCCGCACCCCGCGCGGCCCGACCGTGGTGTCCAGGCCGTGTTCCAGCGTGGCGATGTCCGGCTCCAGCACCGCGCGCCAGATGGCCGTGCTCAACCGCGCAGACTGTTCGGCGTATGGCGTACTGCGTACAGCGTACATCGTACTTCGCACCTTGTCCAGCAGTATGTTTTCCCGCAGCGTCGTGCTGAACAACCGCGGCACCTGGGCGGTGTAGGCGACGCGCGGCCGTAGGGGCGGGGTCTCCCCATCTACACAATCCCCCGCCGCAGCCAACAGGTTGCTGGGATCGGCCACCGGCTGCCCGTCCCACAGGATCTCGCCCGCGTCGCGCGGCAGCAGGCCTAACACGGCGCGCAGCAGCGTGCTCTTGCCTGCGCCGACCTGGCCGGTGATGACGATGAAGCTCCCGCGGGGCACCGTGAAGCTGACGTCCCGCACGCCGTGGTCCGTGCCGGGGTGCAGGCAGGTGAGATTGCGGACTTCGAGGAGGGGAGGGGTGTCTTGGTCCGTCGCCGTTGCGCGAGACGGAATCGAGCCTTTAGGCGGTTTGGCGCTCAGAGAGAGAGACCGGCTGAAGCCTCGACTCCAGTCTCTGACAAAGGATTTTTCCCCTGGAGAGGCCACCAACGCCTCCGGCGGCTCATCGGGGATCAGCTCGGCCAGGCGGCCGAGGGCGACTTCCTGCTGCTTAATGTCGCCCACGAAGCTGCCCAGGTACGACGGGAGCTCGGTGGTGAACCACAGGTAGTAGGTGAACAGCGCAAAGTCGCCCACGGTGAACGCGCCGCGGGCCATGGCCTGGCCGGCCAGCA
>DAOUAT010000039.1:0-19335 GCA_034433275.1 Anaerolineae bacterium
TGCCATCGCGTATCTGATTGACCGCTGGACCGACGCCGATGAAATCAGCGTGGACGAGCTGATGCAGTTCATCCACGGCCCCGATTTCCCGACCGGCGGCCTGGTGCTAGGCCGGGAGGAGATCAAGCTGGCCTACGGCACCGGCAAGGGCCGGCTCACCATGCGCGCCTGCACCCGCATCGAGGAGATGAGCGGCAACCGGTATCGCATCCTGGTGACCGAGATCCCCTACCAGCTCAACAAGAGCACCATCCTGGAGCGCATCGCGGAGTTGGTGCGCGAGGGCCGCATCAACGATATCAGCGACCTGCGCGACGAATCGGATCGCAAGGGCATGCGTGTGGTGGTCGAGCTGAAACGCGGCGCCGCGCCGCGCAAGGTTCTCAACCAACTCTTCAAATTTACGCCGCTGCAGAGCACCTTCGGTGTCAACATGCTGGCCCTGGTGGACGGCGAGCCGCGGCTGTTGAGCCTTAAGCGCGCGCTCCAGCACTACGTTGATCATCGCATCGAGGTCATCACCCGACGCACCAACTACCTGCTGCGGGTGGCCCGGGAACGCGCCCACATCTTGGAAGGGCTGCGCATCGCGCTCCAGTTCCTTGATGAGGTCATCCACATCATCCGCACGGCCGACAGCGCGGACGACGCCAAGACCAAGCTGATCACCCGCTTCAATCTGAGCGACAAGCAGGCGCAGGCGATCCTCGACATGCAGCTGCGCCGCCTGGCCGCGCTGGAGCGCCAGAAGATCGAGGACGAGTACAACGCGCTCCTCGGGCAGATCGCCTTTTACGAGGCGCTGCTGGCCGATCCCTCCCGCATCCTGGGCGTAATCAAAGATGAGGTGCTGGGCCTGAAGGAGAAGTTTGCGGATGGGCGCCGCACCGAGATCGTGCCCGAAGCGGCCGAGAATTTCGCGGAGGAAGACCTGATCCGCCAGGAGCCGGTGCTGATCAGCGTGACCCAGGGCAGCTACATTAAGCGCACGCCGTTGGCAGCCTACCGTGCGCAGCGCCGGGGCGGCCGGGGCGTGCAGGGGATGCGAACGAAAGATGAGGATGAGGTGGTGGACCTCTTCTCGGCGCGCACCCTGGATCACGTCTTGTTCTTCACCAACCGCGGCCGGGTGTACGGGTTGCGGGTCTTTACGCTGCCCGAGGCGGCGCGCGATGGCCGGGGCCTGCCCATGGTCAACTTCCTGAACCTGGCCGCAGAGGAGCGGGTCACGACCCTGCTGGTGGTGCCCGATTTCGAGCAGGCCGAGTACGTTACGCTGCTCACCCGTCGCGGCCGCATCAAGCGCATGAAGCTGAGCGAGTTCAGCGACGTGCGGCCCAGCGGTATCATCGCCATGAACCTGGAACCGGGCGACGAGCTCGGCTGGGCGCGCGCGACCTTCGGGAAGCAGGACTTCATCATCGTGACCACGGGCGGCAAAGCGCTGCGGTTCACCGAAGACGAGGTGCGGCCGATGGGCCGCACGGCTGCGGGCGTGCTGGCCATCGGGCTGCGCGAGGATGATGGCGTAGCGACCTTCGACGTGGTGGAGCCGGGCGGGGACTTGCTGATCATCACGCAAAATGGTTACGGCAAGCGTACGCCGCTGACCGAGTACCCCAGCCATGGCCGCAACACCGGCGGCCAGTGGACGTTGGATCACCGCCGGTTGGATGAAACCGGCCGGATCGTGGCCGCGCGCGTGGTGCAACCCGACGATCAGATCACGATCATCACCGCCAACGGCGTCGCCCTGCGCACGCCTGTGTTAGCCATCAGCCAAATGAGCCGGATGACCCGCGGGGTGCGCATCGCCACCCCCGATAACGGGGACACGGTGGCCGCCATGGCCCGCCTGGCCGCGACGGTGGAAGGCGGAGAACAGGCGACAAGCGAAAACGGACGCAAGACCAGGGAGCGGCCATCCCCGATCGTTGATCAAGGTTTGCCTGATGAAGAGCTGGTTCAAGCCGTAGTTGGCGATAGTGCGATATTGTGATATAGTGATACCGCAATATACAGCCAGTCGGCGAAGAGGACCGTATCGCGATGAAAGCTATCTCATTACGCCTGGAAAATGCCCAATACGAACGGCTGCGCGTCCTTTCATTCACTACACGCCAACCCATCGCGGAGATCATCCGCGATGCGGTTGATGCGCATTTGAAACAGACGGCCATCAAGCCGGGGCAAGAATGGTTTTGGACGGCGGAGTGGCAGGCTGCTGAAAAGCAAGCGGAGGCCGATCTGGCAGCGGGCCGTGTGGACGCCTACGAAACGGATGCCGAATTCCTGGCAAGCCTGGTGTAGGGATGAAGCACATCAAGACGCGCCGCTTCAGTGAGGCGTATGTCACCTTGCCGCCTGAGGTCAAGGCGCAGGCCCGCAAGGCATTTGAGCTATTCTGCCAGGATATCTCACATCCCAGCCTCTCCATCGAGCGTGTTGATGGATACCCGGGTGTTTGGTCCGGCCGCATCAGCCAAAAATACCGATGGACGTTTCACTTTCAGGCCGATCCCATCACCGGTGAACGTGTGTGCGTTCATCGCGTGATCGGCGCGCACGATACGGTCTATCGCAGCCCGTAATGCGCCGCGCATCACGGAGCCACCAATGTCCCTAACCACTCTCCTGCGCCGCGGCGTGGGCTTGCAACTGGAGATCATGACCGAGCGCTCGGCCGAGCGGCTGGCCGAGACGCTGGTCGCGTTCGCCAACGGTGATGGCGGCGCGGTGCTGCTGGGCGTTGATCCGGCAGGTCACATCACCGGTCAACTATCGCTGGATGAGGCTGAAGGACTGCTGCGCGCGGCCCTCAGCCAGGGCCGGCCGTTGGTGCGCACGGAGTGGCAGCAGTTCGAGGATCGTGACGGGGTGGCGGTCGCCATCGTTGTGCCGCGCAGCACCCAGCTCCACTCGCTGGCCGACGGTCGCGTGCTGGTGCGCACCCATGCCGGCAACGAGCCGTTGGATGGCGCCAAGATCAGCCACCTGGCCGCCACCAAGGCCAGCGGCGATTATGAGATGGAGTCGGTGCCGGGCGCGACGCTCGACGACCTGGATTTCGAGGTGATCGGTGATTATCTGCACCGCCGCACCGCCCGGCTGGGCCGTGATTTGGGCCAGACGGAGACGGAATTGTTGCAGGCCGTGGGCGCGCTGAACCCCGCGGGCGAGGTGACCGTCGCCGGGCTGTTGCTGTTCGGCCGCGACCCGCACTTCTTTATTCCCCAGAGTGGGTTGATCTACGTGCGCTTTGCGGGCACGGCCCCGCGCGCGCCGGGCGGGCTGCCTGGCTACACCCGCCGCGAGGAGTTCAACGGCGCGTTGGCGCGAGTAATCGAAAGGGCCTGGGCCATCTTGCTGACCGAGCTGCGCGGGGAGGCGGTGGTGCGCGGATTGAAACGGGAAGACCGCCACATCTATCCGCAGTTCGCCGTGCGCGAGGCGCTGGTCAACGCGGTCTGCCACCGCGATTACCGCCTGACCGGCAAGCGGGTGGAGATCCGGCAGTTCGACGACCGGCTGGAGATCAGCAGCCCCGGCGGTCTGCCCGGCTACATCACCCTGGATAACATCGTCGAGGAGCACTTTTCGCGCAACCCGCGGCTGGTGAACGGCCTGTTCGAGTGGGGCTACATCGAGCAGCTCGGCCTGGGCATTGATCGCATGATCGAGGAGATGGTGCAGGGCGGCCATCCCGCGCCGGAGTTCAAGCCGACGCCGTTCTCGTTCACGGTGGTGCTGCGCCGCGGTAGCGGCGTCCCGCTTCCGCGCGCCGTGCCCGAATGGGCCACCGGCCTCAACGAGCGCCAGATCCTGGCGATCCAATATTTGCAGCGCTACGGCCGCATCACCAATCGCGAATACCACGAGCTCTGCCCGGCCGTCACCCCGGAGACCCTGCGCCTCGACCTGGCCGATCTGGTGGATAAGGGCCTGGTGATGAAGATGGGGGATAAAAAGGGCACATCCTACGTGCTCAAGTTGAACGAATAACCCAACAAGATAACCCAAATACATTTGGGTTATCTTGGGATAAATTCTGTACCGCAATCCGCTGGATTGCGATCAGTAAATAACCCAAACGATTTCCCAAATCGTTTGGGTTATTTGCTTTGCATCGCTCGGCCGGTTACGCCATTGACGCCAGAGACCGGCTGAATCCTCGATTCCGGCTGGTCATTTGAACGTGGCGAGCAGCCGTCCATCCTGCCAGCGCGCCTGCTGCACCGGCGCTTCGATGCCGATGAGTTGGCGCAACGCCGCCGCAAAGCGGTCGGGCCGGCCGGTGGTGAAGAAGCGGTGTTCAGCGACTTCGGCGGGATCTGCCAGGCCGCCGCGCTGCGCCAGCACGCGGCCGGCTTGCCGGGCGACCGCGGGCGCGGGGTCAATGATCTCGACGCCGGGGCCGGTGGTCGCTTCGATGACCGGCTGCAGAAACGGGTAGTGCGTACATCCCAGCACCAGCTCGTCAATGCCGTTCGCCAGCAGCGGCGCCAGATAGCCGGCCACGGCCGCGCGCGTTCGCGGCGAATCGAGCTCGCCGGCCTCGACCAGCGGCACCAGGTCAGGACATACCTGCGTGTGTACCACCACATCGGTCGCGTAGCGGTCCAATAGGCTGGCGAAGAGCTCGCCCTGGAACGTGGCCGCGGTGGCGATCACGCCGATGTGCCGGGTGCGCGTGCGTTGGGTCGCGGGCTTGACGGCCGGCTCCATCCCCACGAATGGCGTGCCGGGACGTTGGCTGCGCAGCCAGTGCAGCGCCGCGGCCGAAGCCGTGTTGCAGGCCACCACGACTACCGCGGCGCCCTGGGCCAGCAGGAAATCGCTGATCCCCCCGGCCAGCCGTCGGATCTCCGCCAGGTCGCGCTGGCCGTAGGGCGCGTTGGCCTGGTCGGCCAGGTAGACGATGGGCAGGCCGGGGAGCTGCGCCAACAGCTCGCGCACCACCGATAGCCCGCCGACCCCGGAATCGAAGACGCCGATGACGCTATTTGCCATCGCGGGTGGCGCACACGAACGCCTCGAAGATGCGTTGGGCATGTGCATCGCTGCGGAACATGCCCTCCGGGTGCCATTGCACGGCCAGGGCAAAGGCGCGGCCGGGGTGTTCGACCCCTTCGACCGTGCCATCGTCCGCGTGCGCGGTCACCACGAAGCCATCGGCCACGCGCTTGAGCGCCTGGTGGTGGAAGCTGTTGGTCATGATCTCGGTCGCGCCCAGGATGCCTGCCAGCCGCGAGCCGGCGGCGATGCGCACCCGATGGGTGTAGCTCTCCCACGAGGTGTCGGCCAGCTTATAGTCGTGGCGGCTCGCCTGGGGAAGCTGCGCCGGCACATCCTGGTACAGGCTGCCGCCCGCGGCCACGTTGAGCAGCTGGATGCCGCGGCAAATGCCCAGGGTGGGGAGGTCAGCGGCCAGCGCCCAGCGGGCCAGCGTCAGCTCGGTCGCATCGCGCGCGGCGTCCACCTGGCCCAGGGCTGGATGGGGCGTCTCAGCGTAGTGCGCGGGGTCCACGTCAACCCCGCCGGCCAGGCACAGGCCGTCCAGCCGCTCGAAGACGGCGCGGAGCGCGCCCTCCGGCAATTTGAGTGGGATGATCACCGGCAGCGCGCCGCACGCGGCCAGCGCAGCCGGGTAGTTGCCGTTGAAGCGATAGGTGGGGGTCGCCACGTATTCCTGGTCACTGTAGGTGGCGGCCGGAATGCCGATCAGTGGGCGATATGGTTGGGCCAAAGGATGATCTCCTTGATAGCAAGATGTGCGCAAAACCAGTTGTCGGGGCGGGTTTCTCCCATACGATTATAACGCGTTCGCCGAAGGGTGACAAAAGGCGGTTTTTGGGTTATAGTGCGGTCCAAGATCCCGAGGTGAATGGCCTGGTGATACAACCCAAAACGAAGCATCTCGAATTGCTGGCCGGCGTCCTGCTGCTGCTCCTGTTCGCCGCGCTCTATCTGCTGACCCTGGACGATGGCCTCCGCGCCGGTGAGCTGGCTGGCGGCGACCTGATCACGCACCAATACGCGCAGGTGCAGCGCCGCATGAGCAACGCGCCCGGTTATCCGCTGTACACCATGGGCGGCTGGCTGTGGTTTCGCGCCGGCCGGCTGCTGCTGGGGCCGGAGAGCAACCCTATTCAGATCCTGTCGTCCTATTCGACGTTGTGGGCGCTGCTGGCGTTGGGGCTGTTGTATGCGTTGATGTTGGAGGGGTTCAGGGATTGGAAATCCCTGTCTCAAGTTGAGAAGCCCCTTCAGGGGCTGGCAGGCGAGCGCCTGAAAACATGGTTCATCGCGTTTCTCGCCACCGCTTTCTACGGCCTCACGTACTTCTTCTGGTACTACGCGGTCACCACCGAGCAATACGCCTCCTCGGTCGCGTGGACGCTGGCCTTCGTGCTGCTGGCCTTCCGCTGGGAGCGCCTGCGCCGCGACTGTTATCTGCTGGGGCTGGCGCTGCTGACCGGGGTCGGGCTGGCGCACCAGGTGACGGTGCTGGCCGTCCTGCCGCCGCTGCTGTGGGTCGTGCTGCGCGCGGAGCCGGGGCTGGTGCGGCGGCCAAAGTTGGTGGCGGCTGCGGTCGGGCTGCTGCTGCTGCCGCTCCTGAGCTACGCGTTCATCTACATCCGCGGCGCGCAGCACCCGGAGTGGCGCGGGGCCGGCGAGTGGGCCAGCGCGTGGGATTGGTTCGGGCGCTTCATCTCCACCCAGCAGGGCCGCGACGAGCTGACTTGGCGGCTGCAGCCGTTCTTCACCCATGAGTTCCCCGCGCTGATCTGGCGCGAGCTGACCTGGCCGGGGTTGCTGGCGGGCCTGCTGGGACTGGCTGGGCTGCGCGGCCGCCGCGGTCAGTTGATCTGGGGCACGGTCGCGATCTACCTGGTCTTCTGCTGGATTGACCGGCTGGGGAACTGGTTCCAGGTGATCATGCCGGTCTATGCGCTGCTGGCCCTGGGGATCGCCCTGCTGGCGGCGCGGCTGTGGCGCCTGGCCCAGGACTTTTCCAGCCGCCATCCTGAGCGCGTCGCAGGATGGCGGCTCGGCCTACGCGCGCTCATCCTGGTCGCCCTGGCCGCGCTGGCGCTCTACCGCGGCGTCACCGCCTACCCGCGCGCCGACAACAGCAATCGGCCCGATGACAACGGCCTGGCTCCGGCCTGGGCCATCCTGGCCGATAACCCGCCGGCCGGCGCGGCCGTGGTGGGTACGACGGAGGAGCTGCTGGCGCTGTCCTACGTGACCCAGATCTGGGGCCAGCGGCCCGACCTGCAGCCCACCGCGTCGTCTGAGGTTCCTGCACACCTGGCGGGTGCGGGGTTCTTCATCACCTCGGCCGCCCTGCCGTTGCTGCCGGCCGAGATCGCCGCGAACGCGCACTTCAACGCGCTAGGCCCGACCGTGATCGCCGTGCGCAGCGCGCCCAGCACCGACCTGCCCCCTGACTGGCTCCCGATGCCTGCCCCGCACGACTTCGGGGACGGCATCCGCCTGCTGGCAACGCAGGTGACGCGGCAGTTCGCGACCGATCAATGGGTGATCCGGTTGGCCTGGCAGACGGCGGCGCGGCCCGAGCGCGACTGGTCGGTCTCGGTGCGCTTGCCCCAGGGCGGTGCCGAGCTCGGGCAGACGGATGCGCGCCACCCCGTCGCCAGCGCATACCCCACCACGCGCTGGACGCCCGGTGAGGTGGTGACCGACGCGTACAGCCTGGCGCTACCGGCAGACGCTGCGCCCGATGGCCTCACGGTGATCCTGTATCGCACGGCCGAAGACGGTAGTTTCATCAATCTGGATGTTGCCCGCCTCCCGCTGCGCTGATAATGCCGCGGACTGAGGCTGGAGTCGAGGATTCAGCCGATTCTTGTATCCGGTGACAGATCGGCTGAAACCTCGACTCCAGATCACACGGTCACACGAAAGCCCTGCCGGATAGCGGCAGGGCTTTCGTGTGACAGCGATCTTCAGGTCAAGCGGGCGCGTGGGGTTACTCCGCGGCGCGGTCAACAAAGACCAGCACGTTGGCGACCAGGCCGGGGCCGACTTTCACCGTGGCGCGATGCTGGCCCAACGTCTTGATGGGGTGCGGGATCTCCACCAGCTTGCGATCAACCGGGTGGCCGATCGCCTTGGACAGCGCTTCAGCGACATCGGCGTTGGTGATGGACCCGTAGAGCCGTTCCCCCTCGCCGGAACGCGCCTTGAACGTGATGGTCTGCCCGTCTAGCCGGGACGCCAGGGTCTTTGCCTCGGTCGCTTTGCGCTCCTGTTTGCTGGCGACCGCCTCTTTGAGGTGTTGCACCTGCTTCACCGCGCCTTCGGTGACCGGCTGGGCAAGTTTGTTCGGGAAAAGGTAGTTCTGGGCGTGGCCTCCGGCTACGTCTTTGATCTCTCCGGCATGGCCCAAACCCTTGACGTCTTTCAGCAGCAGAACGCGCATTTTCGCCTCCATCTTGTAGGTGTTGAGGCGATTATACCATGTCCCGCCAGCATGCCCAACGTTGCGCATGTCATGGATC
The DNA here is from genome assembly GCA_034433275.1 of Anaerolineae bacterium. Taxonomy (GTDB): domain Bacteria; phylum Chloroflexota; class Anaerolineae; order CG2-30-64-16; family CG2-30-64-16; genus DAOUAT01. Next base: position 8,529 of record DAOUAT010000039.1, read on the forward strand.
ACTTGCTCGCTGTGAATCGGAAATATTGCTCAGCCAGCCATTGCGCCGTGGTAATACCGCCAATCGGGATCATGATAGTCCGGGTGCATCACCGAGCGCGCCGCCTCCTCGTGGGGCATACTCTTCGGCTGCGCTTCCGGTGGGCTGAATTTGGCTTTCACGGTGCGCGCCCGTTGTTCGGCCGCGTGGGTGGTCTTGCTGGACTCGTGGGCTGTCATGGTCTCCTCCATAGCTCGTCTACCTGCTGGGATCAAAAAGCGGGGCCTCCCGTTTGGAAGGCCCCGCTTACGTGCCACTAAGATCTTCATTGACCTGTGCCTGCGCTACTCTCCTCCAAACGGGACGCGCTCCTTGTCTCCAAGGAGCGTAATAAGCGACAGGGCGATCAGGACGGTTTGCCGATTCACAGGTCAGTTCCTTGTCTGAATAGCACTACACTGCACAAAATAGCACACTCCGCCGCCTGATGTCAAATCGGCCACAACGCGGCGCTGCCGCGCATTGGATTTTTAAGGTTAGCAGTGGTATCATGGCGCTATGTCCGCACCGTTGAACGTCTGGCTGCTGAATCCGTACCACACCGGCTCGCACCGCGCATGGGCCGAGGGGTGCGCCGCGCACAGCCGGCACCGCGTCCAGGTGCTGGCGCTGCCGGGCCAGTTCTGGAAGTGGCGGATGTTGGGCGGCGCGCTGGAGTTGGCGGCCCAGGCCCAGGCGCGTCTGGCGGCCGGCGAGCGGCCCGACCTGCTGCTGGCCACCAGCATGACCAACCTGCCCGCGTTCCTGGCGCTGGTGCGACCCGCGCTGGCCGCCACGCCGATCGTCTTGTACATGCACGAAAACCAGCTCACCTATCCGCCGCCGCCGGGCACGAAGCGCGACCTGACCTACGGCATGATCCAGCACCTCGCCATGCTGGCCGCCGACCGGGTGTGCTTCAACTCGGCTTATCATCTCCGCTCCTGGTTCGCTGAGGCGCCGCGGCTGCTGAAGCACTTCCCGGATTACACGCACCTGGAAACGGTCGCGGCTGCCCGCGCCAGATCGCAGGTGCTGCCGGTGGGGTGCGATCTGCGCCGCCTGGACCAATATCAGAATCCTCCGGACGTCGCAGCTTGTTGCGTGGCCCCGCGGTCCGCCCCAGCCCCGGACCCGGTCAGGCTACCGCCGCTGATCCTGTGGAATCAACGCTGGGAGCACGACAAGGCGCCGGAGGCCATGCTGGCCGCGCTGTACGCCCTGGCGGACGAGGGCCTGGCGTTCCGGGTGGCGCTGGCAGGTGAGAACTTCCGCGTCGAACCCGTCGAGTTCGCCGAGGCCCGGGCGCGGCTGGGCCATCGGCTGGTCCATTTCGGCTATGCCGTGACCGAGGCCGACTACGCGCGGTTGCTGCGGTCGGCCGACATCGTGCTCAGCACGGCGATCCACGAGTTCTTCGGCGTGGGCGTGGTCGAGGCGATCTATTGCGGCGCGCGGCCGGTGCTGCCCAACCGGCTGAGCTACCCCGAGCTTTTGCCCCCTGAGGCGCACGGCGCCTGCCTGTATGACGACTTTGCGGGTCTGTTGGGCCGGTTGCGAGCCGCATTGGCCACCCCGCGCGGCGAACCGGCCTGGCGGGACCATGTGGCGCAGTTCGACTGGGGCGTCCAGGCGCCGGTGTACGATGAGCTTTTGGACAGTGTGGCGCTACGGGGGAAGATGTGAGCGGTGCTTGCCCGGTATGCCCGCGGTGGGTTGAAACCCGACGGCTCAGCAGGTGAAAGCCGGTCGAGACCGGCTGGCGGGGTGACGACGCTGTTTTGAGCCGGACGCCTTCAGTCGCCAGCGGGATCATCGGCCGGCGCTTCGAGGATGACCGCATCCTCGGCCTGCACCCCGCGTGCGCCGTGGCTGAGCGCGAACTCCATGAGTTGGCCCGCGCGCGGAAACGGCTGGTCGGCCGCCAGCCCAGATTTGTGCAGGAACACCTCGGCGCCCTGGGAGGTCGTGATGAAACCGTAGCCCTTGGCGCGGCTGAACCATTTCACCAGCCCGCGCTGGCGGCCCGGCCCCGGCGCCAAACGTTGGCACATCGGGCAGCGCTCAGGGCGGGGCACAGGGGCAGCGGTCGTGGGGCTCCCCCACACAAAGGAGGCGCCGCACTCGGCGCACCGGATGACCTGATCGGGAGGCATGGGTTCGTCCAAAGGCAGGGACCCGGTTTTGACAAGTCCCGCCCGTTACGCTACAATAGCGCTCGTTACGGCGACGTAGCCAAGTGGCAAGGCAGAGGTCTGCAAAACCTCGATCGCGGGTTCAAATCCCGCCGTCGCCTCTGGTTCAACCCGAAGGGTAGACACCCTTCGGGTTTTGTTCATTCCCGGGCGGCCGCGATGGCCGATCGGATTTGCGCGGTATGTTCCTGCAGGTGCTCGACCGTCTGCGCCAGCAGATCACGGCTCAGCCGCCAGTAGGCGCCTTTGTGGGCCACAAAATCCGGCGGCAACAACGCCAGCATGCCGACCGTCTCCGCCTGGCTGCGCTTCAGGAGTTCCAGCATCGCCTCGATGCCGTGATACATGCCCGTGAGCGCGGCGATACGCGCCGGCACGTTGGTTGAGTTCTGGTAGCGATCGGCCCACCGCTCGTCATCGTTGATCAGGTCGGTGATCCAGGTCTGAGTCTCGCGTTCGGCGAGGACAAAGTGCGCCACGACTTCCAATGCGCTCCACTCGCTCGGCGCGGGGCGACGAGACGCCTCCTCCTCGGAGACATCTTCGAAGCACACCGTCAAACCTGAAGCGGTTTGGATGCTGGATGCCTGGACCGCTTCCGCAAGGGCCTGCGGTGTGGCGGGAATATCGGGGATCGGTCGGGGCGATAACACCATGTGGGCAGCCAGCTTCTCGGCGCCACGGTAGAATTCGACTTCCACCGTGTCACCTGCCCGGCGGCCCTGGAGCGCAGTCGTAATCTCCGGCCAGTTCGTGGCCGGTTTGCCGCCGATGCTGACCACCACATCATCCTTCTGCAGGCCGGCCCTTTGCGCCCCCATCCCCTCCACGACGTCGGCGACCCGCGTGCCGGCCGTGACGGGCACGCCCAGTTGGGCAGCGATCCCGGCGGTGAAATCGTTCAGCAAGATGCCCAGCATCGGCCGGCGGGTGAAGCGCAGGTCCTGGCCGGTTTCCAGCACGGACTGGAGGTTTTCCATGCCCTCTTGCCAGCCCTCCGTCGCTTCGCGCCGCATCCTGTCCCACTCGGGGCCATCGCCCAGCCCGGCGTGAACCAGCGTCACCGTTGTCCCGTCGCCGGTTGCTCCCAATCGCACCTCGATCCGCGTCTCGGCCGGCTCACCCTTGCCCTGCCAGGTGAAAGCCACCAGCCGCTCCGGTTCCAGGTCAGTGAACGCGCCGCTGGCATAGAAACCGCTGTTCCACCAAAAATAGGCCCGTCCGCCGACACGCGCGTCGGTCGTGGCGCCATCGCAGAGCCATTCGCGCAGCGCGACCGACCGCGTGAACGCGCGATACGTCTCCGCAGGCGTCGCACTGACCACACAACGGAATTCAAGAGCTTGCGCTGCCATGGGAGTCTCCTTGATCTGCACTCTGTAGGGCGGGTGGGACTCGAACCCACAAGGTCCTGCGACCAGCGGTTTTTAAGACCGACGCGTTTGCCATTTCGCCACCGCCCCTGGATGATGAGATTGTAGCACTGTAGATGCAGGGATGTCAAAGCGGAGAAGCATATGAACGCTGCCCCGTGTTCTTGCACCTCATTTGCACACTCATCCCGCCAATGCTAAACTAGCGCACACAACCACCGCACGATCAAGGAGCGCTATGGCCACCCTACCTGATGGCACATCTCTGCCGGGCAAGCTGTTCATCGTTGAGGGCATTGACGGCTCGGGCAAGAGCACGCAGCTTGACCTGCTCCACAAATGGCTGGTGAGCGAGGGCTACCTGGTGGTGTTCACCGAGTGGAATTCGTCGCCGCTGGTGCGCCGGACGACCGCGCGCGGCAAGAAGGAGCAGCTCCTCACCCCGCTCACCTTCAGCCTGCTGCACGCGGCTGACCTGGCCGATCGGATGGAGCGCCAGGTGATCCCCGCGTTGAAGGCCGGCGCCATCGTGCTGGCCGACCGCTATATCTATACCGCGTTCGCGCGCGATGGTGCGCGGGGGATGGCTCCGAAGTGGGTGCGCAAGCTATACAACTTCGCGGCCCGGCCCACGGTCGCGTTCTACTTCCAGGTGCCGTTGGACGAGGCGTTGAAGCGCATCCTGGTCGGCCGGCCCGCGCTGAAATGGTACGAGGCGGGCATGGACCTGGGCCTGAGCCCCGATCCCTACGAGTGTTTCCGGCTGTTCCAGAAGCGCATCCTGGGCCAATATCAGGGCATGGTGGATGAGTTCGGGCTGACGGTGATCGACGCGCTGCAGCCGTTGGTACACCAGCAACAGCAGGTGCGCGCGCTGGTCTCGCCCCACCTGCGCGGGCTGCCCAAGGTGAACCTGCTGCCGTGGCGCGAGGTGCTGGCCAAGGAGGGCCTGTATGGCCGGTATCTGCAACTGGGCCAGGTGAACCCGGCCGCAAGGAGCGAGCTATGACGCGCATCCGCTATTACGGGGCGGGCAGCATCCCCGGCTTCGATGCCCATGATCTGCCGGGCCGGCTGATCGTCCTGGAGGGCACCGACGGCGTGGGCCGCTCCACGCAGGTGGCGCTGCTGCACGAATGGCTGGAGGCCAACGGCTACGCCGTGACCCAGACCGGGCTGGCGGGGTCGGCGCTGGTGGCGCCAGGCTTGCAGCGCGCCAAGCAGGGCCACACCCTGGGCGACATCACCCTGAACCTGTTTTACGCCACCGACTTCGCCGACCGGCTGGAGAAGGAGATCATCCCCGCGCTGCGGGCCGGTTTCGTTTGCCTTACCGACCGTTACATCTACTCGGTGATCGCGCGGGCGCTGGTGCGCGGGGTGGATCACGATTGGCTGCGGGATCTCTTTGGCTTCGCCATCGTGCCCGATGCGGTGTTTTACCTGGAGGCGGACCTGGATCACCTGGCCCCGCGCGTGCTGACCGGCGAGGGGTTCGACTACTGGGAGTCGGGGATGGATGTGCTGCGCGGGGATGACATCTACGCCAACTGGCGCGAGTATCAGACGCGGCTGCTGGCCCAGTTCCGGCAGATCAGCAAGGAGTACAACTTCAGCCGGATTGACGCCAACCGCTCGGCGCACGAGGTGTTCACCGACTTGCGGAAGCAGGTGTTGCCCTTGGTGAAGGGGATGCGGCCGCAGAGAATGGGTGGTCTGTGATTTTGGCCTGCGGCTGCCCTGCGCGCTCCACGATTTTTTTATTTGTGCCACTCATTCAGCCAGCGGATCTGGCCGATCCAGTCTTTCGCCTCAGTGGTAGAAAGCATGCGGTCCAGCGCGTCGATCAGCTCAGAGAGCGACCAACTGCGCTGTGCGGCCAGGATAATATCGCCGTGCTGTTGGTAAGTCGCTGCCAGAGCCTTAAAATCCCTGATGTTGAAGGTGAAGAGACATCTACCCTGGGCCGTTGCCGCGAGAAGCTGGTCTTCATCGTTGGCGTCTCCGGCAATCCAACTACAGGGCGTGCGCGTCACATCGTGACCGCGTGTGATCAAGGCCTGCTGCAGCGACCGGATGGAAGTGTCGGCGTCGAGATGCAATTTGAGTCTGGACACCATCACCCTCCCGCGGCGACCGCGCTGAGCTCGACCGCCTCTTCTGCGGCCAGGTTGGCGTCTATCTCCTCGCGATGGCTGGCGTAAAATGCCAGCGCCTCTCGAATGGCCCACTCGCTCTGACCGAACTCTTCAGCAAGGCGCGCCGGCGGCAGCTCCCACTGCTGTGCCGCGACGGCAACCGTTTGCACACGCAGCCCGCTCCCCCGCAGCACCGGCTCAGGCCGGCCAGCCGCACCACGACGATAAGTGATCTGTGGATGAGCAGGATCATCCAATAGCTGTTTCAAGCTTCCCACCTTCTCGGAGACCGCCCAGAGAATGAATTGGTTAAGCGAGACCCCCTGCTCAGCCGCGTATTGTTCTGCTTCAGCCTTGAGTTGGGTGGGCAGATTGAGCGCGTAGCGTCCCATTTCTCCCCTCCTTTGCGCTATTCGTGTCCTGGGGTTGTCAGGACATCGTATATCACATCGTATGCGATATCTTGTTTGCTGTCAAGCAGGTAGCTGCTGTGGTGTGCGAATCCTGTGTCAAGACAAACACGGCTTCAGCGACCAGTTGCAGCGAATCCATGCGCTGCCAGGCCGCTGAAGCCGTGGTCTCAACATCTCTCAGGTGAGGCGCCCTCAGTACACTTCCGGTACAAACGTCTGGTCGGTGATGGGGGGGCGCACGTAGCCGCCATCGGGCTGGCGCGGCGGCAGGCTGATCGGCTCCGGCGTCAGGTCTTGATATGGGATCATGCCCAACAGGTGTTTGATGACGTTCAGCCGGGCGCGCTTCTTGTCATCGGCGTTGACCACATACCAGGGCGCCTGCTTGAGATCCGTGGACGCGAACATGGCGTCCTTGGCCTTGGAGTACTCCACCCACTTCGTGCGTGATTGCAGGTCCATCGGGCTCAGCTTCCAACGCTTGGTGGGATCCGCGATGCGCGCCTGGAACCGGCGCTCTTGCTCCTCATCGCTGACCGAGAACCAATACTTGATCAGAATGATGCCTGAGCGGGACAGCATCCGCTCGAACTCGGGGCACGAGCGCAGGAATTCGCGGTACTCGTCCTCGGTGCAGAAGCCCATGACGCGCTCAACGCCGGCGCGGTTATACCAACTGCGGTCGAACAGCACCATCTCGCCGGCCGCGGGCAGGTGCGCCACGTAGCGTTGGAAGTACCACTGGGTCTTCTCCTTTTCGGTGGGCACGCCCAGAGCGACGACGCGCGCATAGCGGGGGTTGAGCGGCGCCATGATGGTCTTGATGCAACCACCCTTGCCGGCGGCGTCACGGCCTTCGAAGATGATCACCACTTTCAGCCCTTGGGCCTTGACCCACTCCTCGAGCTTGACTAACTCCACGTTCAGCTTCGCCAATTCTTTTTCATAGGCCTCGGTCGTCATTTTCTTGCGCCTGGGCGGCTTCTCAACGGGCGGCGGAGTGCTTTCGGCCGCTGGTTTCTTGGTTTTGGCTGCCGCCTTTTCGGCCTTGGCCGCCGCTTTTTCCTGCACCTTTTCGGCTTTGGCCGCTTCGGCTTTGAGCTTCTTAGGCTTGGAAGCTTTGGACTTGGGCGGCTTCACATCGTCCACCACGGGCGCTGCGCCCTCCTGTTCCGCGGGTTCTTTGCTTTCTTTGTTGGACATGGCTTCCTCCTTGCAAAGCAGTGAATTGGGTGATGGGAGAGAGTTGGATGCTGAGCGTCCGCGACCATGCTTCATGCACGTAGACGCTTTGTACACCTTACAATGCGGCGACTGCCAGCGCCAACGCGCGCCGGAAGTTGTGCCCCACCAGTGCGGCCCACGGGGCAGGGAACAGCCCCACGAGGTCTTGCTGGATCGTCTGCTGCACGGCCAGGTAACCGGTGACGCCGGCCAATGCCTCCTCCGGCAGCCCCTTCTTGCGTTTCTTGCGCTGTTCATCCAGAAAGCCCGCGATCAGTCCCTCGGCCACGTGCGCATCTTGCAGCGCGCCGAGCAGGTCTTGCATGGCTGTGACCTGCTTGATGATCTCCGGCGCTTCCGGCCCCAACACTTCGCGGAAGAATTCCAGCGCATAGCGCAGGCGTTTGCAGTCAATCCGCAGCATGTGATAGGTGGTCAGCGGCGCGCCACTGATGACGGTTTCGTACGCGCGCACGACCTCATAGCGGGCCAGGATCAGCCGCGGGGCGACGTGGCGCACCTGGTGCGGCAGTGGATCGCCGATGGGGATGGCTTGCGCGCCCGCGCCGGGAGTGGTGAGGAAATCCTGGAACGCGCTGACGAAGCCCTGGTATGCCGGGCTATCCAGGTAGTCCAGCATTTCGCGGCGCGCGACCTCGCGGCGCGCGTGCCAGTCGGCCAGCAGCGGCGCGAGCGCGTCGGTTTGCCCCTCCTCCAATCCGGCCTGATACGCCTCGGCCTTCTCGATCAATACGTCCAGGTCGCGCACTGCGCCCAGCGCGCGACCGGTTCGGCGCAGCCCTTTGTTGAACGGGCGGAGTACGTCCGGGTCGAAATGGTCGGCGAAGATACCATAGGCGGCGCGCATGCGCCGGGTGGAGACGCGCATATCGTGCAGCGCCTCGATATCCTGGCCCAGCCGCGTGCCGGACTCATTGGCTTGCATGCGCAGGAAGTGGGTGTACATCGTCTTGCGGCCGGCTTCACTCATCGGCTCGGCGGCCTGGATGGGCGGCACGGTGATCTCCGGCGCGGGCGGCGGGCCTACCTCAGTTCCGTTCAGCGCGGGTCCAGTCGGCGCTGGCGGGGTGATGGGCGTGAATGCCAGTGTCTGCTTCACGAGCTGCTGCCACCAGTCCGCACGATCGGCCGCCTGGCGCGCGTCCACGTCTGCGGCCGGGCCGGTGAGCGCCAGGTCGCAGCGCGCCGAATCCGCGCCTTCGGCCGAGGTGATCCGGGAGGCTTGCGTGCGCGAGAGATCGAGCGCCTCGGCGACGCGCAGCAGGGCGGCCAGCAAGAGGACGTGTTCCCGCTGCCTGTTTTCCAACGCGGCCAGCGCCGGCTCCTTGTCGGGCTTGGGCTTGCGGCGCTGGAGGGCCACCAGGCAGGCCAGCATCAGCCGGTCGCCCGTGGTGATGCCGTGGAGCGGCTGGGCCAGGATCAAGTCGCGGCTGGTGCGTTCGGGATGCGCGGCGTCTTGCGCGGCGCCCACTTTGCACAACAGCGCAGCTTGCTGCAGCAGCTTGCGCCGTTTGCGCGGCAGCCGGTGCGCCGGCCGCAGCAGATCGAACAGCGCGGCCGCCTGCTCGCTGACGAAGCGCGCGTGGGCCATGTCCACACCGTGTTCGGCGCACAGCTCCCAGACGGTGGGCAGGGCGTGGGCCCGCTTGGGTGGCGGCGCCGGTTCAGGGGGTAGGGGCGGGTTTTGCGCTTGCTGGCTTTCGACGATGGGTCGGTCTTGCACCTGCCCGCCTTCGCCAGGGGGCAGGTCGTGTACCTGTCCCGGTTCGAGGCGCGGCAGATCGTGTACTTGCCGGCCGGGGCGACCGCGAGGGCGCGCCCTTGCGGCGCCAGGTTTGCTGGGGGTGGGTGGCTTCGGCGCGGGGGCAGCGGCGTCGGCGGCGAAAATGCGCATCCGTTCGGCCCGGAACGTGCGCACCCAAAAACGGACGCGGCCATCGGAGAGGCCGGTGGTCGTGACGATGTCGCGCGTCGGCAGGCCATCGGCCCAGCCCAGCACCACGGCAGCCCGGCGCGCCAACTCCGGGTCCGGGCCGGCCGCGTGCGCGTGCAGCGCGTCGCGTTCGGCGTCGGAAAGCTGGGACTCGACCGCCGCGCCGCGATGGCGCAGCGTCTCCAGCGCGCGTTCAAATTTGGACCGCGGCTCCGACGCCAGGTTGTATATAGTACGCAACTCTTGGACAACCGCGGCCAGATCTGCCTCAGTCCCCTCCGGCTTGAGTTCCACTTCCAGCTCGTAATACAGCGCGGGCCGTCGCCCGACGGTCGCCCGCACGGCATCCAGGCTCAGCTCCGCCACCCGGCGCGTCCCATCCAGCACGTCGGCGCGCGTGCGGTGCTGCGCCAGGTCGAACAACGGCAGCAGGGGCGCGCCGGCGGTCAGCTTCAGCGCCAGATCGCGGGCCGGCGAGGCGGGCCAGGCAGCCATGTCAGGCGTCCACGCGGGAAGCTGAACCTCCTGCTCGTCCCGGTGATGGACGGCGTCCTGCGCGCCGCCCAGCCCTTTCAGCGTGGCCAGCACCGATGCGCCTTCGGCGCGCAGCCGGCACGTGTACCCTGCGGCCAACAGCCGTCCATCAGCGGTGTCGAAATAGCGATCGGCTACGTGAGCGGCGGCGGTGGGGGCGAGGGTGAACCCGGCAAGGTCACGCAGGCGTAACAGGTCGCGATACGCCTGGCGGTTGGGGAGGGCGAACTTGGCTTCGATTTCCATAACAACTCCGTGCTCGCAAGCGGAGGAGGACACCGTACGGCAACTTGGACAGAGTATAGCACAACGTCCGATCTGGGACAAACCCCCGTGCGTCAAGGGGTGCATTTCACGTTGGAGGCGCGTGTGTCACCTTGAGTGCTCTGTAAGGCTGGATTTTGTCATGCTGAGGCCGAGTCCCTGATCTGCGTCGTAGAGCCAACTCAGTCAGGCCGAAGCATCTCTGACACGCGATCCTTCGGGACTGTGGCCCCTCAGTGCTTTGTTAAGTTAGATTTGACGCGCCTGGCACTTGCCGAGGCGGGCGTGTGCAGGGAGATTCCGGGCAAAGTGCCAGGCGCGTTGATACAAAATCCAACCTAACGCTGCACTGAGCCGCTGTTTTCGGTTGGGATTCCAGGCGCCGAGAATGTAACACCGCGCCGCCCGAATTTGACACGCCAAGCCAGGTGTGTTATCTTATGATTAGATATCAGATATCCGATATCTAATCTTTTGAGCATCACTTAGCACATGGAGAATCGTATGGACAAGCTGGCGCGCGGCCCGGTGCTCAACCGGGTCATCCAGGATCGGATCAAGCAGTACATCACCGAGAACCGCCTGGCTTCGGGCGATCTGTTGCCGCCTGAAGGTCAGCTCGCGACCGACCTGGGGGTGAGCCGCGGCTCGGTGCGTGAGGCGGTGAAGGCGCTGGAGTCGTTGGGCATCGTCG
>DAOUAT010000040.1:0-7901 GCA_034433275.1 Anaerolineae bacterium
TCGAGATCGGCGTGCGCGACGGCGCCAACCTGGAGGTGCGCGGCTACGAGTTCGCCCCCAACTTCTCCATCTGGACCACCATCGAGGAGTGCCTGAATCCGCCGGTGATCTGGGAGGCGGGCCGCGGCTGGTACACCACCGAGCCGTTCTCCGAGCCGGAGGTGTTCGAGTTCCCCGAAGGGATCGGCGCGGTGGAGTGCGTCAACGTGGAGCACGAGGAGGTGCTGCTGGTCCCGCGCTGGATCAACTGCCGGCGCGTCACCTTCAAGTATGGCCTGGGCGATCAGTTCATCGGCGTGTTGAAGACCATCAAGATGCTCGGCCTGGACAACAAAGAGCCGATTGACGTCAAGGGCGTCCAGGTGGCCCCGCGTGACGTGGTCGCGGCGTGTCTGCCCGACCCCGCGCACCTGGGCGACGCCATGTTCGGCAAGACGTGCGCGGGAACCTGGGTGAAGGGAGTCAAAGACGGCAAGCCCCGTCAAGTCTACATCTATCAAGTTGCAGATAACGAGACCTGTATGGCAAAATACGGCGTGCAAGCCGTGGTCTGGCAGACCGGCGTGAACCCGGTCATCGCAATGGAGCTGCTGGAAACCGACGTCTGGCGTGGCGCCGGCGTCCTCGGCCCCGAAGCGTTTGACCCCGACCCCTTCATGGCCGCAATGGCCCAGTATGATTTCCCCTACGGGATTAAGGAGATGTAAGTATGTTCGGATTCACCGGCAAGATCCTGCACGTCAACCTGACGACGGGATCCATCGAGATCGAGCAGCCCGCGGAAGAATTCTATCGCACCTACTGGGGCGGCAGCGCCATGGGCACCTACTACCTGCTCGAGCACACCCCGGCCGGCGCCGACCCGCTCGGCCCGGAGAACACGCTGTCGTTCATGCTGTCCGCGGCCACCGGCGCGGCCGTCAGTGGGCAAAGTCGCTGCACTGCCACCGCCAAAAGCCCCACCTCGGGCCTCATCGGCGACAGCCAGGCGGGCGGCTTCTGGCCGGCCGAGCTGAAGTTCGCCGGGTTCGATGGCATCGTGGTCCACGGCCGCAGCCCGCGGCCGGTCTACCTGTGGGTGCACGATGGCGAGGCGGAGCTGCGGGACGCGTCGCACCTGTGGGGACTGATCACCGGGGACGCGGATCAGGCCATCAAGGACGAGCTGGGCGATCCCAAGATCGAAGTGGCGCAGGTCGGCCCGGCCGGCGAGCAGCTGTCCAAGCTGGCGTGCATCATCAACATGTCTAACCGGGCGCACGGCCGCACCGGCCTGGGCGCGGTGATGGGCAGTAAAAACCTCAAGGCCATCGCGGTGCGCGGGCACGGCAAGATCAACGTGGCGGACCCCAAAGCCGTCGCAGCCCTGGCGCGCCAGGCAGCCAAAACCATCCCCGACTTCCCCGACATGCAGGGCTTGCAGGATTTCGGCACTGCTGGTGTGATCATGTACCAGGACAGCGTGGCCGGGCTGCCGACGCGCAACTTCACTAGCGGCACCTTTGCGCAGGCCGAAGCCATCTCCGGCGAGGTTATGAAGGACACCATCCTCAAGGAGAACGACACCTGCTACGCGTGCGCCGTGCGCTGCAAGCGGGTGGTGGAGACCGAATACAAGGGTGCGCCGGTGCTGCCCAAGTACGGCGGCGCGGAGTACGAATCCCTCTCGACCCTCGGCTCCTACTGCTGCGTGGGCGACCTCCAAGCCGTTTCGTTGGCGAACCAGATCTGCGCGCAGCAGGGGCTGGACACCATCTCCACCGGCGCGACCATCGCCTGGGCCATGGAGTGCTTCGAGCGCGGCATCCTGACCCCCGAGGACACCGGCGGCATTGAGCTGCGCTTCGGCGATCCCGATGCGCTGCTGGCCGCGCTGGATCTGATCGTGCGTCGGGAGGGGCTGGGCGACCTGCTGGCCGACGGCTCGGCCTCAGCCGCGGCCAAATTGGGCCGCGGGTCCGAGGCGTATGTGGTGGCGGTGAAGAACCAGGAGCTGCCCGCGCACATGCCGCAGGTCAAACGCAGCCTGGCGCTGGTCTACGCGGTCAACCCCTTCGGCGCGGATCACCAGTCCAGCGAGCACGATCCGGGCTACAACCCGGAATCTTATGATTACGCGCTCAAGCGCATGGCCGACATCGGCCTCACCGCGCCGCAGCCGGATCAGGCGATGAACCGCGAGAAGGCGAAGCTGGCGCTCTACACCCAGTACACCTACTCCTTCATGGACACCGCCGATCTTTGCCAGTTCGTCTACGGCCCGGCGTGGCAATTGCTGGGCCCGGTCGAGATGGCCGACCTGATGACCGCCGTCACCGGCTGGCCCACCAGCGTGGCCGACATCCAACGCATCGGCGAGCGCCGGCTGAACCTGATGCGCGCCTTCAACGCGCGCGAGGGCGCCGGCCGCGACCGCGACACGCTGCCCCGGCGGCTGTTCGACGAACCGCTCCAGGGCGGCGCGTCCGACGGCATCGCGATCCCGCGGGAGGAGCTGGAAACGGCGCTGGATGACTATTACGAGCTGGCCGGCTGGGATGTTGCGACCGGCCTGCCGACGAAGGCCAAGCTGGAAGAGCTGGGGCTGGGCTGGGTGCTGTAAACATCTGAACTGGAGTAGAGGCTTCAGCCGGTTTCTCGCGTTGCGCACCAGACCGGCTAAGGCCTCGATTCCGGATTCAACACGATGCTGGACTCGAGGTTGTGCGAAGCCTCCTTTAGGACCAGCCGGTTTCTCGCGTTGCGCACCAGACCGGCTAAAGCCTCGATTCCGGTCGCTTATTGGAGCCAAAACCATGTCAACCGAACCCCTCCAACACCTCTCCCCCGTCTGGGGCCGCATCACGGACATCGTCGTGGATCACGGCGCGGGGAGCTGCCTGTACGACACGGCCGGCCGCCGCTACCTGGATTTCACCTGTGGCATCGGTGTCACCAACACCGGCCATTGCCACCCGCAGGTCGTGGCCGCCATCCAGGCGCAGGCGGCGAAGCTGATCCACGGCCAGATCAACATCGTCTACCACCAACCGATGCTCGACCTGATCGAGGAGTTGAAGCCGATCGTGCCCCCAGGGCTGGACAGCTTCTTCTTCAGCAACAGCGGCGCCGAGGCCATAGAGGGCGCGGTCAAGCTGTGCAAGCACGCCACGGGCCGGCCCAACGTGATCGTCTTCAGCGGCAGCTTCCACGGCCGCACCCACCTGACGATGGCGATGACCACCAGCAAGACGGTCTACCGGGTGGGTTATCAACCGCTGCCGGCCGGCATCTTCGTCGCGCCGTACCCCTACACGTACAAGCTCGGCATGGATGAGGACGCGGCGACCGATTACTGCCTGGGCGAGCTTAGACGGCTGCTAAAGAGCCAAACTGCGCCGGAGGAGACCGCGGCGGTCGTGATCGAGCCGGTGCTGGGCGAGGGCGGCTACGTCGTCCCGCCGATCCGCTTCATGCGTGAGCTGCGCCAGCTTTGCACCGAGCACGGCATCCTCTTCGTGGCCGACGAGGTGCAATCCGGCTTCGGCCGCACGGGCAAGTTCTTTGCGGGCGAGCATTTCGGCATTGTGCCGGATGTGATGGTTGTGGCAAAGGGGATCGCTTCGGGGCTGCCGCTCTCCGGCGTGTTCACGCGCAAGGAGTTGGCCGCTAAATGGAAGACCGGCACCCACGGCGGCACCTACGGCGGCAACGCGATCGCGTGCGCGGCGGCGGCAGCCACCGTGCGGGCCATGCTGGAAGAGGGGCTGATCGCCAACGCGGCCGCGCGCGGCGAGCAGCTCATGGCCGGCCTGCGCGGGCTCCAGGCAGAGTTCCCGGTCATCGGCGATGTGCGGGGCCTGGGGCTCATGATTGGCGTCGAGTTCACCCAGGACGGGCATCCCGACACCGACACGGCCAAGGCGATCGTCAAGGCTGCGCTGAACAGCGGATTGATGCTGCTGACCTGCGGCACCTACGACAACGTGATCCGCTGGATCCCGCCGCTGGTGGTGACGGAAGCGGAGATCGCAGAGGGGTTACAAATCTTTGCGGGCGCGTTGGATAAGGTTGTCGTTGATTGATCCCGATCGGCCTGCTGCATGTTCGGAATCGAGGCTTCAGCCGGTTTGCCACATCACGCCGCAAAGGCCGATGACCGGCTAAAGCCTCCAATCGGGATTTCTTCAAGGATTGCACTGGGAATTCCTCGGACATCACCATGGCAACCCCCGTTTGTGGCTGTCGGGCATCCCATGTATAATAGCCTCGTGCCAGATCGTGAAATCCATTATTAGGCCAGTCGGCGCCGCCGCTTGGACGGCCCGGTTGACCTGGGAGGCAAAGAAGATGGTGCGAGTCTCAATTGATAGCGTGCGCGTCAGCCTGATGTCGCAGCATCGCATCGTGGTGTTGAAAGATGCTGATACCACGCGTTACCTGCCGATCTGGATCGGGCCGTTCGAGGCGGATGCCATCACCATCCAGTTGCAGAACGTGGAAGTGGCGCGGCCGCTCACCCATGACCTGCTCAAGGCGTCCATTGAGCGCCTGGGCGGAGAGATCGAACAGGTTGCCATCACCGAACTGCGCAACGACACCTTCTACGCTGAAATCACCGTGCGCCTTAACACCCGGCGCTTGCAGATTGACGCCCGGCCCAGCGACGCGATCGCCCTGGCCGTGCGCGCGGGCGTGCCCGTCTACGTCGCCGAATCGGTCCTGGCGCAGGCTTCGATCGCGCCAGAACGCGACCTTGACACGGGTGTGGCGGGCGTTGAGGCTGGTGAGGAGACGGCCACGCCGCCGGAAGTATTCCGCGATTTTCTGGAAGGATTGGATCTCAGCGGCCTTGATTGATGCCTGGGCCGCAAACACGCACAGCATCGTCTTCCTGAAAACCCTCATGTCAGCGACACATTGAAGGCCGGCCACACGCCGGCCTTCAAACCCTTGCACGCCTGGTAGGCCATGGACAAGCTCGACAAATCAACCCCAGCAAACCCCGAAGCTGAGGAGGCAGTCCTCGGCTCGTTGTTGATTGACCCCGATGCGGTGATCAAGGTCGCCTCGTTCCTGGCGGCCGATGATTTTTACCGCGAGAAGAACGCGTGGATCTACCAGGCCATCCTTGACCTGCACGAGCGCCGGGAGCCGGCCGACTTCGTGACCCTGGTGGATGAGCTGGAGCGGCGCAACCTGCTGCAGGAAGTCGGCGGCGCCGCGTACATCACCGCGCTGATCAACAACGTTCCCTCGGCCGTCTACGTCGAGCACTACGCGCACATCGTGGAGCGCACGGCCACCCTGCGCCGGCTGATCGCCGCGGCCGGCCAGATCGCGTCCCTGGCCTACGAGGAGGCCGACGACGTCAACGAGGTGGTTGACCGAGCCGAACAGATCATCTTCAACGTATCGGAGCGCCGCGTCCGCCGCGATCTGGCGCCCGTCCGCGAGGTGATGAGCGATGTCGTCGATCGCATTGACTTCCTGCACCGACACCAGGACGAGATCCTCGGCGTGCCCTCCGGGTTTGCGAAGCTGGACAAGTTGCTGGGCGGTTTCCAGAAGTCGGACTTGATCATCCTGGCAGCCAGGCCAAGTGTTGGAAAAACATCGCTATCAATGAATTTTGCCTTAAATGCTGCACGAAAGTATAGAAAGGTTGTCGCTTTCTTCAGCCTGGAAATGAGCGCCGAGCAGCTGGTGCAGCGCCTCCTTTCCATGGAAACCGGCATTGACCAGCAGCGTCTGCGCCGGGGCGAGGTCGCGGATTACGAGTGGGACATGCTGATAGCCGCGGCCGGTGAGCTATCCAACACCATGCTGTACATTGATGACACGCCGGCCATGTCGGCCCTGGAGCTGCGCACCAAAGCCCGCCGCCTGCAGGCCGAGCACGGGCTGGACCTGATGATCGTGGACTACCTCCAGCTCATGCGCGGTGAGGGGCGCAACGAGAACCGCGTCCAGGAGATCAGCTACATCTCGCGCGCGCTGAAGAGCCTGGCGCGTGAGCTCGAAGCGCCGCTAATCGCGCTCTCACAGCTCTCGCGCGCCGTGGAAGCGCGCTCCGATCACAAGCCGATCTTGTCGGACCTGCGCGAATCTGGCTCAATTGAACAAGACGCCGACATCGTCATGTTCATCTACCGCGAGGATATGGCCAAGGAAACCAGCGAGCGCAAGAACATCGCCGACATCATGGTGGCGAAGCACCGCAACGGTCCCACCGACACGGTGCCGCTCTACTTCCGCAAAGAGTTGACCAAGTTCGAAAACCTGGAGATGGTGCGTGAGCCGTTGGAAGTGCGATAGTGAGGGTGGAGAAGCGTGATGGGTGAGCAGATGCAGGGGTTCGCGGGGTTTCCGGCGGGCAAGCTGGCGACCACGCCGGTGCCGAACCTGTTTTTCAGTGAGCTGCTGCCGCTGGTGGACCACTTGGCCGAGCTCAAGGTCATCCTGCACCTGTTCTGGTTGATCGGCAAGAAGCGGGGCAAACTGCGCTACGCCCGGCTGGATGAGCTGCTGCGCGACCGGGTTCTGCTGGCAGCCCTGGCGACCCCAAAGCTGAGCGGCGAGGCGGTGTTGCGCGACGCGCTGGAGCGGGCCGTGGCGCGCGGCGCGCTGCTGCGCACCACTGTCGAGCGCGGCGGTGCGACCGAAGACTGGTACATGATCAACAGCGCCAACGGCCGCGAGGTGCTGGAACGCCTGACCGCGGGCGAGCTCGATCTGCTGGCCGACCTGGGCGAGGACGTGCAGCTCCAGGCCGAGCGGCCCACAGTCTTCGTGTTGTACGAGCAGAACATCGGCATGTTGACGCCGATGATCGCGGACGAGCTGCGGGACGCCGAGCGCCACTACCCGGTCGAGTGGATCGCGGACGCGTTTCGGGAGGCGGTCAAGGCCAACAAACGGAGCTGGCGCTACGTGCTGCGCATCCTGGAGCGGTGGCGGGTCGAAGGCCGCGGCGGCTCGCAGATGCCTGGGTTGGCACAGGATGCCGAGACGCTGCGGCGGCGCTACGGGACGGGGGGCACGGCCGCGAGCTTGGAAGAACATGTCGAGAAACTGGAATCGAGGCTTTAGCCGGTCACTCTCTCTGAGCGTCAAACCGCCTGAAGGCTCGATTCCATTACGCCGCCATGTTCTAGGCCGCGGGTTGATGAGTCAGGATCCATATGGGTGTCTCAGAGTGACCTTGGGTAGTGATTTCAAGTTGGTGACGATCCGATGAAACGCATTGGCGATTACCTGGGTAAAGACTCACTGGCGCGGCGCAAGTCTGCGGCCGGCCCGGACGCGCGGCCAGCCTCCCCGGCCGCTGACCTGCGTTCGCCGGCTGCGCAGGCCGTCTGCCCCATCTGCCAGGGCAAGGGCTTCCTGGTCTACGACGTGCCGCCGGGCCATCCCGACTTCAACCGGGTGACGCCGTGCCGCTGCACCGAGGCGCGGCTGGCGGCAGAACACGCCCAATCACTGCGCAACATCAGCAACCTGGGCGCGCTGGATCGCTTCACCTTCGACACCTTTCTGCCCGACGGCGCAGGGCTGCCGGAGGCGGTGCGCCGCGCCCTGCACGCGGCTTATGAGATCAGCCTGCGCTTTGCCCAGGCGCCGGAGGGGTGGCTGGTGCTGCTGGGTGGTTACGGCGTGGGCAAGACCCACCTGGCCGCGGCCATCGCGAACTACGCCATCGCCCTGGGCCGACCGGCCATGTTCGTGGTGGTGCCCGATCTGCTGGATCACCTGCGCGCGGCCTTCGGGCCCAGCAGCGAGACGGGCCTGGACGAGCGGCTGGAAGCGATCCGCACCACCCCGCTGCTGATCCTGGACGACCTGGGCGCGCACCACAGCACCCCGTGGGCGCAGGAGAAGCTGTTCCAGATCCTTAACTATCGCTACAACAGCCGGCTGCC
>DAOUAT010000041.1:0-7275 GCA_034433275.1 Anaerolineae bacterium
GGCCCCTACAGCCTCATCACGCCGGTGGTGCGCCTGCTGCCCGAATTCGAGGCAACGATCGCCGAGCAGATGTTCGCCGCGGATGTCACCTGGCACATCACCGTGCCCGAGGAGCGCGCCGATGCGCTGGCCGCGGCGTTGGTTGACTTGAGTCACGGCGCGCTAGAGGTTGTGGTATAATGATTGGGAGAAGTTGGAATCGAGGCTTCAGCCGGTCATTCTCCTTAACCAGCGAAACAACTTCTTGCGGTAACGTGAGGGTGAGATGCTTCGCTGGACGTTCGCCGCAATGCGTCGTAATTCGTTAACCCGCTCACGGCCAAGCCGTGACATTGCAAGGGATGCATTTGATGGTGCGAGACTTCAAACTGAATCACTTCCTACTTTTCACCCTCATCCTGGCCCTGCTGTCCGGCTGCACCACCGCCGCACCGATCGCGCCCACGGCCCAACAGACCAGTGCGGCGGCCACGCCTGCCCCGCTCCCGCCCACTGAGCCGCCAAGCGCGGCGACCGCCGTCCCGCCCGCCACGGCCACCCCGGCGCCCAGCCCGACCGCGACGCCGTCACCCATGCCCACGCGGGCCAGCCTGGGGTTGGAGCTGGCGCCCGGCGCACCGCAGGCCGCGGCCGATGCGCTGCTGGCTGCGCTGGCGGCCGCGGGGAAGCCGGCCTCCGTGGTCCCTTCGGAAGCCGACGTCCAGTTGGCTGCCCAGAGCCGCGAGGGCGCGATCCTGGCGTGGGAGCGCATCTTCGCACCAGTGGATCGCCTGTCCTCGGTGCTGGAGGGCGTCACGGTGGCCGAGCTGCGGGACGTCTGGACCGGCGCGGGCGCGACGCCCAACTTCACGGCGATCTACCCCGACCAGGCCATCGTGGCCGACCTGGAGGCGCTGCTGGGCCCGGCCGGGCCGGCCGTGAAGCCACAGCCCGCCGCAGGGGTAGCGGACGCGGTCTGGGCCGACCCGCTGGGGCTGGGCCTCATGCCGTTCGAGGGGCTGAGCGTCCGGCTGCGCGCGCTGCGGGTGGACGGCCTGGCCTCGCCCACGGACAACCGTTTCGCGGCCGACACGTGGCCCCTGACCGCCCGCGGCTGGCTGCTCCCGCTCACGCCGCGCGGGTCACGCGCGTTGGATGCGTTGGCGGGCCAACTGCCCTTCGTGAACCGCGATCCGGCGAAGCTCACCGTGCTGGTGATGACCGGCGTCACGGCCATGGCGCGCAACTCTGCGGTCGCCATCGAGCGGTCGGGCGACTACGGCTTCCTGGCACGCCAGGTCGGCCCCGAGCTGGCTGCGGCCGACATCACCATCATCAGCAACGAGATCCCCTTTATCCCAGGGTGCGTGGCGAACAACACGCTGAACAACCTGATCCTCTGCTCCAAGCCGGAGTATTTCCTGAACCTGGAACTTTCGGGCGTGGACGCGGTGGGGCTGACCGGCAACCACCAGAACGACTTCGGCTACGCCAACATGCGCGCGTCCCTGGCGTTCTACGCTGAACGTAAGATCCCGGTCTACGGCGGCGGCACAAATGAAAAGGCCGCGCGGCAGCCGATCGTGCTGATCCACAACGGCAACCGGCTCGGGTTCCTGGGCGCCAACCAGTGGGGGCCGGAGTGGTACTGGTCGGGCACGGGCGAGAAGGCGAGCGCCTGGGCCGGTCCGGATTATCCCGGCTCGGCCCGCTTCGACCGGGCGCAGATGGTGGCCGACATCCAGGCGCTGGCTCCGCAGGTGGACCTGGTGTTCGCCGAGGTGCAGCACACTGAGTTCAACAACGCGGGCGACTACCAGACCGAACCCATCCCATCGCAGGAGGCCGACTTCCGGGCGATGAGCGACGCGGGCGCGCAGGTGGTCACCGGCGTGATGGCGCACGCGCCCCAGGCCGTGGAGCTGCGCGAGGGCCGGGTCATCCTCTACGGGCTGGGCAACCTGTACTTCGACCAAACCTGGAGCTGGCCCACCCGCACCGGCCTGGTGGCCCGCCACACGATCTACAACGGCCAGCTGATCAACACCGAATTGCTGGTGACGGTCATCGAGACCAACTTCCAGCTCCGCTGGGCCACGCCGGAGGAACGGATCCAGGTGCTCAGATCGGTGTTCGACGTGAGCCGATGGTAACGAGAGAGCTTCAGCCATTGGGCACAGCACATCCTTCGACTGGTCATTCACCGCAGCGGAGAGTGTGTTGTAGACCCGCTCAGGATGCTCACAACTGGCTTTGAACACGCTCCGAGGTTCTATATCATGTTACGACGTTTTTTGACCAGCCAGGAAGAAGACCTGCTGAAGGCCGAGCGCCGGCAGTTGGCGCTGCTGCGCGGGCCGCTGGCCGCCCTCGACGCGCCAGAGACCGACCTGGCCGTGCTGGATCGCGCCCTGCTCCAACTGGACGAGCTGTTCCTGCTGGTCATCGTGGGCGAGTTCAATTCGGGCAAATCCGCGTTCATCAACGCCCTGCTGGGCCAGCGGTTCCTGGTGGAAGGCGTGACCCCCACCACCGCGGCCATCCACCTGCTGAAGTACGGCGAGGAGGCCGGCCAGGCCGGGCTCGAACGGGACATGATCGTCATGGCCTACCCGGTGGAATGGCTGCGGGACATCAACATCGTGGACACGCCGGGCACCAACGCCATCATCCGCCGGCACGAAGAGATCACCGCCGATTTCATTCCCCGCGCCGACTTGATCCTGTTCGTCACCTCGGCCGACCGGCCCTTCAGCGAGAGCGAGCGCGCGTTCATCGCCCGCATCCGCGAGTGGGGCAAGAAGGTGATCTTCGTCGTCAACAAGATTGACATCCTGGAAGGCCAGGCCGAGATTGACCACATCACCGAGTTCGTCACGACCAACGCCCGCGAGCTGATCGGTCGGGCGCCCACGGTGTTCGCGGTCTCCAGCCGGCAGGCCCGGCAATCCAAAGAAACCTTCGACGCGGACGAACGCACCCGGCTCTGGGCCGCCAGCCGGTTCGCCGCGCTGGAAGGCTACATCCTGAAGACCCTGGACGAACGGCAGCGGCTCCGCCTGAAGCTCGCCAGCCCCCTGGGGGTCGCGCAGCGCATGACCGAGCGTTACCTGTACGTGACCGAGTCACGCAAGACGCTGCTGAAGGAAGACGTGGCGACGGTGCGCACCATCGAAGCGCAGCTTGCCGCTTACGAGACGGACATGCGCCGGGAGTTCAAGTATCACCTGAGCCACGTGGACAACGTGCTGTACGGTATGGCGCAGCGCGGCAACACCTTCTTCGACGAGACCATCCGCTTGCAGCGCATTTTCGACCTGGTGAACGCGGATCGCGTGCGGGGCATGTTCGAGCGCGAGGTCATCGCCGACACCTCGGCCCAGGTGGAGGCGCACACACGCGACCTGATTGACTGGCTGGTGGATCAGGACTACCGACAGTGGCAGGGCGTCACCGACTACCTGAACAAACGCATCGCCCGGCACCAGGATCGCATCATCGGCCAGGTGGGCGGCGCGTTCGAGTCCAACCGCCGCGCGCTGCTGGAGTCGGTGGGCACGGCCGCCCGCTCGGTGGTCGCCACCTATGACCAGCAGGCCGAGGCGCGCGAGCTGGCCGATTCGGTGCAGCGCGCCGTCGCGCAGACAGCTATCGTAGAGGTGGGTGCGTTGGGGCTGGGCGCGCTGTTGGTGAAGCTGCTGGCCACCACCGTCGCGGACATGACCGGCGTGCTGGCCGCGGGCGCCATCGCTGCGCTGGGCTTCTATGTGCTGCCCAACAAGCGCCGCCGCGCCAAGCTGGACCTGCAGGCCAAGATTGACGACCTGCGCGGCCGGCTCACCGAGGCGCTGAGCCTCCAATTCGAGAGCGAGCTTGGCCGCTCCCTTGCCCGCATCCGCGACGCGATGCGGCCTTACACGGTGTTCGTGGAAAGCCAGCAAGCTACCCTGAGCAACACAGAACGCTCACTACAAGAAGCGCAGGGTGCTCTACAACAGCTTGCCGCGCAAATTGAAAGTCTGTGATTGGGAGGAGAGCTATGGGCAGAACGATAACACGCCAAGATGCTATCGCGTTGATAGATGCCTTGCCCAGCGAGAGCCTGCCCGAGCTGGTGCAGTTCGCTGAGTTCTTGCGTTTCAAGTCATCTACATACGCTATGCTTGCGCCGAAAGCTGAGGAGCAAAGGTTACTGGAGATCATCCAGCGTCGCCTCCCGTCTGAACAGCAACGGCGGCTCAATGGGTTGCGGCAGAAAAGCGAGCAAGGAGAGCTGGCCTCTGAAGAATATGCTGAATTGCTGCAACTCATTGACCAAGTCGAGCAAGCCGATGCTGAGCGCGCGCAGGCATTGATCGAATTGGCGCACTTGCACAACAAGCCCATCTCCACGATCTTCCACGAGAACTCGCCGGAATATGTAACCAATGCCGCTTGACTCACCGCGCGTTTCGCTCGCTATACGTCGTCTGGTCTCTGAACGCGCCCAGGGGTTGTGCGAGTACTGCCGCACGCCTGAGCAGTTCGCCACCCAGAGTTTCGCTCTCGATTATATTTTGTCGCGCGCCGCAGGAGGCATGACAATCCTGCAAAATCTGGCGTGGTCATGCATGGGATGTAATGCGCACAAACAAGCACAGACTGATGCCGGCAATCCTGAAACGAATCAACGCGTCGCACTTTTCAACCCGCGCCAGCAAGCGTGGCACGACCATTTTATGTAGAACGCCGATTTCACGCGTGTCATCGGCAAGACAGCGTGCGGACGAGCCACAGTCTTCGCCCTTGCGCTGAATCGCTCTGGCCTGATCAATTTGCGACGCGTGCTGGTCACTGCAAAACTTCACCCTCCCTGAAATTGCCCCGCTCCCCACTTCGTGCTATGATAACCCGTTGCCACGCCTGCCGCGCGCCAGATTTGGCCGCGCGGGAGCGCAGTGCTATACTTGATTCGCACACCTGTTCGGAATCTACCGGGCTTACGAGGACATCATGGGCCAGGACAAACTCATCGTGCGCGGGGCGCGCGAGCATAACCTGAGGAACATTGACCTGGAGCTGCCGCGCGACAAGCTGATCGTCATCACCGGCCTCTCCGGGTCGGGCAAATCCAGCCTGGCGTTCGACACCATCTACGCCGAGGGCCAGCGCCGCTACGTGGAGTCGCTGTCCGCCTATGCGCGCCAGTTCCTGGGCCTGATGGAGAAGCCGGACGTGGACC
The DNA here is from genome assembly GCA_034433275.1 of Anaerolineae bacterium. Taxonomy (GTDB): domain Bacteria; phylum Chloroflexota; class Anaerolineae; order CG2-30-64-16; family CG2-30-64-16; genus DAOUAT01. The sequence goes on from DAOUAT010000041.1 coordinate 5,201, forward strand.
AGATCGAAGGACTGAGCCCGGCCATCTCCATTGACCAGCGCGGGGCCAGCCGGAACCCCCGCTCAACCGTGGGCACCATCACCGAGATCTACGACTACCTGCGCCTGCTGTTCGCCCGCATCGGCATCCCCCACTGCCCCAATTGCGGCCGCGTGATCAGCGCGCAAACCGTGCAGCAGATCGTGGACAGCATCCTGGCCTACCCCGAAGGCAGTCGGCTGCTCATCCTGGCCCCGCTGATCGTGGCGCGCAAGGGCGAACACAAGGGGATCTTCGAGGACGTGCGCAAGGCCGGGTTCGTGCGCGTGCGCGTCAACGGCGAGATGCACGAGGTGGAGAACCCCCCAGAGCTGGATCGCTACAAGAACCACACCATCGAGGCCGTGGTTGACCGCCTGGTGATCAGGGGGCAGGAGGCAGGGGACAGGGGTCAGGGGTCAGGTGACAGCAATCAGGAGTTGGACGACCTGAGGGGACGATTGGCCGACTCGGTGGAGACTGCGCTGCGGCTGGGTAACAGCGTCATGCTGGTCTCCGATGTCACGCAGCCCGACGCGCCCGCCACCGACCGCCTGTTCTCTGAAAAGTTCGCCTGCCCGGCCTGCGGCATCAGCATCCCGGAGATCGAGCCGCGCACCTTCTCATTCAACAGCCCGCACGGCGCCTGCCCCACCTGCACCGGCCTCGGCAGCATGATGGAGTTCGATCCGGAGCTGATCGTTGATCGCAGCAAGTCGCTGTCAAACGGCGCGATCCGGCCCTGGGACCGCGACACGCAGACCATCTACCACGCCATGCTGGAATCGGTCGCCGAGCACTACCAGGTGCCGTTCGATGTGCCCGTGTCGCAGCTCAGCAAACACCAGCTCGACATCTTCCTCTACGGCGGCAAAAAGGACGCCACGGTCAATATCCGTTACGTCAACAACGAGGGCCACGACCGCTTCTTCCAGACCAACTACGAGGGGGTAATCCCCAACCTGCAGCGGCGCTACCGGGAGACAACCTCCGACTACATCAGGGGCGAGCTGGAGCGCTACATGACCAGCCGGCCCTGCCCCACCTGCGCGGGCAAGCGGCTGCGACCAGAAGCGCTGGCCGTCACCATCACCGACCTGAACATTGACGAGGTCAGCCACTTCTCGGTCACACGCGGCCTGGCATGGGTGGAACGCCTGGCAGGCATCGGAGATGGGGCCGACGCCGCCGGGCCGACGCCCGAAAACGGGAAGGCGTTGGCCGTACACGCGCGCGCGGCCAACCTCAAGATCGGCTCGACCGAGCAGGCCCCGGCCGGCTCGCCGTTGAGCCAGCGCGAGTACACCATCGCCCGGCAGATCCTCAAGGAGCTGCACGCGCGCATCCGCTTCCTCACCGATGTCGGGCTGGAATACCTGTCGCTGGACCGCCAGGCTGCCACCCTTTCCGGCGGCGAGGCGCAGCGCATCCGCCTGGCCACGCAGATCGGCTCGCAGCTCATGGGCGTGCTCTACATCCTGGACGAGCCGAGCATCGGGCTGCACCAGCGCGACAACGCCCGCCTGATCCGCACCCTGCTGGATCTGCGCGACCTGGGCAACACGGTGCTGGTGATCGAGCACGACGAGGACACCATGCGCGCGGCCGATTGGATCGTGGACCTGGGGCCCGGCGCGGGCGAGCACGGCGGCTACGTGGTCTGCTCCGACTGGACGCCGGAGTTCCTGCAGTGCAGCGACAGCTTGACCGCCCAATACCTGCGCGGGGACAAGACCATCGCCGTGCCATCGCTCCGCCGGCCGGGCAACGGCCAATACCTGATCATCCGCGACGCGACTGAGAACAACCTGAAGCACGTGGATGTGCGCCTGCCCCTGAGTAAGTTCATCTGCATCACCGGCGTCAGCGGCAGCGGCAAGTCCAGCCTGATCAACGAAGTGCTCTACAAGGCGCTGGCTATGCGCATGTACCGCGCCAAGGACAAACCGGGGCGGCACGAGACCATCGAAGGCATCGAGAACCTGGATAAAGTAGTGGACATTGACCAGTCGCCCATCGGCCGCACCCCGCGCTCGAACCCGGCGACCTACACCAAC
>DAOUAT010000042.1:0-5951 GCA_034433275.1 Anaerolineae bacterium
GTCGCCAACCAGGACAGCGATTCACTGGTCACGTTTCGCGTGAATCCCAAAACCGGAGGCCTGGGGCCCACCGGTCACGCGGTGGATGTGCCATCGCCGGCTTGTGTGCTGATGGCGTAACGCAAGGGAGGATGTGCGCGGGCTGCTACGTCCTGGCCAACTCGGCTTCGATGGCTGTCAAGATCTGTTCGGGGGTGGTTTCTGTATCGTCCGCGTGAAGAAAGAAGTCAAAGCGCGCGAATCAGCACCAGCAATTCGGAAATTGCTGTTCCGAGCAAAAACGATTTGTCAGTGAGCCACCGCTGTGCTAAGATTGACCTGGAGGCGGCAGCTATGAACGAACGCATCATCATTGACCAACGTATCCACCACGGGAAGCCGGTCATCCGCGGCACACGGGTCCCTGTAGCTCGCATCGTCGGTGGTCTCGCCGGCGGCATGGCCCTGGATGAGGTGGTGCAGGAGTACGGCATCACAGAAGGCGATGTGCGCGCCGCCTTGAGCTATGCGGCCGAGTTGGTTGAATTGGATTTGCTGACATCCGCATTTACCCACCCCGTCAATACGCGGGCATCATCGTCCTGAGTTTACCCCGGAACGCAACCAGCAGGTACATCACCAGCCTGGTAACTGGATTACTGGCGCAGGCCGACCTGCTTGCACAACTACCGGGCAAGCTGGCCATCGTTGAAGCTGGGCGAGTCCGGCTGCGTTGATTTTGGTGCATCCATGACCGATTATCACTTCCACCACCCCGAAAAAATGTTTACCGACCCGGCCGAGCTCAGCGAGATCATCGCCGGCCAACGGCTGATGACCCTGGCGCTGGTCAACGACGGCGAGCCGTATCTGGTGACGCTGAACTACGGCTTCGACCCGGAGCGCCGCTGCTTCTACTTCCACGGCGCGGGCGAGGGCAAGAAGCTGGCTTACATGACTGCGCACCCGCGCGTCTGGGGCCAGGTCATCGAAGATCGCGGCTACATCACCGGCAAGTGCGACCACGCGTATCGCTCGGTCCATTTCAGCGGCGAAGTCAGCCTGCTGGAGGACGAGGACGAGAAGCGCGAAGCGCTGGCGCTGATGATCCGCCAACTGGAGCCCGACCCGGAGCCGCTGCTGCAACGGCTATTGGCCCGCGCCCGGCTGACCAAGACCACCGTTGGTCGGGTGCAGGTGTTGGCGATGACGGGGAAGCGTAACGCGCTGGAACTGCTGCCCCCAAAATAGGACGCGGACTACGCGGACGACGCGGAGGACGCGGACAAAAACAGATGCTTCAACTCCACCCCACCTTCGTCAAACCCACCTACGACGGCCGCAGCTTCACGGCGGTCCCGGCCAGCATCGCGGGGCTGCTGGGCCGCGGCCCGATTGCGCTGGCGCCCGAAACCCTGGCTGGGCTCCCCGATCGCTACCGGGCGGTGATCCTGATCCTGGCCGACGGTTTCGGCTGGCGCTTCTTCGAGCGGTACGCCGACACCCCCGCGCTGCGCCGCTTCGTGGATGGCGGCACGGCCACCCGGATCACGTCGCAGTTCCCCTCGACCACGACCGCGCACCTCACCTGCCTGCACACCGGGCTGGAGGTGGGGCAGAGTGGGCTGCACGAGTGGCAATACTACGAGCCGCAACTCGATGCACTGATCATCCCGCTGCTCTTCTCGTGGGCCGGCACGAAAGAGCTGGATCAGCTCAAGGCCGCGGGCGTGGACCCGGCGTTGCTCTATCCCCCGCGCACGCTCTACCACGACCTGGCCGCGGCTGGCATCCGTTCCGCCATCTTCTCGCACAAGGAGTACACCCCCTCCACCTATTCGGACGCGCTATACCGTGGGGCTGCGGGCGTGGTCGGCTGTCGCACCCTGCCGGAGGCGTTGGTGAGTCTGCGGACCGCCGTGGCCCAGGCCGCCGGCCCGGCCTACTTCGTGTTCTACTACGACCGGTTGGACGCCATGGCGCACGAGTACGGGCCAAACTCGCCCCAGGTGGACGCCGAGTTCGACGCGTTCCTCACGGTGCTGGAGCGGCAGTTCCTGGCGCGGCTCGGCGGCCGGGGCGATGTGCTGGTGCTGCTGCTGGCCGACCACGGCGAGGTGGAGACCGACCCGGCGACCACGATTTACCTCAACACCGACCCTGCGTTCAGGGGCATCGAGCGCTATCTGGTGCGGAACCGCAAAGGGGAGCTGCTGGTGGCGGCCGGCGCGCCGCGCGACTTCTTCCTCTACGTGCAAGATGAATTGCTGGACGAGGCGCAGGCGTGGCTGGCGCAACGGCTGGCCGGCCGCGCCGACGTAGTCCGCACGGCTGATCTGATCGCGGCGGGGTTCTTCGGCAGCCAGGCGCCGTCAGCGGCGTTCTTGGCGCGCGCCGGCAACCTGGTCCTCCTGCCCTACCGGGGCGAGGCGGTCTGGTGGTACGAAAAAGACCGCTTCGAGCAGCGGTTCTACGGCCATCACGGCGGGCTGACGCCGGAGGAGATGGCGATCCCGCTTCTGCTGGGGGCGTTTTGAACCGGTTTTACGCAAACGGCATTTGACCGTTTATTCCCGGACTGCTATACTTGAACTCAAGAAGAGATAGGACGCGTTCCCGCTTCGACACTCGGACGGATTGTCAGGCAAGAACCGTTTTCTATCCAACAGGGATATCAAGATGGTTAACCAGCACAGCATTCCGCTTCTCAAGTTACAAAACACGGATGTACCTCTGGCCGAACTGGTGGATCAATATCGGGGTCGGCCGATCGGCTTCGAGATCGCCAGCCTGGATGGCGTGATGTTGTTTTTGCCGAGCGAGGATTACGATTTTGTGCGCTCGGCGATCCAGGCCCGGCAGGCGTTACCCACCCGCTCCGCTAAGACACCGGCCGAGTATTTCGCGGAGACGGTGCGCATCTTGCATGGCCTGGAGCAGCAGTATGGCATGACCTCCGCCGATTTTTATCGCCAATTCCAGGAAGGCCGGCTGCTAGAAGGGCCAGCCGATTACTGGGAATGGCGAACGCGCTACAAGAGTCTTCTTGCCATGAAGAAACGCTTTGGCTTTTCTGAAGCCGAGGCTGTCATCCATGCCTGATGGGAAGCTGCGCGCCGTTTACTGGGAAGACTTCACCGCCCTGGCAGAGGTGGAAGACATCCTGGACACAGCCCATCCCGACTACAGCTTCCCGTCCGAAGATGAAGTGGAATACACAAGCGCGCTCCACGCCACGCTCATCTTTGCAGATGGCTCACGTTTGATCGTTCACTCCTGGTTGGATGCCACGGGAGAAGTCACAGAGCATGATTACGCATATGTCTACCTGGATGCCGAAGGCGATCGCATCTTTCAGTATGATGATGCGCCTCATCACCCTGGATTGACGAGTTTCCCCCATCACGTCCACAAGGGCCAAAGACCGGTCACCGATCCTGATCGGGCATGGCCGCTAGATGTTCTCCATGTCAGCTTCGTGACCATACTGGACAGGGCGGCACGCGAATGTCGAAGGCATCTCTATTCCAGAGATGGGCCTTGAGCACGATGACCGTCCACGAAACACAAGCCGCCTACAAGGATCGCTTCGAGCAGCGGTTCTACGGTCATCACGGCGGGCTGACGCCGGAGGAGATGGCGATCCCGCTGCTGCTCGGGGCGTTTTGAGGGATGGAAGGCTATTTTACAGGCTCATCGCTGGTGCGAGACGCATTCTGAAAGTCATATGCCGCGGTCTCTTCATGGAGACTGGGCTGACGCCCTGAAGCGACGGCCGCCGGCAGGTTGTGCGCAGGCCAGCCACGTTCTTCCAATAGGTGACTCAGTTCCCAGGTTGTAATCCCCAAATCTTGAGCCAGGCGGCCGAAGGAAATGTCACCGCGCTGATATCTATCGTAACGCTCGTGCAACGATGTATGGCGTTCACGACTTCGATAATCCACAAATTGACTGATCGGCCGATCCAATGTCACCATCACTGACTGCATTTCTCACCTCCGCAACATAAGCAGCGTATGCTCCACAAAGGCAGCCGGATAACGTGACCGGATGGCCTGCACCATACTCAAAGCAAGTTCGGCCGCCACCTGCTCAGATCTCGTCAGATCCGCGATCACATCCAGCAAAAAACACCAATTCCGGTCAAGGCAAATCCCGAACCCACCGTTCAGCCGTCCCCCAATCCGGTATCCCGCTCCGCCCGCCCGGCTGCGTCGCCTTCAATCCCGCGGCTACGGTAGCGACGGCCACCGCCCGCGCCAGCAGCGCCCCGCGCGCCAGCATGGCCGCGTATGCGCCGTGGAACACGTCGCCACAGCCGGTGGTGTCCACGGCCTGGACGCGCAGCGCCGGCTGATGGCCGACCTCACCCCCTGTCTCCTGGCCGGCGTACCAGCAGCCCCGCTCCCCCGCGGTGACGACGACCGCGACACGGCCGACACCGTGCCTTAAGCGGTTCTAACGCGATGCCAGAACCAGCCCACCAGGCGGAACGCACAGTAGTACAACAACGCATTGGCCCAGAATCGAAGTGGATTAATCGCCAACCGCTGCCACAGGCCAAGAGGTTCGGCCTGGGTTTCTGGAAAGCTGTAATAGGTGACGAAGGTCATCGGAAACCCCAGGTGGCGCGCGAAACCATCTGGAAAGCCAACAACGACAGTGGCCAGGGCTACCACACATGCAATTATCGCGGTCATAGGCGCGACTCTGCGGCCGATCACTGAGAGGTAAGCAGGAAAAGAACGATCGCTCCTGGTGAGTTTGTAGCTGAGAAACAGCAGCGCGCAAAGCACGAGAGCTGGTACGGGTGCCGAAACCAGCAGGAACGCCAGCAATATCCATATTAGCCAGTTCGTTTTGGAGACTGTTGCGGTCATCGTGAGCTTATCCCACTCATCCGCGCGGCCTCCGCTCCGCCAATTTCCAACGGCGGGAACGGACGATGAAGAAGGCTACGGCCCCGAAAATCGGGACCAGGAGGATGATCGCGGCCCAAATAACTTGTGCGAGATCTTGCATATCTTCTCGCCGCAGGCGAGATAACGCCCAGAGCGCAATCACTATCCAAATAGTCAGTAGCAAAACGTTGAGAATCTGCGCAGTTAGCAGACCAATGCTTATCTCTTCCATTCGATGTCTCCTTATCCAAAAGCATATACGAAATCGCAGTAACACACAAACCAAGGTCATCGGGATCAAGACCATGTTTCCATGGGATCCCGCGACCTTGGTTCGTGCTTATCCCCGCAATCCTCCGCCCAATAAAGCACTAGTGTCGAACCGGCCAGTGCCCAGCAAGGCAGGATTCAGGGGGCCCAAAACGTTCTTGAACAACTGATCGGTTGCGAACGGATGACGGGTAAGCCTGACACAAGAATATGGGTGTTGAACGTTCCGCCACCGATCCAAGAGACGTATTTTGAAGGAACCCGTGAGGTGAAATACCCCCATGGACTTGATAAGCTGAAACCCAGTGTCACGCCCACAAGGGCAGTGCGTACACCATATAATTTGGTCACAAAACCACTACTGATATCAACATCGGCATAGACTCGCGCTTGACCGGTGCCCCAATTCACAGCCACGCAATACGGCGAGTTGAAGGCCATTGTTTCCACCAAATCGCCTGAGAGGCCACCAAAAGCAACTGGCGCCGTGAGTCTCTTCATTAACAGGGCCAATTCTGCTGGTGATTCGACACGAAATGGAGTTATACCTGGTGGAATAGATTCCACAGGTTGAAGACCGTACTGCGCAAAGATCTCCTCGTAAGTCCCACCACGAATGGTACGATAATTCGATGGTGAATCTCCGGAAGCTTGGGCTATTGATGGAACGTTACTCAATAGCAGCATCACCAACACGAGCACCGCAATCCACTTTTGCCTGACCATATGAACCTCCACGAACCATGATACTCGTCGGTCTTCCCAACGGCGCACGTATCATACACGGGGGGGGGGGGGGGT
>DAOUAT010000043.1:0-2546 GCA_034433275.1 Anaerolineae bacterium
CGGGTGATCCCGTCAGCTCTGTGGCTGCTCGCTTCCTCAGGCGCACTCTGAGCGACTGGTCATCCTCCAGGATTCTGATCTGGGATCTGGTGGCTGCGGTGAACGCCGCGCAGCCTGAGATCTGCCCGTGGGAAGATATGCACCTGACGGTTGCCCAACCAGGAGCCGCCAACGAGGGTCAAACAGTCCTGGTCGTAGATCAAACGTCCAACGTCAGAGTCTGCCTGACACCTGACGCCGACGGCTACTATGATGCGGCCAGGGCGGTATTTGCCGCCGCGCCATGAGATATGCGTGACCGTTTGCCGTACAACAGATGGTAAGTTCCATCCTTCCCGGTCGTAGATCATCTCACGCAAGTTGTGAATAGGCTGGATTTGTCAAATACTACTTGACAAATCCAGCCTATTTTTGTAAACTCTAACTATGAGTACTTTTTCGCGCACCATCTTTCCGGCGTTGCTCAGCGCTCTCGCAGATCAACGTGTGATCGTGCTGACCGGTATGCGCCGGGTGGGCAAGACTACTACAGTCAAATGGCTGTTGGAGCAAATCCCTTCGCCCAACAAACTCTATTTGGATCTCGAGCGCCTGGATCAGCGCGCGGTCTTCCAGGAGAGCAATTACGAGGTGGTGGCCAGCTTCTTGCGCAACCGCGGCCTCGATCTAGCACAGCCCACGACAGTCGCGCTGGATGAGATCCAGTACGTCCCCAACGTGCCCAGTGTGGTCAAGTATCTGTACGACGCATACGGCATTAAGTTTATCCTGACCGGATCAAGCTCGTATTACCTGAAAAACTTCTTCACGGAGTCGCTGGCAGGGCGGAAAGTCGTGTTTGAGTTGTTTCCGTTGGCGTTCGGGGAGTTTCTGGCCTTTCGGGGTGTGCCCTACCGCTCGCGCCGCGATTTCAATGACATGGTTTTCGAACCTTACGAATACGAGCGCCTGAAGGTTTTCTACGAAGAGTACCTGGCATACGGCGGCCTGCCCGACGTCGTTTTGGAGCCGCGGGCGGCGGTAAAAACCGAACTTCTCCGGGATATTTATTCATCGTACATCAACATTGACGTCAGGACGATCGCTGATTTCCAAAAGACCGCCGAGTTGCAGCAATTGATCCACCTCCTGGCCGCGCGTATCGGCAGCCGGCTGGATCATACCAAGCTCGCCGCGATTATCGGTGTTTCCCGCCCCACAATCCTGCAATACCTGGAGTTCCTGGAAAAGACCTACCTGATCTGCCGCGTGCCGGCCTACAGCGCCAGCCCCGACCGCGTCACGGCGCTGAGCAAGAAGCTGTACTTTTATGACAACGGCATCGCGGGCACGCTGGCGCGCCTGGGCGAGGGCGCTCTTTTCGAGAACGCGGTGTTCAATCAACTACGCGCCTATGGCGAACTGGCATACCTGAGCCGGGGCAATGACTATGAAGTGGACTTTGTGCTGCGCCGTAGCCCGGGGACGGATGGCGCGGATGTCGCGCTGGAGGTCAAGACACACCCTCTGCCGGTTGATTACCAGAGGTTACGCCGGATGGCCACAGCCCATTCGTTACCGGATGCCTACTTGATTGGGCGTTTTCCTACGGCGGGATCTGTAGATTTTGTTTGGGGCGGGTTGATTTTTTGACCTTGAGGTCTTTGCGGCGGCCATGCCGCCGCAAAGACCAGCTCACCATATCTACGCCGCAACCTCACGATAGGCCAACGTCCACGCGCTGGCGCTGAACGTCTCATACAGCCCGCTGATGAAGGTCAGGGGCACGCCCAGGATCAGCAGCAGGATCGGCAGGCCGCTGAGCACGGCCGGCACGAGGGCGTTCGTGGCTGCGTAGACGCCGTAGCCCACGGCGAAGCCCAGCCCACCCCCGATGACCACAAGGGCCAGCGCCACGGGCAGGATGGCGATGCTGAAGCCGATGCCGATGCCGGCCAGCAGCAGCCACATCACCCCCACGTCTTTCAGCCGACCGCGCACCAGCGCATAGCCAGCTGTCAACGCCTCGCCGATGCCCCGATCCCGCAGCGCGATCTCCCGTGACCAGAACTGGCCGAGCACGCTCAGGAAGATGCCCGCGACGATGAGCACCAGCACCACCGGCAGCACCAGGCCCACGGTCAGGGCGATGCCGAGCCCGCGCGCCACATCGCTGCCCGCCAGCAGGAGCAGTAAGGGCGAGAAGCCCAGGCCGAGCATGACCGCCGCAACCAGCAGGAACACGATGCCCACGATCAGCTCCAGCAGGAACAGCCGGAACGCCCGGTGGCTCCACCCCAGGCGGAAACCCGCGCGCCACGTGGGCGCCGCGCCGGTGGCCTCGATCTGATCCACCGACCGGTAGAGCGCGGTGCGCGCGACGTAGCTCACGATGAGCGCCGCGATGCCCAGGATCAGCAGCAGGCCGCAGCAGACGATGATCCAGCCGATGTACCGGCTGGGGTCGAAGTTCGCCAGCTCGGGCGGCAGCGTGATGCCGCGGCGCTGAAGCTCGTCGCCCTGGAAGGAATAGTTGACCCCGCTGCCGCTCCCACCCCCGCCGCTGG
>DAOUAT010000044.1:0-1944 GCA_034433275.1 Anaerolineae bacterium
ACCCGAAGCCTCCCAGGCGGTCGCATCACTTTCCATCCAGAAGATTTGGTCCGTAGCATCCAGCGGCGTCAAGCGAATCGGCACGCCGCTGGCAAACACCTCCTCGGCGGCAACGGGATCAATGTAGATGTTCCATTCGGCCGGCACAGAGTCCACGTTGCCAGCGCTCTTCACGGCGCCGCCCATGATCTCCACTGATCGGATCCCGTCCTTGATGCTGGCATCGGCGCGCAGCGCTTGCGCCAAATTGGTCAGCGAACCGCTGACGAAGACGACTACTGGCTCCTTCGAATTCTTGATCACATCCACGATGAGCACCGCTGCCGTCCTTTCATCCACAGGCGCGGCCGCAGCGGGAAGTTCCAGGTCCCAAAACTTGTCGCTGGCCGTGCGCCAGGCCTCGGGAAAAGCGTTGTTGCCGACCAGCGGTTGCTCCGGACCAGCAGCAACGGGTACATTCTCCACGCCCAACAACGTGAAGAACCGAACCAGGTTGGCGGCGAAGACTTTTGGATGGGCGATCCCTGGCGAGACGGTGGCGGCCTTGACCTCGAAGGCGGGATTGCGCAGCAAATAGAGCAGTGCTGTCACCCCGTCAATACTGCCGTCGTCATCCCAAATGATGGGGATGGGCGCGGCGGTCGGCAGGCCCGGCTGGGCTTCAGTTGTCGAAGATGTAGCTTCCGCCGGCGCTGCAGCATACTCCCGGCACAGCTTGACCGCAATCGCCCCAGCCGGCTTGCTGTAGCCCTCGGCCTGGGCCAGCTCATCCGCGTGCGCCGCCGCAGCCCAGGCGCGCTCGGCGTCCAGCCAGGTCTGGTAGGCCTTGCGCTCGGTCACTAACAACACGCCGCTAACCGATTTCAGCTTGCCATCCTCATAAGAATCGAACGTCAGCTTGCCATGCAGGCCGTCCGGAACACCTGAGGCAGCAATGCAACCATCAACGGCGACTACATCGCACTTGACACCGGTGCCCATCCACTCGCAGTTCGTGATCTGGTACTGCGTCTCCTTGCCGGCCAGCCAGTCGAACATAGCGCGCACCTGCTCTTCTCCCTGGCTGGTGTCGTTCCAGAACTTGAACATGGTCTCGCCCTTAAAGAGCGCCAACGCTGCGTCCACGTCGCCGTTGTTGAGCGCAGCCACCCAGGCCTGCGCGGCCGCTTCGGTGGCGGCGGGTTGGGTCTTCATGGCGGCCGCATAATCCCGGCAAATCCCGATCCGCACGGCGCCTCCCTCCAGGGTTCCTTCGATAGCTTTGGCCGATTCCTCGGGACGATTGACGCCTTCCCAGGATCCAACAAGGCTGACGAAATCCCAGTAGGCATCCCACTCGGGCCCGATGCCATACCCGGTGACTTCCTTAATCTTGCCATCCTGGAAGGTGAACGCAGCCTTCACTGGCAGTCCTTTAGAGCCTGAGGCCGCCATGCAACCGTCAAGCACAGTCATGTTACAGGCGATTGAGTCTTCGCCTGGCTGACAATCGAGGAACTCCCATTTCGTTTCCAGGCCTGCCAACCAGTTGAATACCCAGTGCAGCGAGTCCTTTCCGTACTCGGTATAGCCAAGCAGGTAATTGCCGTCGTCGGTGAAATACGACAGCGCCTCGTCGACATCGCCGCTGTAAATGGCGTCCGCCCAGGCCTGGACCACGGCGAACGAATCCGGCGCCGCGGCTGCTGGCGGCACGGGCGTGGGTGTGGGCGGCTCGGGGGTCGCCAGCGGTGGAACGGGCGTCGCCGCTGGCGCTGCGCAGCCGGCGGCGACGGACAGACAAACGGATGCAACGATGAGGAAATACGATGTGTGCCCTTTCATGGGAACGCCTCCTTGCGGTTCACGCACTGCTGTGAGTCAAGCCAGGATGACGAAACGATGTGGGGGCGGGCGCGTTAGCGGTTGCCGGGGGGGGAACGGCCGCGTGGCGGCGCTCGCAGT
>DAOUAT010000045.1:0-9916 GCA_034433275.1 Anaerolineae bacterium
ATGCGCCCGGCATGAACGCCGCCCTGCGCGCGGTCGTGCGCACGGCCCTCAACCGCGGCGTCGCGGTCTACGCCATCTACGAAGGCTACCAGGGCATGGTGGACGGCGGCGACCGCATCCGCGCCATGACCTGGGATGACGTCGGCGGCATCTTGCAGCGTGGCGGCACCGTGATCGGCACGGCGCGCTGCGCGGCCTTCCGCACGCGCGAGGGCCGGCTCGCAGCGGCCAAACACCTGTTGGAACGCGACATTGACCGCCTGGTGGTGATCGGCGGCGACGGCAGCCTGACCGGCGCCGATCTGTTCCGCCAGGAATGGGCCTCGCTCCTGGCCGAGCTGGTGCAGACCGGCGCAGTCCCGGCCGAGCTGGCCGAGCGCCACGCATCCCTGAGCATCGTCGGGCTGGTCGGCTCCATTGACAACGACTTCTACGGCACCGACATGACCATCGGCGCAGACACCGCGCTGCACCGCATCACCGCAGCGCTGGATCAGATCAGCAGCACGGCGGTCAGCCACCGGCGCAGCTTCGTCGTCGAGGTGATGGGGCGCAACTGTGGCTACCTGGCGTTGATGAGCGGGCTGGCCGGTGGCGCCGACTATGCCTTCTTCCCCGAACGTCCGCCCAGCGTGGATGACTGGGAAACCCAGATGTGTGATCTGCTGAAGGCCGGCCGGGCCGCGGGCCGCCGCGACCTCACGGTGGTCGTCGCCGAGGGCGCGCGAGACAAGCACGGCAAGCCGATCACCGCGGAGTATGTGCGTCAGGTGTTGGCCGAACGGCTGAACGAGGACGTGCGCTCAACGATCCTGGGGCATGTCCAGCGCGGCGGCGCGCCGAGCGCCTTCGACCGCTGGATGAGCACCCTGGTCGGCGCCGCGGCCGTGGATGAGCTGCTGGCGGCCGATTCGGAGAGCGAGCCGCAGATGATCGGCATGCGCTACAACCGCGTCCGGCGCCACCCGCTGATGGAGTGCGTCCAACAGACCCGCGCGGTGCCCGAGGCCATCGCCGCGGGAGATTACGAGCGGGCCATGGCGCTGCGCGGCAACAGCTTCAATGAGGCGTACCGGACGTTCCGCACCTTGAGCCGGGCCTTGCCCCATCCGCCGCCGCCCGATCAGCGCCGCTTGCGCCTGGGGGTCTTGACCGTGGGCGCAGCAGCGCCGGGCATGAACACGGCCGTACACGCGGCGGCCCGGCTGGCGATTGACAAGGGACACATCGTCCTGGGGGTGCACAACGGCTTCCGCGGCCTGATCGAGGACGAGATCGAGGAATTCGACTGGATGAGCGTCCACGGCTGGGGTTCGATGGGTGGCTCGCAACTGGGCACCAGCCGCAAGGCGCCCACCGACGCTGATCTCCCCGCCATCACGGCCACCCTGCAGGCGCACGGGATTGATGGCCTGTTGATCATCGGCGGCTGGCTGGCCTATGAGACGGCCCACAAGCTGCTGGCAGAGCGAGCCAACTTCCCGGCCTTCAACATCCCGATCATCTGCCTGCCCGCCTCGATTGACAACAACCTGCCCGGCACCGAAATCTGCATCGGCGCGGACACTGCGCTCAACAACATCGTGGAAGTGGTGGACAAGATCAAGCAATCCGCGGTCGCGGCGCGGCGCTGCTTCGTGGTCGAGGTGATGGGCCGGCAGTGCGGCTATCTGGCGCTGATGAGCGCCATCGCCACCGGCGCGGAGCGCGCCTATCTGCCCGAAGAAGGGATCACCCTGCACGATCTGGAGGCAGACCTGGCCAAGATGAAACGCGGCTTCCGGGGCGGCCAGCGGAAGAGCCTGATGATCCGCAACGAGCGGGCCAACCCCTTGTACACGGCGCAGTTCATCTCGGCGCTGTTCGAGCAGGAGAGCGAAGGTTTGTTCGACGTGCGCACCGCGATCCTCGGCCACCTGCAGCAGGGCGGCGACCCATCGCCGTTCGACCGCATCCAGGCCACCCGGCTGGCCGCACGCTGCACGTCCTTCCTGATCGAGGAGGCCGAAACAGGCTCGGCGACCGCCGCGCTGATCGGGATGCAGAACGGTCACGTGGGGATCCACAGCCTGGACGAGATGCCGCTCCTGGCGGATGCCGTGCACCAGCGGCCGCGAGAGCAGTGGTGGCTGGCGCTGCGCCCCATCGCGCGACTGATGGCGCACGCCGACGTGTCGTAGACCCGATTCCCCCTGGCTGGGATATCGTCACATGAGGGCAACTACCCAAAGGAAGACACTATGCTCGAAGCATTTACTAACCCAAGAGGCGTGGCCGTGGTGGGCGCATCCCCTAGTCCCGAAAAACTGGGCTATGCGGTGTTGCAAAACGTCATCCGCTACGGCTACCGGGGCCAAATCTATCCGATCAACCCGAAAGCAGATGAAATACTGGGCCTGCCGGCCTATTCGTCGGTCAAGGAGATCCTGGGTCCGGTGGACCTGGCGGTGGTGCTTGTGCCCGCCAGGGCCGTGCCCGGTGTCATCGAAGAGTGTGGGCAAAAAGGCATCACCGGCGCGGTCGTGATCTCGGCCGGTTTTCGTGAGGTCGGCCGCGAGGGCCGGCAGTTGGAGCAGCAATTGCTCGAGACGGCGCGGCGCTATGGCATCCACATCGTGGGGCCGAATGTCCTGGGCATCATTGACACGGTCGCCAGCCTCAACGCTTCGTTTGCGGTTGGCATGCCCCGGCGAGGCAACATCGCCTTCATGTCGCAGTCAGGCGCGCTGTGTACCTCGATCCTGGACATGGCGCTCGGCCAGAGCACCGGCTTTTCACGCTTCTACAGCATCGGCAACAAGGCGGATCTCAACGAGATTGACTTCCTGCGCGCCTGGTCAGAGGATCCGGAGACCAACGTGATCGTGGCCTACCTGGAGGGGATTTCCGACGGCGCCGAGTTTATGCGGACCGCGCGCCAGGTGACGCGCATCAAGCCCGTCGTATCCATCAAGTCGGGCACCACCAGCGCGGGCTCGCGCGCGGCGTCGTCCCACACGGGTACGCTGGCGGGTTCGGAGAAAGCTTACGATGCCGCGTTCAAACAGGTGGGCATCGTGCGCGCGGCCTCCATCCAGGAGTTGTTCGATTTCACCCAGGCGTTCGATCGCCAACCGCTGCCGGAGAGCGATGCCGTGGCCGTAGTGACCAATGCGGGTGGGCCGGGCATCATGGCATCGGATGCCATCGAACGGATGGGGATGCGGCTGGCTTCCCTCACGCCCGAGATCCAGCAAAAGCTGCGCGCGGCGCTGCCTGCGGCCGCCAGCGTCGTCAACCCGATTGACGTGCTGGGGGATGCGCCGGCCGATCGCTACGAGTTGGCGATTGAGGCGGCGCTCAGCGATCCCAACGTCGGCGTCGTGTTGGTCGTTTTGACGCCGCAGGCCGCCACCCAAATCAAGCAGACCGCCCAGGTGTTGGGCGAGCTGGCGCGCAAATACAAGAAGCCGGCTTTTGGCGCGTTTCTGGGCGACCAGGCGATCCGTCCCGCAGTGGAGATCCTCACGCAGTACCGGGTGCCCAACTACGCAGTGCCGGAGCGTGCGGTGGCGGCCATCGCTGCGCTGTGGCAGCGGCGCCAATGGCTCAATACGCCCGAGCTAAACGTGGAGCCGCTGGCTGTGGATCGGGACCGGGTGCGTCAGACGATCGACGCGCTGCGCAGCGAAGACCGGGTGACGGCGGGCGATGCCGAGGCGCGTGAGATCCTGGCTGCCTATGGCATCCCCATGCCCAAAACGGCGCTGGCCAGAACCACTGATGAGGCGGTCGCGGCGGCCGACGCGATGGGCTATCCGGTCGTCATGAAAATCGCCTCGCCTGACATCCTGCACAAGACCGACATCGGCGGCGTCAAACTCAATCTAACGAACGCGGCCGAGGTGCGCGATGCCTTCGACCTGATCGTTTATCGGGCCACCCGTCACGCGCCGGATGCTGTGATCTGGGGCTGCCAGGTGCAGCAGATGGTCAAAGGCGGCAAAGAGTGCATCATCGGGGTGAACCGTGACCCGCAGTTTGGGCCGCTGTTGATGTTCGGGCTGGGCGGTGTGTACGTGGAGGCGCTGAAGGATGTGACCTTCCGTGTCTCCCCGATTGACCGGCGCGAAGCGCGTGAGATGCTGGCCGAAATCCGCGCCTATGCTCTGCTGCGCGGGGTGCGCGGTGAGAAACCCTCCGACCTGGACGCGATCGCCGACACGCTGCTGCGTGTCTCACAACTGGTCACCGATTTCCCTGAAATTGTCGAGTTGGACATCAACCCGCTGCTGGTCTTTCCTGCAGGACAAGGCGCGCTGGGCCTGGACATGCGTCTGGCGCTCACGGCGTAGGGGCGAGACCACCTTGCCCAGACTAAGGAGATTGACATGGCAAACCTGTACGTAACTTCCGCTGAAACTTTTTCCGGTAAATCGGCCTTGTGCATCGGCCTGGGGACGCGTTTTAGCGCCGATGGGCTGAAGGTGGGCTATATGAAGCCCGTCAACGTCAACTGCCGGCTTCGTGAGGGTCTGCCCTACGACGACGACGTGGCTTTTGCCAAACAGGTCTACAACATGCCGGAACCGCCTGCGCTGCTGGGGCCGGTGGCGCTGACCCCGGCCAGGCTGGAGCAGCAGTTCCAGGGGCCGGAGGTTGATTATCAACCACAATTCATCGCCGCCTTCAACCAACTGTCGGCCAACCGCGACCTGCTGGTGCTGGAAGGCGGGCGCAGCTGGCGCGAAGGCTACATCGCCGGCCTGTCGCCGAAGCGTGTCGTCGCACTGACGGCAGCGCGCGTCGTCATCATCCTCAAGTATGACCAGACGCTGCTCACCGACCGTGCGCTGGCCGCGCAAGATTATTTCGGCGCCGACCTGATCGGGGTGGTCATCAACGAGACGCCCCACGCCTTCATGGATCATGTTGCCACCGCAGTGACGCCGTACCTGCTGCGGCATCAGTTGCCCGTGCTGGGCGTTCTGCCCGTAGACCCGGTGCTCTCCGCCCCGACCGTCGCTGAGTTGGTTGAAGGTCTGCGCGCCGAGGTCCTTTGTGGCGTGGACAAGACCGGCGAGTTGGTCGAAAACATGCTGGTGGGCGCGATGAGCGCCGAATCCGCGTTGACCTACTTCCGCCGGCTCACCAAAAAGGCGGTGATCACGGGCGGCGACCGCGTCGATATCCAACTGGCGGCCCTCGAAACCTCCACCCGCTGCTTGATCCTGACCGGCAACCTGTATCCCAGCCCCGTCGTGCTGAACCGGGCCGATGAGTTGGGGGTGCCCGTGTTGCTGGCCGACATGGACACCCTGCGCGCGATCGAAGTGGTTGAGGGTCTGATGGGCCGGAGCCGGGTGCAACAGGCCAGCAAAGTCAGACGGTTCACGGCCTTGCTCTCTGACAACCTGGACTTTCCTGTGCTGTACGACCGACTGGGCATCAAGATGAAGTAAGCTCGCCTGCAGCGGCGCGAAGGAGAACCGATGCTACGCGTGAAAATTGTCTGCACCGTCGGGCCGGCCAGCCGCGACCCGGCCACCCTCGAGGCGCTGATCCACGCCGGGATGGATGTGGCGCGCCTCAACATGTCGCACGGCGACCCGGCCTTCCACCGCGAGAACATCCAGCGCATCCGCCAAGCCGCGGAACAACTGGGCAAACCGGTCGCGCTCCTGGCCGACCTGCAAGGGCCGAAGCTGCGCGTTGGCATCATGCCGCCGGAAGGGGTGCCCCTGGCCGTCGGCGAGCCGCTGACCCTGACCACGGAGCAGATCATCGGCGGGCCGGGTCGCGTGCCCGTGCAGTACGAGGGCCTGCCCGAAGCCGTGCGCGCCGGCGACCGCATCCTGATTGACGATGGGCTGTTGGAGTTGAAGGTCACAGACGTACACGGCGGCGAGATCGAGACGCAAGTGGTGACCGGCGGCCTGCTCACGTCCAACAAAGGCCTGAACCTGCCCCGCGCGGCGCTCTCCATTCCGGCGATCACCGACAAGGATCGGGAGAACCTCAAGTTCGCGCTGGAGGAGCAGGTTGACTGGATCGCCATCTCCTTCGTGCGCACCGCCGACGAGGTGTTGGAGCTCAAAGACATGGTGCGGGAACTGACCGTGTTGGGCCGGCCGACGCCTGTGATCGCCAAGATCGAGAAGCCGGAGGCGGTTGATAACATTGACGCCATCATCAAGGCCGCCGACGGGATCATGGTGGCGCGCGGGGATCTGGGCATCGAGATGTCAACCGAAGTCGTGCCCATGATCCAGAAGCGCATCATCCACAAGTGCAATCTCGTAGGCAAGCCGGTGATCACGGCCACGCAAATGCTGGATTCCATGATCCGTAACCCGCGGCCCACGCGCGCCGAGGCCAGCGACGTCGCAAACGCCATCCTGGATGGCACGGACGCGATCATGCTGTCGGGCGAGACCGCCGCGGGCAAATATCCCGTGCTGGCGGTGGAGACGATGGCGCGCATCGCGGGCGAAACGGAGGCCGCGCAAGCTGCGCTGCCCACGCGACAGATCCCTGCGACCCCCGGCCGCACCTTTGCCGAGGCGGTGGCGCACGCGTCGGTGGACACCGTCATTGATCTCAGTGCGGCGGCCATCGTCGCGCCGACGGTATCGGGGGAGACGGCGCGCACCATCGCGCGCTTCCGGCCGCACTGTCCCATCGTGGCCGTGACCCCCAGTCCGATCACCCAGCGCCAGTTGGCGTTGGTGTGGGGCGTCTACCCGATCCTGGCCCCGCGCGCCAACACGACGGATCAGGTGCTCGATGCGGCTGTCGAGGCGGCGCAGCGCCGCGGCTATGCGGCCGAAGGGGACATCATCGTCATCACCGGCGGCTCGGTGGGCTACGGGGTGGGCGCCACCAACCTGATGAAAGTACACCTGATCGAGCGCGTGCTGGCCCACGGCAGCGGCCTGGGCGAGCGCCGGGTGATCGGTCGCGTCCGCCGGCTGGAGCCGCCCTTCCCGGCCGATATGCGCGTGGTGGATCCTGACGAAATCGTTGTCACGTCCTGCACCGACCGCGCCTTCGTGCCGATCCTGCGCCGCGCGGCCGGGTTGGTGACCGCTGACCCGAACCCAGATTCGCACTGCCGGCTGCTGGCGCTGGAGCTGGGGCTGCCCGCTGTGGTTGGCGTCCGTGAGGAGATCGCAGCCCTGCACGACGGCCTGCAGATCGTGCTGGACGCCAAGCGCGGCCTGGTGTTCGAGCGGCCGGGGGCGCTGGTACACGTGGAAGATTAGGAGATCGGAGAACAAACCGGGTTTCTCCGAGAAACCCGGTTTGTTCTCCGAGATTAGGAGCAATAATGGCAAAACGGCTCTCTGTGCTGGACGCGGAACGCTGCGTGGGCTGCCAGTCGTGCATGTTCGCGTGCGCGCGGCGGTCCGGCGTCGGTGGTCTGGCGGCGTCGAGCATCTGGGTCAGATCGGCCGGTGGCGTGCGGAAGGGGTACGTGGTGGTCGTCTGCCGGGCGTGCCCCGATCCGCCCTGCGCCAGGGTGTGCCCGACAGACGCGCTGCCGGTGCGCGCCGCCGCCGGCGTGCGCCTGAAGCCTGAGCTGTGCATCGGCTGCTACAACTGCGTCGAGGCGTGCCCGTTCGGCGCGGTCTTCTGGGATCGGGAGCAGAACAAGCCGGAAATCTGCGTCTATTGCGGTTACTGCGCCGCGTATTGCCCCTATGACGTGCTCGGCATGACCGAAATCGGGCCGAGCAGCGCGGGCGCGGAAGGAAAGGTGGCCCATGCTGAAGAATGATCCGCTGTCCCGCGTGCTGACCATTGACCTTTCGCGCCGCCGTTTTTCGGTTGAGGAGCGGCCCGAGCTGTTCGATGCGGCCCTGGGCGGCGCGGGCGCGGCGATCCGGCTCCTGGAGGAGGCGTGCAAGCCGGGCTGCGATCCGCTCGGCCCCGACAACCCGATCATCCTGACGGTGGGGCCGCTGGTGGGCCTCTACCCGCTCGGCTCCAAAGCTGTGGCGATGTTCAAATCGCCGCACACGGGCAACCTGGGCGAAAGCCACGCCGGCGGCCGCAGCGCGGTGGCGATCCGCATGGCCGGCTACGGGGCGATCGTCATCCATGGGGCCAGCGCGACGCCCGTTTACCTGGTGGTGGATGGGGACAAGGTCCATTTCCGCGATGCCAGCGCGCTGTGGGGGCTGTCCAGCGCCTACACGGTCGGCACGATCATCCGCCAACGCGAAGGCGGATCGGGGGTGCGCACGATCATGCGCATCGGTCGCGCGGGCGAGCGGCGCGTGACCTATGCGGCGGTGATCACTGAGACGTTCCGGCACTTTGGCCGGCTGGGGCTGGGCGCGGTCTTCGGCAGCAAACTGCTGAAGGCGCTGGTGATCTCGGGGCAGCGCGCGTTGCCGGTGGCCGACCGCCGGGCTTACCGGGCGCTCTACGATGAGATCTACAAGGGCGCCACCGAGTCACCCGTGATGAAGAAGTACCATGAGCTGGGCACAGCAGTCAACGTCCTGCCGCTGAACGCGCTGGGCGCGCTGCCGACGCGCAACCTGCAAGCCGGGCACTTCGAGGGCGCGGAGGCGATCTCCGGCGAACGGCTGGCCGCAGAATACCTGGGCCGCCGCGTAGCCTGCGCTCACTGCCCCGTCGCGTGCGTCCATCTGGGCACCCTGCGGCTGCCCTATCCGAAAGAGCCGTACTTCTACAAGACCTCGATGATCGGCTACGACCACGAGCCGATCTTCGCCATGGGCAGCCTGTTGGGCGGCAGCGACGTGAGCGGACTGTTCCAACTGCTGGACGAGGCGGAGGTGCAGGGGCTGGATGTGATGAGCGCCGGTGTGACCCTGGCCTGGGCCACCGAAGCGCTGGATCGCGGTCTCATCTCGACGCGGGAGACCGATGGGCTGGCGCTGGCCTGGGGCAACTATCCGGCCTACATTGCAGCTCTCAAGCGCATCGTCAGCCAGCCGAACGACTTCTATCGGGCGTTGGCGCGCGGGGCTGATCACGCCGCCACGCTTTACGGCGGCGCCGACTTTGCGCTGACTTTCGGCAAGAACGAAATGCCGGGTTATCACACCGGCCCGGCCTGTCACGCAGGTTATCTGACTGGCGCACGGCACAGCCATCTGGACAGCGGCGGCTATGCGCTGGATCAAAAGGCGGGGGCCAAAGGCGAGGTGCTGACGCCCGCAGGGGTGGCGGCCGGCCTGTTGGAGGAGGAGCGTTGGCGCCAGGTGCTCACCAGCCTGGGGGTCTGCCTGTTTGCGCGCGGCATTTACACGCCCGAGGTCGTCCTGCGGGCGCTGGCGACGGCCGGCTTCGTCTGGTCGGCCGACGATCTGGCGCGCTTCGCCGCCGACACGCTGCACCGCAAGCAAGCTTTCAAGCTGCGCGAGGGGTTCGATCCGGCGACGCTGCGCATCCCGCGGCGGATCCTCGAAACCGCCACCCCGATGGGCCGCATTGACGAAGACTTCATGCGGCAGACGATCGAACTTTACGCACAAGCAGTGTAGGGGGAAGCCGTGCCCGGGAAGCGAGTCAGCCGCGCTCCAGCGGGTGGCCTACCTGCCTGACATTTGATGAGGTTATCCATGCGCGTACCGAGTGCGCTTCGTCTTCCGGCGTTGGCGACCGTTGTAGCCCTGCTGCTGGCCGGCTGTGTGGCGTTGCCGCCCACGACGCGGACACCAGCGCCCGCTGGTGCGTCGCCAATACACGCGAAAGTCGTCATCTACGCGCCGGCCACGCCCTCATCCATCCCTGTGCTGCTGGCCGCGCAGCGGATGGGTGACGCCGAGGTCACGATCTTCACCAACCACACCCAGGCCAACGCTGAATTCCTGCGCGGGGACGTGGACATCCTGGTGACCGGGCTATCGGTGGGCGTGGAGCTGTTCAAGCAGGGCGCGCCGGTGCAGGTGATCAACTC
>DAOUAT010000046.1:0-26540 GCA_034433275.1 Anaerolineae bacterium
ATCGTGCTCAACCGTCGCCCCAAGCGGTAAGTTGTGGGGGGCCAGCACCGCCAACACTCGTTCGCGATCCCAACGCAACAACATGGCGTAATCGCCTGCCAGGCCGCGCACGGTGTGCCGTGACTGGACATTTGTGCCCGCATTTTTGGCGTCATAGAGCTTCAAGAGCAAACAAGCCAACTCGTAGATATCGCCCCGGTACAGGATGGCGATGTCCTTCAATTCGCTGACGCTGATTTTCTCGTCTTTCATCAACTGACGGCCTCCGTTGCGGCATTACTTCAACGATGCCTCGATGGCATCCTTCCGGGCCTCAAGCGCCGCCAGTTGCTTCTTGAGGTCGGCAATTTCCTTCTTGACCTGGCGCAGTTCCGTCTGACCCTTGACTCTCGCCAAATACTCCTCGCCAAGTTCCTCCGCGATGTACCTTTCAAGCTGGCTGCGCAGGATTCGGAGGTACGGGTTGCCCCATATCGCCCCAGGTCTATATTCCAGTTTGGCCGCCTCGATCCCTTTGATGATGAAGTCGCGGCTCACGCCGTATTCGGCCTCGGCCGTTACGTCGCTCAGGGTCGCGCCCTTGCGGTTCCATTCGCCGTATTCTGCCATTCATGGCCTCCTTTCACCCAGGGTCGGCGCGTCCTCGCCCCAAACACGTGCCAGGGTTGCCTGGATCTTCTTCTCTTCATCTTTGATTGCGTTCTGCAGACGCGCAATCTCTTTCTGGTAGCCCTCGATCTCGGCTACGATCTCATGCTGCACTTCCAGCGGCGGCAGGGGAATTCTCAGCGTCTTGATTCGCTCTAGCGCGAGCTTTGGGACGCCAACGGCGTGAGTGAGGGAACGAATTTGGCTTTGAACGGGGTCCGCATTCCCAACGATGGAAAGGAATCGCTTGTCGATCACGTCGGCGTCAAATACCAACTTGGCAGCGTTCTCTGTAAGATTTGCGCCATTCAGAGATTCGGGAACCGCTCCCATCAGACCAATGGTGCCTGCGATTGAGATGTACACGTCTGCCGAAGAAATCGTGTAATGAGCAATCTGTCTATAAACCTCTTCAGAAACGAACTTGAGGTTACTCAGATCGACAGATTGGTCGCGGAAATCGGAAACGCGAATGTAGGGATGATTGGTGGGGGCGTTCGAGAACTGCTCGCCCATTGGAAGCCGCTTTCCACCTCTAACTTCACAGCATTCTCCGATTGGGACGAGCGGCCACTTCAAGCCGGCATGGGTTGCCCCCTCCCGATACCGCTCCCCGCTCAGGTTGTACTCCCCATTCGCCGCGATCCTCTCCTTCGCTACAATTACGAATTGCGAATCAGGAATGACGAAATCGCTCGCCGTGACCGCCTCACCATTCGTAATTCGCAATTTGTAATTCGTAATTGCGGCCAACGCCGCCGGCAGGTCGTTCCGGTCAATCTCCCGGCGTTGCGCGCCCAGGCCGAAGCCGTCGTTCTCCACCTTGAAGAAGGCGATGGCATCCGCTCGTTTCGCCAGCGCCTTGTCGAGGATCAGGATCGAGGTCTTGACGCCGGAATAGGGCTGGAACACCCCCGCCGGCAGCGAAATCACGGCGACTAGCGCGGTCTCCACCAGCAGCTTGCGCAGTTGCTTGTAGGCGGTCTGGCTCTGGAAGATGATCCCCTCCGGCACGATGATGGCGGCGCGGCCGGTCGGGGTCAGGTGCTCGGCCATGTAGTCCACGAAGAGCACCTCGGAGCGTTTGCTCTGCACCGAGAAGCGGTTGTGCGGCTTGATGCCCCCCTTCGGCGACATGAACGGCGGGTTGGCGAGGATCACATCGGCGTACTCGTTCCAGCGCTCCTGGCTGGTCAGCGTGTCGTACTCGAAGATGTGCGGGTCGGCGAACCCGTGCAGGTAGAGGTTCACCAGCGACAGGCGCACCATGTCGGGCGAGATGTCATAGCCGCGGAAGTTCCCCGCCAGGCGGCCGCGCTCATCAGGGGTCAGGGTGCTGTGGCCCCGCGCGTCGGTGTTGGCCCGCAGGATGTGCTTGTAGGAGGAGATCAGGAACCCCGCGGTGCCGCAGGCCGGATCGAGCACGGTCTCGGTCTTCTGCGGGTCCACCACGGCGACCATGAAATCAATGATGTGGCGCGGGGTGCGGAACTGTCCCGCGTCCCCCTGCGAGCCGAGCACCGACAGCAGATACTCGAACGCGTCGCCCAGCCGCTCGGAGTGGTCGTAGGTGAACTCGTCAATGACCTTGAGGAACATCTTCAGCGTTTCGGGGTCGCGGTAGGGCAGGTAGGCGTTCTTGAAGATGTTGCGGAACAGCAGCGGGATGCCGGGGTTCTCCGGCATCTTGGCGATCGCCTCGGCGTAGAGGTTCAGCGTCTCGAAACCGCCCAGCCCGGCGTGCATCAGCCTGGCCCAGCCGTAGCGCGCGAACTCCCCGGCGAAGAACTTGCGCACCCCGCCGAACTCCTCGCTCTCGGCGTCCATGTCATCCATGAACTTGTAGATCAGCGCGATGGTGATCTGCTCGACCTGGCTCTTGGGGTCGGGCACCTTGCCCACGAGGATGTCGCGGGCGGTGTCAATGCGGCGGCGGGTGTCGGCGTCTAGCATGGGGGTCCTTTGGGTGATTTGTCGAATCTGCCGGATCAGATGGATGATTCGACGGATTCGTCAGATCGGACAGATATCTCAGATCTCCACCAGTCCCTTGCAATCGGGGTACCCTGAGCAACCCCAGAACTGCTTCCCGGCGCTTTTGCCCTTCTGGGCGGTCCGTAGCACCATCGTCTTGCCACATTGGGGGCAAGTGGGAACGGGGTCCGGGGAATGGCCCTCTCTCTTGCGGTTGCGTTCGGCCAGGCGAGCGGCGGCAAGTTGTTCGCTGTAGCCGCCTTCCTCGATGAACTGCGTTTCCAGTGAGGCTATCTGCTTGTCGAGCAGGTAGTTGGCCTGGTTGATGAGACAGAGCAAGGCATTTGCACGGATAGCGGGATCGTCGTGATCGAGCCATTTGGCGTAGAGGGCGTAACGCTGCTGATCCGATAGCCCTGCCTGTTCAGACGGGTTCTCCGGGTACTGCTGCCCTATCCGGCGCACGGCCAACGCTTCAGGGTCATTCGGCGCCCATTGTCTGAGGCGGCGCTGTCGCAGAAAGTCCTCGTAGTCGAGAAGCAGCTCTTCCAGGCTGGAACGAGCGACATTGACCAGACGCAGCTCGGTCTGAGAGGAGGTGGCGGAGGCGCGGCTGCCCTCGGCGATGTTCTGCCGGCCGCTGCGCGCGGCCTGCACCATTTGGTCGCTCATGCGCGAGCGGGGATCGAGGTAACGCTCGCAGAACCAATAGGTGGCATCGTAGATGATGGTGGCTATCTGAAAGCTACGCAGCTCGCGGTAGCCTCCGCTCGGCCTGAGCTTTGTCATACTTCACCTTGCAGTTTTATGCAGCAAACTGATTCAGCGATACATAATCCTTGACATACTCCGGCACCAACGCGCGATACCGCGCCGGCACGGCCCGAAAATCGCGCGTGGAAAAGACCGGGTTCGTCGCCAGGTCGGTGAATTGCTTCGCCTCGATGATGTAGCGGATCTGATCGCTGGTGACGTAGGCCTTGAAGAAGGTTTTGATCGCCGGGATCGCCTCGGCCTCGGCGGGGCGGGCGTCGGCGACGAACTTGGCGAACTCCTCCTCCAGTAGTTCGTCCTTCGACTTGAAGCGTGGAATCAGGCCGAAGACCTTTTCCAGGATCTCGCGCAACGTCAGGCGGCGATCCACGGCCGCGGCTTTGCGCAGCTTGTCGAGGGTGAAGAACTCCTCCGGCTTGTTCAAGACCTCCCGGTTGACGGTGTCCACGGCGCGCTCCCAACGGCCCGCCTCGATGTCTCTGGCGATGGCCGCGTTCCCGCGCACCGTGTCCTCGAACTTCTCGAAGAACATCCGGTCAATCTTCATCCCCTCGAAGCCGACGGTTTCCTCCTTGATCGTCGCCAGGATGTCCGCGCCCAGGTGCTCGTAGGCGTCGACAACCATCGTGGGGCCGGTGTCGCCGCCGTCCTCGCTGCGCGCCTGGCCCTGGGGCCGGGGGAGCTTCAGCACCTCGTCGTAGTTGTACCCCGCCTCGAAGTATTCGCAGTTGGCGAAGAAGTCGAACAGCTTGTAGGCGGTCTTCTGCGGCTGTGCGACGGCGTCTTTCAGGCTCGCATCGAAAAGCTGATCCAGGAAGTTGTGCCGGCGCGTGCCGCGGCCCTTGATCTGGATGAAGTCGGTCGGCGAGAAGATCGGCCGGAACAGGCCGAGGTTGAGGATGTCGGGGCAGTCGTAGCCGGTGGTCATCATCCCGACGGTCACGCAGACGCGCGCCTTGCTGGTCTTGTACGCGGGCAGGAAATTGGTCGAGCCGAGCAGGTTGTTGTTCGTGAAGTTGATCGTAAACTGCTGGGCGTCGGGGATCTGCGATGTGACCTGCACCGCGAAGTCGGACTGGTACTTGCCGGGGAACATCCGGTCGGCCATCTGGTTGAGGATCTGCACCAGCCTGGCCGCGTGGTTCTGGCTGACCGCAAAGACGATGGACTTGCCGACTTCGCCGCTGATCGGGTCGCGCAGCGCGTTCTCCAGGAAGGTCTTGCAGAGAAGCTGGTTGGTGGCGTCGGCGAAAAAGCGCTTCTCGAACTCGCGCTGCCGGAACGCTTCCTGCTGGTCTTCTCCGGCGTCGTCGGTGAACGAGACGACGAACCCGTCGGCCGAGAGCAGCGCCGTGGTGATGTCGGTGCGGGCGTCCACCACGGTCGGGTTGACCAGGAAGCCGTCCTTCACGCCGTCGAGCAGCGAGTAGCGGAAGGTCGGTTGGCTGTTCTCACAGCCGAAGGTGCGGTAGGTGTCCAGCAGCAGCCGGCGCTCAAGCTCGCGCGGGTCGCGGGTGGTCGGGCTGGCCCGGTCGAACCGCTTGAGATAATCGCGCGGCGTCGCGGTGAGGCCGAGCTTGTAGCCGACGAAAAAGTCGAAGACCGCGCGGGCGTTGCCGCCGATGGAGCGGTGCGCCTCGTCGGAGATCACCAGGTCGAAATCGGTGGGCGAGAAGAGCTGCTGGTACTTGTTGTTGAACAACAACGACTGCACCGTTGTGACGACCACATCGGCGCGGCGCCAGTCGTCGCGATTCTCTTTGTAAATGACGACCTGGTAATCGTTGCCGAGCACCTTGCTGAGGGCTTTCCTGGCCTGATCCTCAAGCTCCAGGCGATCCACCAGGAAGAGCACCCGCCGGGCGTTGCCGGTGCGCAGGAAGAGCTTGATGACCGCCGCGGCGATGAGGGTTTTGCCGGTCCCCGTCGCCATCTCGAACAGGAAGCGATCCTTGCCCTCTTTGACCGCGCGCTGGAGCGCGGCGACCGCCCGCACCTGGTAGGGCCGCAGGAAGCGCAGCCCGTTGGCCTCGATGAAGCCGGGACGCTCGGCTGCGTTCTTCCACGCGGCCTCAAGGTCGTAGCCGGGGCGCTGGGTGCGGACGATGTAGTCGGCTTCGACTCGTTCATCAATGAGGCGTTGCGGGCTGGGCGTGATCTTTTGGTAGCCGATCACCGAATCCGGCGTCGGAAACGCGGTGATCAGATAGGGGTTGCCGCGTTCGAGGTCCCAGAAGTAGTGCAGGTTGCCGTTGGACAGGAGCACGAAGCGGCAGTTCTGCGAACGCGCGTAGCGGCGGGCCTGCTCCTTGCCGACCAGCGGGTTCTTGTCCTCCGCTTTGGCCTCCAACACGATCAGCGGGAAGCCCCGCGCATCGAGCAGCAGGAAATCCACGAAGCCCTTGCTCGGCTTCTCGAAGTTCTCGCCCAGCGCGTCCAGGTCGGCCGGCTTGAGCGCGATGCTCGGCTCCAGGCGGATGTTGGCTGGCGCGTCTCCGTCGGGGAAGAAGCGCCAGCCCGCGGCCTCGAGCAGCTTGTTGATTTTGATGCGGGCGGTGGCTTCTTTCGCGGACACTCAGAGCCCTCCCAACCAATCTACCAACCTACCCCCTCAACACTCACTATACCCACACGCATAACACTTCCGGCACCCCTCGGTCGGGATGAAGGTCGCCTGGCCGCAGTCGGGGCACAGGTCGCCGATGGGGCGGTCGGCGATGGGCAGGGGGAGCTGCTCGACGTAATCGTGTTGCTCCAGGGCCAGCGCCTCGGCATTCTCGTCGTCGCTGAAGTGGCTGTTGAGGTGCTCGCGCAGCACCTGGGCCACGGCGTCGGGCAGCGAGCGCACGCGGTTCGCGCCGAAGCCCATGGACCGGCCGCCGCCGATGCCGGCCAGTTGATCCACCACCATCTTCAGCCGTTCGTTGGCATCCAGCGCCGAGGGCAAGCGCAGCACCAGCGAGATCAGCCGGCCCAGCGCCTCGGACACGGCCGCGACATCGCTGCCGGCCTTGCCCACGTTCATGAAGACCTCGAACGGCTGGTCGCCGCCGTTGATGTTCACCGTGACGTACGCGGTGCCCAGGGGCGTCTCCTTGCGATACGTCAGGCCGCGCAGCGCACTGGGGCGTGGACGCCGTTTGAGGGTTGGATATGGCAGCCCAGGCGCGGTCTCGCCGACGGCAGTGTACCCCTCTGCACCCTCGCTCCTCTGCTCCCCCGTTCCCCCATTCGTCCGCTCCTCCGTCCCCTTGCCCTTAGCCTCGGCCGTGGCCTTGGTCTCCAGCACCACGTCCTGCCGGCTGCCGGTCACGTACACCGTCAGGCCCTTGCAGCCGAGATGCCAGGCCAGCCGGTAGGCCTGTTCTACGTCTTGGACGGTCGCCCCGGCAGGAAAATTGACCGTTTTCGAAATGGAATTATCAACAAACGCCTGGATCGCTGCTTGCATCCGCACGTGCTCTTCGGCCGTGATGTCGCTGGCGACCACGAAGGCGCGGCGGATCGCCTCAGGCACCTCGGCCACAGCCTGGCAGCTGCCGGTGACGCTCACGAGTTCGCTGATGCGTTGGCGGGTGGCCTGGTCCAGGCTGGCCTCGGTCAGCGCCTTCTCGAACAGCGGACTGGTGTAGGTGAGCTTGAGGTCTTTTTCGCCGTCCTTCACCGTGCGGGTGTAGGCCAGGGCGAACACCGGCTCGCAGCCGTAGCCCTCGCACCCCGCGACGGTGCCGATGGTGCCGGTGGGCGCGACGGTGGTCTGGGCCGCGTTGCGGATGCCGTGGGTGACAATCCCCTGGACGACGCGCGCCCAGTCCACAGCCGGCCGGCCCCAGTCGTGCGTGTACGGCGTGATAGGCGCGGGCGGCTGCCACTTGAGATCTTCCGGGTCGTAGATGCTCCCCTTGATCGCCAGGAAGGGGCCGCGCTCCTGCGCCAGCTCGATGCTGGTGAGCATGCAGTGGTAGCGGATGAACTCCATCACCTGGGCTGCGAACTCCTGGCCCTCTTCTGAGCCGTAGCGCACGCCCAGCGCGTACATCAGGTCGCCCAGGCCCATGAAGCCCAGGCCGATGCGCCGGGCGCGCAGCGCGGATTCGCGCAATTGCGGCACAGCCGGCACATACTTGTTGGCGTCCACCACGTTATCCAGGAACCGGGTGGAGACCACCACGCTCTCGCGCAGCTTCTCCCAGTCCACCCGGCCGTCGGGCGTGATGTGCTGGGCCAGGTTGACCGAGCCCAGGCAGCAGTTTTCGTAAGGCCCTAAAAATTGTTCACCGCATGGGTTAGTAGCACTTAAATCATATAGATGCGGTACGGGATTCGAGCGATTGGCCGCGTCCAGGAACAGTGCGCCGGGCTCGCCGTTGTGATGCGCAAAGGTGACGATCTTGTCGAACAGGTCGCGCGCCCGCACTGTGCGCCATACCGCGCCGTCCCGTGGGTTCACCAGCTCGAAATCGCTGTCGGTTTCGAGCGCCCGCATGAAGGCATCGGTGATGCCCACCGAGATGTTGAAGTTGGCGATCTGGCCTTCCGTGGCTTTGCAGGTGACGAACTGCTCGATGTCGGGGTGGTCCACGCTGAGCACGGCCATATTGGCCCCACGCCTTGTCCCGCCCTGAGCCACCTCGCCGAATGCGGAATCGTAGACTCGCAAAAACCCCACCGGGCCGGTGGCCACGCCCGCGCTGGACGCGACGCTGTCGCCCTTGGGCCGCAGCCGCGAGAAGGAGAAGCCGTTGCCGCCGCCGGTCTGCTGGATCAAAGCTGCATCGCGCAGGGTTTGAAAGATGCCGTCACTGTCGCGGCCCATGTCATCGGAGATGGGCAGCACGAAGCAGGCTGCGAGCTGGCCCAGCGGCGTCCCCGCGCCCGTAAAGGTCGGCGAATTCGGGAAAAAGCGCAGGCTGGTCAGCAGGCCGTAAAAGCTGGCCTCGGTGGCCGCGACATCATAGCCGTGGGCGGCGTCGGGCTCGGCCACGGCTTGCGCGACGCGGTGGAACATGCCTTCAATGGTTTCGACGGGGTTTCCGTCTGGGCCGCGGCGCAAATAACGCTTCTTGAGCACCTGGCGGCTGTTGTCAGCAAGGCCGATCTGTTCCGGCGCGCGAATCACCGGCGCGAAGGCCTTGAGCGTCTCCGTTGTCATGACTGGGCTCCTTGAAGATGCACGGTAGAAAACCGTGATATGATGGTTACCTGGTGTCCTGTGCAGCAAAGCTACTTACGCTCGGCCATCAGCCGGTCAAGCTCCTTCTGCAGCGCCTGGATATCTTCCATTTCCATGTACACCATCGCAAACCGGATGTACGCCAGCGCGTCCAGCTCTTTCAGCTTCTCCAGCACCATCTCGCCGATCACTTCGCTGCGCACCTCGGCCTTGCCTTGGCTAAACAGGTGCTCCTCGATCTGATCCACGATGCGCTCGATGTCGGCCATAGCGATCGGCCGCTTGGCGCAGGCGATGCGCACCCCTTGCAGCAGCTTGTGCCGGTCGAACGGCTCCCGGCGCCCATCGCGTTTGACGATCAGCAGCGCCTCTGAGATCTGCTCGTAGGTGGTGAAGCGTTTGCGGCAGTTCTGGCACTCCCGGCGCCGGCGGATGCTCTCCCCGGTCGAGCGGGTGTCCACCACGCGTGAATCTGGCTGGCCGCAGTAAGGACACTGCATGGGTTTTTCCTCCTGAATAAGGCTGCGCCGCAATGATAGGGGCGATGCCGGTGATATGGTATCCATTCAAGTATTTGCGGACGCCGATCGTCCACCGGCCGGAAGCTTGCTCGACCGTCGTCTATGACCCCCGGCGTCCTACTTATTGAGCGGATACGTTATGCGAACGCTCACAGTGCGATTTGTGCGAAACAGTACACCACAGGTTGTGTGCTTATGTACTTGACATACAATATGTTGTGGTCAACTTGCGAAGGAAGTATATCATACGTGGGAGACCGGTGTAACGCTGTCAAGCCTGATTGACGCAAAACTTTAAGGTCGAATTAAGGCGAGCCCAGCGATGGGGCGGAAAAGGGGCGCGTGCCGGGGAGGCAGCACGCGCCCCACGTAGTTACTGTTGGCGCGCGCGGCGCAGGAAAGCCGGAATATCCAGGTCCTCGCGGTCGTAGGTGCGCGTGGGGAATTCCAGCCGCCGGCCCTCTTCCACGCCAGCAACCTTCTGTTCCTTGAGTGCATCGAAGCCCGTCGCGATGACAGTGATGCGGATGCCATCCTTCATGTTCGGGTCTACCACGGCGCCGAAGATGATGTTGGCGTCAGGGTCGGCGGTGCGCCGGATGATCTCGGCTGCTTCGTTGACCTCGTACAGGCTCAGGTCGCTGCCGCCGGTGATGTTGAACAGGATGCCCTGGGCGCCGTCAATGCTGACGTCCAGCAGGGTGCTGTGAATCGCTTGTTCGGCCGCCGCCTGGGCCCGGTTCTCGCCGTTAGATTGGCCGATCGCCATCAACGCGCTGCCGCCTTCATTCATCACCGAGCGTACGTCAGCGAAGTCCAGGTTGATCAGGCCGGGAATGGTGATCAGCTCGGAGATGCCCTGGATGCCCTGACGCAGGACGTCGTCAGCCACCAGAAACGCCTGGTTGATGCTGGCCTTCTTGTCCACGACTTGCAGCAGCCGGTCGTTGGGAATGACGATGAGCGTATCCACCCCTTCGCGCAGGCGTTTGATGCCATCTTCGGCCAGCCGCCGGCGCCGATTACCCTCAAAGTTGAACGGTTTGGTGACGACACCGATAGTGAGTGCGCCGCTCTCTTTGGCCAGCTTGGCGATGACGGGCGCCGCGCCAGTGCCGGTGCCGCCGCCCATGCCGCCGGTGACGAACACCATGTCCGTACCCTTGAGCATGGCTTTGATCTCTTCGGCGGACTCGTTGGCTGCTTTCTCACCGATTTCTGGGTCACCGCCGGCGCCGAGCCCCTTGGTCAACTTGTCGCCGATGCGTAGCCGCTGCGGCGCGTTGGCGAGCATGAGCGCCTGCGCGTCAGTGTTGATGGCGATGAATTCGACGCCGCGGATCCCCTGTTCGATCATGCGGTTCACTGCATTGGAACCACCACCGCCCACACCCAAGACCTTGATCTGCGCGGGGTTCTCCACGAAGGCGGGTTGTTGTCCTCTCCCAGTCATGTGAAAGCTCCTTCTCAGCAACACTAGCGTGCGTTAGCCGCGCCCTGCATCGGCGCCACGTTAGGGGGTTGGCACGGGCAGGAACCGCTTCAGGTATTCTACTATACGCTTCCAGAAATTGGAAGTTGACGGTGGGGGGGTATTGCGCGGTTCGGTGCCCCGGCGCATCCCCCAGAGCAGTAAGCCGACGGCTGTTGCATACTCCGGGCTGCTCAGGTCGGTCACGCCGGTTACCAGGCCGTTCGGGCGCCCGATGCGCACCGGCCACTGCAGTTGCGCCCGGCTCAGCTCCGCCAGGCCCGCGAGTTGGGCCACGCCCCCGGTGAGCACGATGCCTGCCGGCAGCAGGCCATCGTATCCGCTGCGTTTCACTTCACTGCAGATCAGCTCAGCGATCTCTTCGGCGCGAGCGTTGACGATCTCGGCGAGCAGGCGGCGGTTGACGGTCTGCTGGCCCTCCTCGCCGAACGCGCCGCTGCGCACCTCCGCGTCCACGGGCACCCGTCCGGGCAAGGCGTGCCCGAACTGCTGGAACAAGGCTTCTGCTTTGTCGTAGGGCATGCGCAGGCCCGACGCTACGTCACGCACGAAGTGGTCGCCACCCACGTCCAGCACGTGGGTGTGCCAGGGCGCCGATTCCAGGTAGATGGCCATATCGGTGGTGCCCGCGCCAATATCCACAACCGCGACGCCGGCCTGGCGTTCTTCGGCGGTCAACACCGCCTCGCCTGAGGCCAGCGGCTCCAGCACCAGGTCGTCAATCTCCAGGCCGTTATCGCGGACGCAGTTCACCAGGTTTGCCACAGCCGAGGTCGCGCCGGTGATGATGCTGGCGTCCACTTCCAGCCGGTAGCCGAACATGCCGGCCGGGTTCAGGATGTCTTCCTGGTCATCCACCTTGTAGCAGCGCGGCACGGCGTTGATGATCTCGCGGTTGTGAGGCAGGGCGATGTTGCGCGCCTGGTCGAGGGCTCGTTGGCAGTCTTCGGGGGTGACTTTGCGGCCGCTGCGTCCCACGGCCACGACCCCCTTGCTCCCCACGGCGTTGATGTGCGCCCCTGCGATGCCAACGTAGGCGGCCTCCATGGTCGTCCCGGCCGCGGCCTCGGCTTCCTCGATGGCCTTGCCGATGGCCGCGGTCGCCTCCGCCGTGTTGACGACGATCCCGCGGCGCAGCCCGCGCGCCGGCACGCGGCCGGCGCCCGTCACGCGCAGGTTGTTTTTGTCATCCACTTCAGCGATGAGGGCGCAGATCTTAGAAGTGCCCACATCCAGGGCGGCAATCATTTCGCTCACAGTACACCTGTCCTACCACCACAACGCTTTGTTGTTGCTAAAACGTAGATCAATCACCTCGGGCTGGGCGCCGCGCGCTGCAATCTCCCGGCCGGCGGTTTTGAGCAGTGCGATCTTCGTCGCGACCTCCCCGGTGTCGCCCAGCCACACGGTCCAGCCCTCTGGCGACCGGAAATAGATCCCCTCGAGCTGTCCGTAATAGAGCTCAGTGGCCTGGGGCAACGCTTGCTGTAATGCCACGATATCGGGCAACACGCGTGACCAGAGTGTACGGCTCTCGGCCAACGCCAGGCCAGAGCGGTCGCTGATCTGCAACGGCGGCAGCGCGCCAACCTGGGGCGTCTCGATGCCATCGGCGGTCAACCATACGGTGGTGGTGATGCCGTGCCAGGCGACCAGCGGCACGTGCTCGCGCACGTCAATCAGCACCTGGTTAGGCAGTCGCACGTGGACGGCGGCCTGGGCGATGCCGGGTTCCTGCCCGATGCGCGCCGCCACCTCTTCGGGGCGCACCAGGAAGATGTTGCGACCGTTCACCCCGCTGACCTGGTACACCCGATCCATGGTGAGACGTTGCGTTCCGCCGATTTGGGTCGAGATGGCCGAGACGGTCAGTTGCGGCGCGCGCAGCAAGAAAAACAGCCCGGTGGCCAGTCCTACGGTCAGCAGCGCCAATCCCATCCGCCGTGCCGTTTCCCGCACCGGCAGCGCTGGCCGCGTCATCCGCGTTACTGCTGGTCGCGTGGCCTCAGCCGTCCGGACAGCAACCTGGGGCGTCGTCGCCGGGTTGCGCCGCCGGCGTTTGCGCGGTTGCGCGGGCGGCTGCCGCCAGCTCGGCTGGGCCGGCCGGGCGGCGTCATCTGCTGTGGACGTCCGTGCTTTGCGCTTTGTGGTGGCCATGCCTGTTGTCGCGTCCTGGTGTCAATGTGTCGGGGCGCACCCTCCGCGGTCACCCCCGGTGGTTTTCTCCGCATCAACGGAAAACCTGCCGCGCTCACGTGGCTGTCGTCCAGCGGCGGACTGTGGTCCGCCCTTGCTCTTATCCGAATAACCCAACGGACGCTGCTGGACCACAGTCCAGCGACGGACGATCGAAGTCAGCCCTGGCTGTCAAACGATCGCCCGCGCGCCGTTGTAAGATGTGGCCGACCGCCGGGTGTCAGCGTAGCGCGTCAACGCCAGCTCGATCAGGCGGTCGCACAGCTCAGCATATGAAACGCCCGAGGCTTCCCACAGCCGCGGATACATGCTGATGGAGGTGAACCCCGGCATGGTGTTGACCTCGCTGAGGTACAGCTTGCCGGTCGTCCCTTCCAACAAGAAGTCAACCCGGGCTAACCCCGCGCAATCCAGCGCCACAAAGGCCTGCCGCGCCAGCTTGCGCGCATGCGCCGCGGTATCGGGCGTGATGGGCGCCGGGATCAGCAGCTCGGAGCGGCCATCCAGGTACTTCGCCGCGTAGTCGTAGAACGTGTTGCTGGGCACGATCTCGCCCGGCACAGACACGATGGGGTCTTCGTTGCCCAGCACGCTGCACTCGATCTCCCGCGCCTGCGCCACCGCCTGCTCCACCAACAGCCGGCGATCGTAGCGCGCCGCCTCATCCAGCGCGGTGCGCAGTTCGGCCCGGTCGCTCGCTTTGCTGATGCCGATGCTGGAGCCCAGGTTGGCCGGTTTCACAAACACCGGGTAGCGCAGGTGGGCCTCGACGTCAACGATCACGGCGTCGGGCGTAGCCTCCCAGACGGCGCGCGTTGCCGCGCGAAACGGGGTCACCGGGAGTCCGTGAGCCAGGAAGAGCTGTTTGCTGGCGATCTTGTCCATCGCCAGGCTGCTGGCCAGCACCCCGCAGCCTACATACGCCACATCGGCCAGCTCCAAGAGGCCCTGGATGGTCCCATCTTCGCCGTAGGGGCCGTGCAGCACCGGAAAGATGACGTCGAGGCGGGGGAAGCTGCCGCCAGTGGCGCCTGGCACAAGCTCGCGGCCCTGGCTTGCGGCGGCAGGGGCGGACAGGGCGCCGGTCGGCCTGTTGCCGGCCATGAGCACCGCCAGCGGGTCGCCCCCGGTCAGCCAACGCCCCTCGTGGGTGATGCCGATGGGCACGATCTCGTACTTGTCCCGATCCAAAACCCGCAGCACCGAACGCGCCGAGGCCAACGACACCTCGTGCTCGCCCGATCGCCCACCGAAAACCACACCTACTCTGATCTTCAAGACCACCTCTGACGCCAACAAATGCGAGTATACTTTATGGGGTTGCCATTACAGCGCACATAACGGCGGCTCGGGCCAATCGCCCAAAAACAGGATCTCCGGGATCAGTGCCGGCCCGCCCAGCGCGTGAACCTTTTGGCGCATCAGGTTCAACAGGGCGACCACATCCGCAGCCTGCGCGCCGCCGGTGTTCACGATGAAATTCGCGTGCAGCGGCGAGATCTGCGCGCCGCCGATGCGCTGGCCCTTGAGACCGGCCGTTTCCACCAGGCGGCCCGCGTAATCGCCGGGCGGGTTGCGGAAGATGCTGCCGGCGCTCGGTTCCATCGGCTGGCTGGCCCGGCGCCGGGCCAGGAACGCCTCGGCCTGTGCGGTCATCTCCGCGCTGTCGCCTTGTGCCAGGCGGGAGCCGACTGCCAGCACCACCGGCCGCGTGCTGCCGTCGGCCAACTGGCGTTTCAGCAGGCTGCTGCGGTAGGCGAAGGCCAGGTCGGCCTGGGTCAGCCAGCGCTGACCCAGGCCGGGATAGGCCACCAGGGCCCAGGCAACGTTGCCGGCCATGTCGCCCCCGTGCGCGCCCGCGTTGCCGATGACCGCGCCGCCCACGGTGCCGGGCACGCTGACCGCCCAGGTCAGCCCCGCCCACCCGTTGCGGATGGCCCAGCGCGCGAGGCCGGCCAAAGCGACGCCGGAGCAGCTGATCAGCGCGGACTCCGGGGCGTCCGCCAGCCCACAATCAGCCGGCCGCGGCCCGAACGCCCGAGTCTGGTTGGCGATCACCACCCCGCGGATGCCCGCGTCGCTGACTAACACGTTGCTGCCGCCACCCAACACGGTGAACGGCAGATCGTGCGCCACGGCCAGGTCGGCCAGGCCGGCCAGTTGCTGCGGCGTAGTGGCGGGGGCGAAGAGATCCGCCGGGCCGCCGATGCGAAAGGTGGTATGGCGGGCCAGGGGCTCGCCGGCCACCACCCTAACGCCCAACGCCGCGGCCGCGGCCGAAAATGCGGCCCCGGCCGCGTGCATCATGCGCCGGCCTCCCGTGCGCGCAGGCCCGCCAGCAGCAGCGTGCCCACCCGGTTGCCATCCCCGGCGCTCATGGTAATCACCACATCGTCCGGTTCGACGTGGGCCAACAAATGATCGGCCGCCGCTTCGATGTCTCCGATATACTGCGCGTTGGGATGGTCAATGACCGCGACGAGCTGGCGGCTGTGCATGCCCAGGTCAATCTTCTCCCGCGCCGCGTAGATATCCAGGAACAACGCCACATCCGCGTCCTCGAAGCTGTTCGCGAAAGCGGATAGCAACGCCTGGGTGCGGCTGTACGTGTGCGGCTGGAATACGGCCCAGATGCGCCGGGTGCCATAGCGCAGCCGCGCGGCCGAGAGCGTGGCTGCGACCTCGGTGGGGTGGTGCGCGTAATCGTCAATCACCGTGACCCCGCCGGCTTCGCCCACCAGCTCGAACCGCCGCCCTGCGCCCTTGAAATCGCACAGCATTGCCGCGGCCCACGCGGGCTTGATGTGATGCCAGTGCGCCACGGCCAGCGCGGCCAGCGCGTTGCGCACGTTGTGCCGGCCCGGCACAGGCAGGCTCAGCGTGGCCACCGTCTGCCCTTCGAACCAGACCTCAGCATCCAGGCCGCCCGCGGCGTTGGGTCGCACCTCGCGCGCGGTCCAGTCAGCCGACTCGGTGATCCCATAGGTGCGCACCTGCACCCCGGCTGGGACGGCCTCGCGCAGCGCCAGGGCGCCCGCATCATCGGCGCAGGCCACCAGCAGGCCATCGGCCGGGAGTTGCCCGACGAACTTGCGGAACGCGGCTGCGAAGTCCCCCGGCGTCGGGTAGCAGTCCACGTGATCCCACTCGACGTTGGTCACGACCGCGACTTCCAGGCGCAGACCCAGGAACATGCCGTCGTACTCATCGGCCTCGATCACGAAGGGGCCCTGGCCGGCGCGTGAGGCGACGGTGACGGACTTCAGCGCGCCTTCGGCCGGGCCCACATCCAGCCGGCCGCCCACGATGAAGCTGGGATCCATGCCCCCGCGCAGCAGGATGGTGGCGATCATGCTGGTGGTGGTGGTTTTGCCGTGCGTGCCGGCCACCCCGATGCCGTGCTGACCGGCCAGGAGGGGCCCGAGCAGGTCGGCGCGCTTCAGCACCGGGATGCCGGCCGCGTGCGCGGCGCTGACCTCGGGATTGTTCTCCGCCACGGCGGACGAGATCAGCACCAGGCTGGCCGGCGGCAGATCCAGGCCCGCGCCGGTGACGTGTTCGGCATGATGGCCGCGAAAGATGGGCGCGCCGCGCGCCGCCAGCTCATCGGTCGCCTCGTTGGGCCGCTGGTCCGAGCCGGAGATCGTGAAGCCGCGTTCCTGCAGGTAGCCGGCGATGGCTGACAGCCCGGCGCCCCCGACACCCACCAGGTGGATGCGGGCCAGGCCGCGTTGGGCGCGCGGGACGTGCAGGAGTTGCGCCCACGCCGGTTCATCGTAGGTGTGAACGCTATCGAGCGGTATGGTGAGTTGATCGGCAAAGGGGTCGCTCATTTCCAGATCCGTGCAATCAACATGATGACTGCCAGGCCCACCAGGTACTGCCATTCGAAAACCTGGGGCGGCAGCAGTTTTACCATCAGGTTATAAAATGGTGTATACGGCCCGGTGAGATTCAATAGGGGCCATTCGGCAGCGTGCAAATAATACCACAGACTGCCAGCAAACAGATAACCGTTCAGCAAGCCGCTGCCCAGGTCGAACAAGAGCTGCCCCCGTTTGCCCGGAAAGCTCAACGTTTCGCCTTCGTATGAGATGTAGGCGACCACAATCAGGATGGCGCAAAACAGCAGGCTGCGCGCATCTGCCAGCGTCGCCGGATCATCCCTGGCGACAATTTTCAGCACCTTGTTCAAGGGAATCAGGTATCGTTCGCTCAAAAACTCCAGCACGCACAGGGCCAGCAGCAGCATGGTGGTCACGCCGAGCTCGCGGCCATACCCGCGGATCACACCGATGATGCCGAAGATAACGAAGAGTGTGAGGAAGATAAGCTCGATCGGTCCCACGGCGCCCCCTATTTCTTGCGGCTGCCCAGGCGGGTGGCGAGCAGCACGAACAAGGCGATCAGGATGGCGATGAACAGGGCGATCTGTCCCCCTTCCACCAACTGGTTCAGCGCCTTGACAATGTTGGTAATCAACGCACTACTCAGCGAGGGGCCGGCCTGGGCCGCGCCAGCACTGCCGAGCGCCCCGCCCCCTGTGCCCGCTAAGCCGCCCGGCAGCGCCAGACGCACCCCTGCCTCGGGCAGCAGCTTGGGCAGTAAGAACGCGCTCAACACGTAGCCGTTGGCCAACCCGATCAGCAGCCCCCATACCGAGGACTTGCTCTTGAAGATCTTGAGCATCCCCAGCAGGAAGCCTACAACCACCAGCAGCAGGAAGATAATGATGATGCCAACGCCGGTGCCATCGGGGTTGACCAGCACTGGGGCCTTGGGCATGTTCTTGATGACTTCATTCAGCGCGGCCGCGCGATCGCCCCCACCGCCCAATGCACCCAGGCCGCCGGACAATACGAAGACGACCCCGAAGGCCAGGCCATTGACGGTGGTGGCGATTCTCGGGCTGACCTGTGTGATCAGCACCAGCCCGCCCCAGATCACGATGGCGGTGAACAGGGAGGATTTGGCGCCGCGCAGGTAGCCGAGCACCCCGAACAGGGCCATGATGGTCGCCAGGACGATCAACGCTTCCATAGTTTATATTGTCTCGCAAGATGGTACAACTCGCGCGCGATATTAGCCGCCGCGTCGGGCCGGGCCAGGGTGCGAACGGCGTGTGCCATCGCATCCAACTCAGCGGGCGTCTCCAGCAGGCGCAGGATGGCCGGCGCCAGTTGTGTCGCCAGATCGGCATCGGCGATCACCCGCGCGGCGCCGCGGTCGGCCAGGTAGGCCGCGTTGGCATCCTGGTGCTGCCCGGCATAGGGATAAGGCGCCAGGATGCTGGGTAGGCCGATGGCCGGAAACTCGCCCAACACCGAGGCCCCGGCGCGCGCGACGGCCAGGTCGGCCGCGGCCAGCGCCTGCACCATGTCATCGTGCAGGTACGGATACGGGTGATAGCGCGCCTGCCACGCGGCCGGCAACACGCCGGGCCGGC
Source organism: Anaerolineae bacterium (assembly GCA_034433275.1). Classification (GTDB taxonomy): domain Bacteria; phylum Chloroflexota; class Anaerolineae; order CG2-30-64-16; family CG2-30-64-16; genus DAOUAT01. Next base: position 18,225 of record DAOUAT010000046.1, read on the forward strand.
TGGTCTCGTCGCTCACCCACGGCCAATCGAGCTGGCCGCTGATGTGAACCACCTGACAGCGCGGCAGCAGCTCCGGCAGCGCGGCCACCAGCGCCCGGTTCAGGCTGCGCGCGCCGCGGCTGCCGCCGAACACCAGGATCACCGGCAGGCCAGGATCCAGCCCCAACGCGGCGCGGGCAGACGGCTTGTCGGCTGCCAGCAGCTCAGGCCGCACCGGATAGCCGGTGACGACCGCTTTGCCGGGAAAGTAACGCGCCACCTCGGGGAACGAGACCGCGACCTTTGCCGCGAACTGGCTGGTCAGCCCGATGGCCTGGCCGGGGGTCAGGTCGGGCAGGTAGATCAGCAAGGGCACGCGCGGTCGGCTGCGCCACGCGGCCCAGGAGACCGGCGCGGCCACGTAGCCGCCGGTCATCAGTGCGACATCGGGCCGCCACTCGCGGATGATGGCTGCGCATTGCCTGGCCCCGCGTGCCATGCGCGCCAGGTTACGCGCTATCGTCCAGGGCGCGCGGCCGCGGATTTGGCCGGTTTCAATCGCGCGAAACGGCACGCCTGCGCGCGCAGCTAACCCTTCCTCGACGCCACCGGTCTCGCCCACGTAGCAGAATTCGACTGCGTCGGTCGGGAGTAGGGTGTCAGCGTCGGGAACGGGTTCGGTCGGCCGCATGACGGCGAGTTGGCGTGCGACTTCCGCTGCGCTCTCCCCCACCGGTGCGGTGTGTCCGGCTGACGCGACTGGCCGACTTGGCACGGTCAGCGCCCTCAACGCGGCGACCACCGCGAGGGCCGGATAGACGTGGCCGCCGGTCCCACCACCTGAAAGCAAAATGCGCATAAACGGCCTTCTTGTCAGTTCTTGCGCGCGAGATGTTGATCAGCAGCCCTGCCGCGGCCAGGCATGACACCAGCGACGAGCCGCCATAGCTCATGAACGGCAAGGTTTGGCCCGTGACAGGGATCAGCGCCAGTGAGGCGCCGATATGGACCGAAGTCTGGATCAAGATCCACGCGGTAATGCCGATGGCCAGCAACGCGCCGAAGCGATCGGGCGCGTTGAGTGCAACGCCCAGGGCGCGATAGCCGAACCACACGTAGAGCCCCACAACCAGCAGGGTGCCCAGGATGTGAAAGTCGGCGCCGATATTGGCAAACAGATAGTCGCTCCATAGTCCTGGCACGGAGGCTTTTACCTGCCAGAAAGCCGGGTCGTGACCGATGCCGCGACCCTCGCGCAGCATCCAGAAGATCCGCAACATGTCATCGGGCGCCTGGCTGGGATGGAACCAGACGTTGTACCAACCCTGGATGCGCTTGAAAGGATAGCCCGCCCTGTACATTAGGAACGCTAACACCGGTGCGGTTGCAATCACCAACACCAGTATTTGCTTGATGTTGCCGCCGCTGACGAAGTAGATCACCAACCCGATGCTCAGCGTTACGATGGTGATGCTGAAACTGCGCTCGGCCGCGATCAGCCCGCCAACCAGGGCCATAATCAACAGGAACGGCAGAAGACCATCTTCGACTCGGTTGAGTTGTCGGCCTGGCGACGCAGCCCAAGCCGCCACATATACCACGACGGCCAATTTGGCCAGTTCGCTGGGCTGGAAGCTGCCGCCGCTCAGCGTGCGCACGGCGCCAAAGGTTTCGCGGTTCAATACCAGGACTGCGGCGAGCGCCAGCAACGTGACGCCCATGAGCGGCGCGGCCAGCTTCATCCACGCGCGGTAGGGCAGGGTCGCCATGACAACGAATGCCACCGCGCCCAGCAACACCCAGCGGAGCTGGCGCCAGAAGTAGTAGGTGCCCACGCGTGGGAAACTGGCGCTGAGCACCATCACCAACCCTAGCAATAAGAACGTTAGCACGATGGCGATGAGGTGGTAATCTAGCGTGGAAGTGCGTGCGGCTTCTCTGGCCGGTGCCGGCCGGCGTCTTTCTGCTATCCGTTGCGCGCTTTCGGTGCTCATGGCAGCGCCTCCACCAGGGCGCGGAAGTGCCGGCCGCGCGCCGCGAAATCGTCATAGGCATCGAAGCTGGCGCCACCGGGCGCCAGGAGCACTACGTCACCCGCCTGCGCTACCCGATCGGCCTCTGCCACAGCTTCCGCCAGGTCGCGGCAGCGGATCACCGGCGGCGGGTGCTGGCCGGTGCGCTGAGCCAGGGCGGCGCCGATCAGCCCGGCCGCCTCACCGAACAGGATGACCGCGCGGACGCGCGGCGTGCCATCGCTGCGGCGGGCGGAGAGCGCGGCCGCGCACTCGTCCCAGGGCAGATGCTTGTCACGGCCGCCGAGTAACACCACCAGCGGCTCGCTGAACGATCGTAGCGCGGCCACGGTGCGTTCAGGCGCGGTCGCGATGGAATCGTTGACCCATAGCACCCCACCGCGTTGGCGGACGATCTCCAGCCTATGTTCCACGCCCCCGAAGGTGGTGGCGACGGCCCGCATCGCCTCGACCGTGGCCCCCGCGGCGCCGGCCAGGCACGCGGCCGCCAGGATGTTGGCCAGGTTGTGCCGGCCGCGCAGTCGCACCTCGTGTACGCGGCAGATCTCGGCGTCGAACTGCCCGGCTTGGCGCCAGATCAATCGATCACCGGCCAGGAAGGCGCCCGCAGACCCTTCGTCTGTCAAAGAAAAACTGAGTCGCGTGCCCAGCAGCGGGAAGTAGACCGCCTCCTGGCCTGTGCCGGCCGTGATTCTGCAACGACCATCGCGCAGCCAGGGGCCGGTGTAGCTGTCGTCAGCGTTCAGCACGCAGATGTCGCCGCGATCCTGGTAGCGTAGAATGTTGGCCTTGGCCGCGGCGTAGTGGCTCATGGATGGATGGCGGTCCAGGTGGTTCGGTGTGATGTTCAGCACGGCCGCGATGGCCGGGCTGTGGTCGAACAGTTCCAACTGGAAGCTGGACAGCTCCATCACCACTTTATCGCCTGGCCCCACGGTGTCGAGCCGGTCGAGCAGCGGCGTGCCGATGTTGCCGCCGACATGTACGGTGTGCCCGGCCTGGCCCAGCATCAGCCCGGTCAGGGTGGTGGTCGTCGTCTTGCCGGCCGAACCGGTGATGCCGACGATCGGAACCGGGCAGTGCCGCAGCGTGAGTTGACCATCGTTGCTCAAGGGGATGCTGCGCTGCACGGCTTCCTGCACAATGGGGATGGCCGGCGAAACTCCCCCACTGAGACACAGTAGATCTGTGGCGTCCAACAGTGCCAGCGGATGCTCCCCCAGGACGAAACGCGGCCGGGCATAACCGTATGTCTCGGCGTAGCGCACCAACTCCTCGCGCGGAGTTACCAGTTGCTCTGCACGCCGCAGATCGCTGAGGGTGACTTGTGCGCCGTTGGCCAGCAAAAACCGCGCAGCCGCCATCCCCTGGCGGGCAAACCCCAGGATGGTGACCCGTTGCCCGGCGTAACAGCGCGCAGTGACGTTCATCGTTGCGCTCCGGTCCTGGCTTCTGCATAAACTGCGGCGTCGGGACCTACGAGCACCCACGCACCCGGCCAGAGGCTCTTGAAATGCTTGCTCAGGCTTTGCGCCCATGCCGTGCCTTCGTTGCGACTTACACTCCAGTTACGGTAACTGACCGAGACAGCCGTACCTCGTTCGGCTACGGTGCCATCAGCATTGAGTTCCAACGGCAGCGGTTCCAGTTCCACCAACAGCGCATGGATGCGCGTCTGGCCGGGCAGCAGGCGGTCGCCGCGATAGGCCGCCAGCGCATCGGCAACCCGGCTCAGTGCGCCATAGGCAAGACGCAAGGCCGCCGGCCGGTCGTCCCGCGCCAGGGCCGCGTCTAGCTCGCCGCTCAGCGGATGCAGGGCGTGCAGGATCACCCCGGCCGGCGTCGTCCGGTTTGGGGGCAGGGGGTGGCCGCGCGTTTTGCCCGACTCGCTTGGCGGCAGAATCCCACGAAACTGCGTGACCTCACCCGGTTGTGTGTGCATCAAATCCACCGATCAGAAAGTAGGGGCAAGCCTTCGCGCCTCCCTGCCTGGGCGCCCGCGGCGGGAGCCCCCTACAACAACGCCAACGCGATCCCCAACATGCCAACCAGGAGGCTGATCAGAAAGAACCGCCACACGATGTGCGTTTCCGACCAGCCCAATAATTCAAAATGGTGGTGCAGCGGCGCCATCTTGAAGATCCGTCTGCCCACGCCGGTTCGCTTCTTGGTCCACTTGAAATAGGAGACCTGGATCACGTCCGAGAGCGCCTCAGCAACAAACACCAGCCCCACAATGGGCAGCAGCAGCCACTGCCCGGTCATCAACGCTACCACCGCCAACGTCGCACCCAGGGCCAGTGCCCCGGTGTCCCCCATGAACAACTCGGCCGGATGCGAGTTGTACCATAGGAACGCGAACAGCGCGCCCACCATGGTGAAACAAAACGAGCTCAGCGGGTATTGGCCCTGCAAGTTGGCGATGATGCCGTAGGCCGCAATGGCGACCGCGGAGATCGTACCGGCCAGCCCGTCCAGCCCGTCGGTGAGGTTGACCGCGTTGGATTCGGCCACGATGATGAAGGCTGCGATCGGGATGTAAAACAGGCCGAGGTCAATCTTCTCGGCGATGCCTGGGATCGCAACGCTGCGCAAGTCCAGGAAAAAGTAGAGCCCCAGCGCTGTCAGGAGCGCCAGGATCGTCTGATAGGACGCCTTAATGCGCGCCAGCAGCCCTTGCCCATCGGAGCGCCGGCCGTGAATGCCCATCCAGTCGTCGCGCGCGCCCAACACGCCGAACGCTACCAACACCAGCAGCGGCACGAGGATGGATTTGCCGATGAGTGGACTGCCCTCAGCGAAATTGAAAATGCGCAGGATGGCCTTGCCCCACTCGACACCACTCAAGAAGTTGGCCAGGTTCAAGATTACCGTGATCACAAACACGGGCACCAGGAAGAGCACGCCCCCCATCGTCGGCGTCCCCATCTTGGTTTGATGGCTGTCGGGCCCTTCCAGCCGGATCTGCTTGCCGATGCGCCGGCGTCGGAGCAGGTTGATCAGGGGGCGCCCCCAAACCACTGATAATAGAAACGAGACGGTTGCCAGGCTGAGGGCGAAGGTCATAGGGTGCTGTACGATCATGCGGGCTCAACTCCTGCGGCTTTCGGCCAGGATAGCGCGTCCACAATGCGCTCCATGGCGGCGGCGCGTGAGCCTTTCACCAGGATGATGTCGCCGGGCCGTAACATGCCCTGCAGCACGCCGATCGCGTCGGTGTTGGTCTCCACCGGATGGATGCCGGAGGATGGCATCCCGCAGGCTTGCGCTTCCTCCGCGATCCAGCGCGCCTGGGCGCCCACCGTGATCAACTTACTGAGGATCTGGGCTGCTCGCCCGCCCACGCGACGATGGCCCGCCTCCGCATAGCTGCCCAACTCGTACATGTCGCCTAGCACGGCGATTAACCGATGGGTGCCGTTCGCGATGTCTTCCAGCAGGTTCAGGGCTGCCAGCATTGACTCTGGGCTGGCGTTGTAGGTGTCGTCAATCAACGTCGTCTCCTGGAGGCCGGGAACGACCATCAAGCGCAGTTGGCCCCGTACATCTTGCAGGCCCAGCAGGATCTCTGCCCAACTCAGGCCATCGGCCAGACCGGCCGCCGCGCCCCGTAGCGCTGTGTGGACGCTGTGCCGGCCCAGCATCGGCAGCCGGACGTGGAACGCCTCGTCGGCGTAATGAAACCGCAGGCGGATGCCTTCCAATCCCTGGCTCTCGACCGCGTCGGCCCACAGGGCGGCGTCCGGGGTCAGGCCATAGGTGAAAACGCGTGCGCGCGTCAGGCCAGCCATGGCGTGCACCAACGGGTCATCGGCGTTCAAGATGGCTACCCCGCCCTCATCGGCCGGCGGCAGCGCTTGGGGCAGTTCTGCTTTCGCCTGGGCAATCCGCTCAATGGTCCCCAGCCGTTCCAGGTGGACTGGACCCACATTGGTGACGATGCCGATACGGGGTCGCGCCAGTTCGCACAGTCGGGCGATCTCCCCCAAGGCATACATGCCCATCTCCAACACCGCCCGTTGGTGCTCAGGTGTCAGGCGGAGCAGGGTGAGCGGCAGGCCAATCTCGTTATTCAGATTGCCTTCGCTGCGTAAGGTCATGGAACGCTGACCCAACACGTTAGCGACCGTTTCCTTGGTGGTGGTTTTTCCTACGCTGCCGGTGATCCCGACCGCCTCTACTGGTAGCGCCGCGCGCCAGTAGGCTGCGAGACGTTGCAGGCTCGACAAGCTATCGGGCACGACGAACACCAACGGGCGATCAACCTGTTTGCCGGCGGGCGGCAGCAGCGAGCCGTTTGCGTACACAAATGTCGCCTGATCGCACATATCGTGTGCAGTGGGCTCGGCGAGCGCGGCGATCGCGCCGCCTCGGAACGCATCTCTTAGGAACAGGTGACCATCCGTGCGTTCCCCGCGCAGCGCGACAAACAAGCTGTCTTGTGTGGTAGCGCGCGAGTCAATCATCACATCAGACACTTCATGGTCGCCCAGTGGCCCCAACGGTGTGGCATCCGGGCCCACGAGTGCGTGCCAGATATCGCGTAGCGTCAGTCTCTTCATTGGAACACCTCGTGTTATGTGCTCTGTCATTACGGCAGCCGATCGTCTGGGGGGATCTGCAACACCTGGATCGCGTCGCGTGCGACGCGGCCGAACACTGGTAGCGCCACCTGTTCGGCCCAACGGGAGGTCTTGGGCTCCACCAGCTTAACCAGGATCACAAGCCGTGGGTCGGCCGCCGGCAGAAAGCCGGCGAAAGTGGTGATGGTCAGTTCCGACGTGTAGCCTTCGCGTTGCGGGATTTCCGCAGTACCGGTTTTACCGGCCACCCGATAGCCGGGCACCAGGTTCGCGCCGGCGGCGTAGCTGTCCACGGTGAAAACCATCATCTGCGCCAGCGCGCGCGCCGTCTCGGGCCGGATCGCCTGGCCCAACACACGCGGGGCCAGGCGGTGCACCTGGCCGTTGTAGACCAGAGCCTGGGCGAGTTGGGGCTGCAACAGCGTCCCCCGATTGGCGATGGCAGCCACGGCGCTAGTCATTTGCAGCGGTGTCACTGAGATGCCCTGGCCAAAGGAGTTCGCGGCCTGGTCGTACTTGCTCCAAAACTTGGTGCCGGGCCATTTGACGATGCCGTTGCTTTCCGGCCCCAAGTCGGCTTCGGTGAGCCGGCCAAATCCGAATTGACGCACATACCGATAGAACGTGTCGGCGCCCATATCCAGGCAGATCTCGGCGCTGACGACGTTGATCGAGCTGGCCAACGCCTGGCGGGTCGTCACCCGGCCAAACTGCCGTTCCTCGGCGTTAGTGATCTCCTGCCCCGACACTACCAGCTTTCCCGAGTCGTAGAGCATGGTGTCGGGAGCGATCTTGCCGCTATCTAAGGCGGCGGCGTAAGTGACGAGCTTAAAAACCGACCCCGGCTCATAGGTTTCGCTGATCGAAGTGTTGAGCCATGTGGCGGCTTCCGCGATCGTGTAATTGTTCGGGTCAAAAGCGGGCCAGTTAGCCAACGCCAGCACACCACCTGTGCGCGGATCGAGTACAACGATGGAGCCGGCCTTAGCCTGGTATTCGGTGATGGCGTTCGCCAGATGCTGCTCGACCATGTATTGCAGCGGCGCGTCCATGTGCAAAGCCAGGTCGCGCCCGCTCAATGAGGGCAGATAGGTGGCCCACTCTTCTGGCAGCGGTTCTGCCGGGCCGGGGAGTTGTTCCTGCGGCCACGGCTCAGCATTGCGCAGCCAGCGATCATAGTACGCCTCGACCCCGCTGCGGCCTCGCATGTCCATGTCGGTGAAGCCCAGGATGTGCGCGGCCAGCCCGCCGTGGGGGTAAACGCGCTTGCGCTTACCATCACACCATATCCATTGGGGAAGTCCCTTGTCATGATCGGCGATCGCGCATTGTTCCACGGTCACATTTCTTGCTATCACCGCCAGGGTGCTCGCCTGGCCGACCGCGGCAGTCATCGCCTCAGCCGGCACGCCGATTTTTTGGGCGTATTCTTTCAGTCTTTCCGGCGTGACCTTGGCGCTTCGCGCCTCGGCGGGCCGCAGATAAATCTCCCAGGTGTAGTTGTCAATCGCCAATAGCAGACCATCGCGATCGACGATTTCGCCCCGTTCCGCCTTCAGCGTTGCCGCGTTGACAGTTGTGTCTCGCGCGATGGGCGCAAACACCTGGAGCAGGGCCAATCGCACCAGCACGATGACAACCACGCCCACGAAGCATAACACCAGGAAAAAGACTCGCCCGGTTAGGCTGGCCTGGGCGTGCTGCTTGGGGCGCGAGCGTTC
>DAOUAT010000047.1:0-7349 GCA_034433275.1 Anaerolineae bacterium
GTTCCATCGCCTCCAACCTCTAACCTCCAACTTCCAACCCCATGTCTTCTGGCTCCCCCAACACCGGCAGCGGCTTGAGCAGCTTCACATCGGCCCAGGCGCGCACGGTGGCCAGGGCGTCGCGGAGGCGGTAATACCCATTCGACCAGTAGACGCGGCGGTCGGCCGAAACGCCGAGCGCGTCCACGCGGAGGTTGCGGCAGGTGAAGAGCGCGCGCGGCAGGTGGAAGCGCTGGGTCACCAGCAGCGCGTCCCGGACGCCGAAGATGGCGTTGGCCCGGTAACAGGTGTCGTAGGTGCGCCGGCCCGCGAAGTCACGCACCACGTCCTGGGCCGCGACCCCGCGCGCCACCGCGTAGTTGTACATCGCGGTCGGCTCGTCGTAGTCCACGAAGCGGTTGTCGCCGCTCACCAGCAGCTTACGCACCTTCCCCGCCTGGTAGAGCGCGATGGCCGTGTCCATGCGGTCGGCCAGCATGGGGCTGAGCCGGCCGCCGGGCCGGATCCCCGCGCCGAAGATGATGGCGACCGGCCGCGTGGGCGCATCGGGCAGCTCGACCACCAGCCTGTCGTAGCGCCACTGGATCCAGCCCCAGATGGCCGCGGCTGTGGCGCCGGCCGCCAGGGCCGCCAACAGCCCGCCGCCCATGATGCGTCTTATCCTTGCCATTGCGCCATCACACCGACATTAGCCTTCATCTGCACGCTCTGCGTCGTCCCAAAGCCCTGTTTGGTGTCGCTTGAGACGCAACTCGTATTCGGCGCCTTCCTCAGGTAGGCCTCCGGGCTGAGATAAGGTGTACGTTGTGGCAACATGGTGGAATTCTCCTTTTCCTACCGCGGCTGCGCGACCATGCGCAGGCCGTGCCGCGGCCGCAGCGTCACCGAGGGCTCCAGGTCGAGCGGCTGGCCGGCGGGCAATTCCAGGCGGTAGCGCGCGGCGACGGTCGCCAGCAGCAGGCTGGCCTCCATCAGCGCAAAGCCCTTGCCGATGCACAGCCGCTCGCCGCCGCCGAAGGGATAGTACGCGTAGGTCGGCAGATGTTTCATCTCGGGTTCGGCCCAGCGCTCCGGCCGGAACGCGTCCGGCTCCGGAAACCAGCGCGGGTCGCGGTGGGTGACCCACTGGCTCATGAACATCGTTGTCCCCTTGCGCACCGGGTAGCCGCCGATGGTGAGGTCGTCGGTCGCTTCGTAGCCCAGGATCCACGCCGGCGGGTAGAGGCGCAGCGCTTCTCGGATCACGTTCTCGGTGTAGGCCAGCCGCGGCAGGTCAGCCAGCGCGGGCGGGCGGCCAGCCAGGACGCGTTGCAACTCATCAGTCAGTCTTGCGTCGGCTTCAGGCGCCTGGGAGAGGAGCAGGAAGGTCCAGGTGAGCGCGTTGGCGGTGGTCTCGTGGCCGGCCAGCAGCAGCGTCATCACCTCGTCGCGCACCTGGCGGTCGGTCATCCCCGCGCCTTCTTCGTCCCGTGCGGCCAGCAGCATCGCCAGCAGGTCGCCGGGATCCTCGCCGCTGGCCCGCCGGCGGGCGATCAGGTCGTAGACGATCCGGTCGAGCTCGGCCTTGGCGCGGGCGAACTCGCGGTTGGGCCGCACCGGCAGCCACAGCGGGACCAAAAAGCCGGTGGACGCCCACCAGTTGAAGTGCGCCAGCGTCACCTCCAGGCCCCGGCCCACCACATCGGCCGCGGCCGACACATCCGCCGCGAACAGCGCGCGCGCCACGATGGCCAGGGTCACGCCCATCATCTCGTGGTGTACGTCCAACGCCTGGCCCGGCTGCCACGCCGCCAGCATCCGCTCGGTGTGTTCCACCATGGTCTGGCTGTACGCCGCAACGTGATCCCGGTGGAAGGCCGGCTGCGCCAGCCGCCGCTGCCGGCGCCAAAAGCTGCCCTCGCTCACCAGCAGGCCGTTGCCCAGCAGTGACCGCAGCGAGCGGGTGCCGCGCGCCTTGATGAAGTGGCGCTTCCTGGTCACCAGCACCTCTTCGATGAGGTCGGGATGGTTCAGCAGGATCGCCGTGCCGCGCAGCAGCTTCAGCGGCACGAAATCGCCGTACTCGCGGGCCAGGGTCCGCAGATACCCCAGCCGATCCGCGCCGAACTCGCGCAGGTTGCCGATCAAGGGATGGGCCGGCGGGCCAGGCGGCAGTTTGTTGGTTGTGATGGGGGATGATGCCATGCAAAACTCCTCGCTGAGGATGATATCACAAAACGACGACCGGACGGTAATCACCGCCGCAAACCGCTGATTAGCCCGCTTCCTTAACTTCCGCTATAATCCCACTATGTTCTGGTGCCTGGACATGCCCTGGGATCGCATCGTGATCGGCCTGATCCCGGCCGTTATCAGCGCGCTCCAGTCATTGTTTCAATGAGAACCACACCCTGTAGAAGGAGACCATCATGACCCAAACCCCACCCCGTTGGGACCTGTCTAACGTCTACACCGGCCTGGAGTCGCTGGCGTTCGCGGCTGCGCTGGCCGATTTCAGCGGGCAGTTGGCCGAGCTGGAGGCCTTCTTCGCTGACCGGGCGGCCGGCGCGACCGCGCAGACGCCGGTGGCGGCCCTGGCGCCGCTGGTCGGTGAGGCGGTCGGTCGCTTCAACCGGGCGAGCGAGCTGGCCTACACCCTGGGCCCCTACATCGAGTCGTTCGTCACCACCGACTCCCACAACACCCTGGCCCGACGCCGCCAGTCGGAGTTCGAGCTGGTAGCCGTGCGACTGCGCACGCTGGGCGCCCAATTCAAGGCGTGGATCGGCCACCTGGCGCCTGTGCTGGACGCGGTGATCGCGGCGGACGCGACCGCGGCGGCGCACGCGTTCGCGCTGTATGAAACCGCGGTGCAGAGCAAGTACCTGATGAGTGATGCGGAAGAAACCCTCGCGGCCGAGCTCAACCTGAGCGGCGGCAGCGCATGGAGCAAGCTGCAAGGCACCGTCACATCGCAGCTCACGACCGATTTCGAGCTGGAGGGCGAGGTCAAGCGCCTGCCGCTGCCTGCGCTGATCAACCTGCGCTCGCACCCCGATGAGAGCGTGCGCCGCCGCGCCTACGAGGCCGAGCTGACGCAACTGGCCTCGGTGCGCGAGCCGCTGGCCGCGTGCATGAACGGCATCAAGGGCGAGGTCAACACCCTGAACCGCCGCCGCGGCCGAGAGGATGCGCTGCACAGCGCCATTGACACCGCGCGCATTGACCGGCCGACCCTGGAGGCGCTGCTGGGCGCAATGGCCGATGCGTTCCCGACTTTCCGCAAGTACTTCCGGGCCAAGGCGCGGCGGCTGGGCAAGGAGCAGCTCGCCTGGTGGGACATCTTCGCGCCGGCCGGCGAGACCGACCGGGTCTACAGTTGGGACGAGGCGCGGGACTTCATCCTAACCCACTTTGCCGCGTTCAGCCCCAAACTGGCGGCGCTGGCGCAGCGCGCGTTCGACGAGCGCTGGATCGACGCGGAGCAGCGGGAGGGTAAACGCGGGGGCGCGTTCTGCACGGGGCTGGATGCGGTCAAGGAGTCGCGCATCCTGAGCAACTTCGACGGCACGTTGGACCAGGTTTCCACGGTCGCGCACGAGCTGGGCCACGCGTTCCACAACGAGTGTCTCTACGCGGCCGGCAAGACCCCGCTGCAGAGCCAAACCCCCATGACCCTGGCCGAGACCGCGTCGATCATGTGTGAGACGGTCGTGATGCAGGCCGTGCTGAGCCAGACGACCGACCCGGCCGAGGAGCTGGCGATCCTGGAGACCATGCTGGTGGGCGACACGCAGGTGATCGTGGACATCTACTCGCGCTACCTGTTCGAGCGGGAGGTCTTCGAGCGCCGCGCCGGGGCTGAGCTCTCGGCCGACGACCTGTGCGAGATCATGACGCGGGCGCAGGGGGCCACCTACGGCGACGGGCTGGACGCGCGCTATCTACACCCGTACATGTGGACCTGGAAACCGCACTACTACGACACGGACCTGTCGTTCTACAACTTCCCCTATGCGTTCGGGCTGCTGTTCGGCATCGGTCTGTACGCTATCTACCAGCAGCGCGGGGCCGCGTTCGTGCCCGACTACATGGCGCTCCTGGCGTCCACCGGCGAGGCCAGCGCGGCGGATCTGGCCGCGCGCTTCGGGATTGACATCCGCCAGCGCCAGTTCTGGGCGGACAGCCTGGCCGTGATCGGCGGGCGCATCGAGCGGTATTGCGCGCTGTAGGGTGAGTTGGTGAGGGGCCGGGTGAAGGCCGTGTCCAGTTTCATCTGGAACAAGGATGGTTCTGATCTGCGTTGGGAGCCGCTGGGTTGATGACGACACAACAACGGAATCGGTCTCTGCTCATCGTCGGCTTGATCGCTGCGTTGGTGATCACCCTGGTCTTCGGCCTGCGTTTGGTCGGACGCCTGGCTCATCGGCCCTTGCGCGAGCCCATCCGGCCGTGGATGAGCGTGCCCCAGGTCGCGCACGCCAACCACGTGCCGCCCGAGATCCTGTTCGAGGCGCTCGGGCTGCCGGCCACGCGTCCGCCCGACCTGCGGCCCATCGGCGAGATCGCGCGCACACAAAACAGGAGCGTCGAGGAAGTCATCCGGATCTTGGAGGAGCGGATCCAGCGCGGCCCCCCGGACCCGACCTCACCTGAGCGGTCCCAGTAGGGGTGACGCGGTGGATCTGCAAACGATGGTCTTGGAAGCGGTGGCGGATTTCGGCGCCATCGCGATCTTCTTCATCACGTTGGTGGCCGCCGTGGGCCTGCCCCTGCCTGCCAGCTTCATGCTGATGGTGGCGGGAGCGTTGGTCGAGCAGGGCGAGCTGGTTCGGTGGTCGGTGCTCTTCGCGGCGGCCAGCGGCGCGATCCTGGGCGACCATGTGGGATATTGCGTGGGCCGGGTGGGCGGGCGAGGCCTGGCGCAGCGCCTCAGCGCGCGTCTGCGCACCGAGCACCTCCTCCAACGGGCCGACCACCTGGCGCACAAATACGGCGGGCCGAGCATTTTCTTCAGCCGTTGGCTCGTCGGCGGGCTCGGGCCCTACGTGAATCTCACCACCGGCATCACCCACTACCCCCTGCCCCGGTTTTCCATGTGGGACGTGGCCGGCGAAGTGCTGTGGGTGCTCCTGTATGTGACGTTGGGTGCGCTGTTCAGTGAGCAGCTCAGCAGCGTCGCCGAAGCCGCGGGCGATTTCACCTGGCTTATCGTGGGGTTGCTGGCCACCCTCTTGCTGGCGCGCCGGCTGGCGCGTGAATGGCGTTGAACCTGGGGTGATTGTCGCAGCCGGCGAGGTGACCGAGCAGATGCAACGCGGCCTGCGGCGCGATACCAATAGCGAGAGTTCCATTCGTCCGGCTCGGCCATGTGGACGATGCCGTGCAGCCACGAGCCCAGGTCGCTGGGATCGGCCTGGGCGATCGGGTGCGCGGCGTCCCACTGGCCTGCGCGCAGCAGGCGTAAGCCTTCTCGTAAGGACATCAGTGCCCTCCTGTGCCTTGACTCGTCAAGATGCCCTCAACGATCCGGAATCGAGGCTGTGCGAAGCCTCCTTTAGGATCAGCCGGTCACTCGCAATGACCAGACAAACCGGCTAAAGCCTCGATTCCAGCAGTTCGTGTGTGAATTCATAGCAGCAATCGCACCCCCGCCACCAGTGCCAGCGACAGCGCGATCCGCTCGAAGAGGCGCTGATCGAGCACGCGTAGCAGCGCCCGCCCCAGGAACGCGCCGGCCACCACGAACGGCGCCGCCGGCAGCGCCACGGCCGCCGATTCGGGGTTGATCAGCCCCAGCCCCACGCTGAAAGGCGTCTTGAACAGGTTCAGCGCCAGGAAAAACCAGGCCGTCGTGCCCACGAACACCTCTTTGGGCAGGCGCAGCGCCAGCAGGTAGATGATCATGATCGGCCCGGACGCGTTGGCAACCATCGTGGTGAACCCGGCCAGCACGCCGGCCAGGCCGATCAGCCAGGGATGGCGCGCGAACGGCAGCGCTTCCGCCTCTTTGCCGTTCACGACGCGCTGCCGGATGAAATAGATCGCGATCAGGGCCACCAGGATGCCGCCGATCAGCCGGCGGGCGCTCTCGTTCTCCACCCGGCTCATGGCGGCCACCCCGATCAGCACCCCCAGCCCTGCCCACGGGAAGATGCGACGCAGGTGCGGCCAGCTCGCGGTGCGGCGGTACATGCTGATCGCCATGACATCGCCGGTCAGGAAGATGAGCAGGACGGCGCCCACCGAGTCGCGCGCGGGCAGCACACTGGCCGCGATAGCCACCGACAGGATGCTCAGCCCGGTGACGCCGGTCTTGGAGACGCCGGTGAGGAACCCGGCCAGGGCCAGCAGGGCCCACTGGATCGGCGTCAGCTCGATCATGCCCCGGCCAGGGCTGCCCGCTGCGCGGCCAGCAGTTCGCCGATCCCGCCCGCGGCCAGGTCGAGCAGGCGGTTCAGCGCGGCCCGGTCAAACGGCTGGTGCTCGGCCGTGCCCTGCACCTCGATGTAACGGCCCTCGGCGCTCATCACCACGTTCATATCCACAGCGGCGCGCAGATCCTCGTCGTAGGCCAGGTCCGGCAGCGGCTCGCCATCCACCACGCCCACGCTGACTGCGGCCACGGCCGGCAGGGCGGCGTGGGGCGGGATCGCGCCGGCCGCGCTCAGCTTGCGCAGCGCCATCGCCAGCGCCACATAGCCGCCGGTGATGGACGCGGTGCGCGTGCCGCCGTCGGCCTGCAGCACGTCGCAGTCCACGATGATCTGTCGCTTGCCCAGCAGGGGCAAGTCCACCGCCGCGCGCAGCGATCGGCCGATCAGCCGGCGGATCTCTTGGGTGCGCGCCTGGGGCGTGGTTTCGCGTTGGGAACGGGTGTGGGTGGCGCGCGGCAGCATGGCGTATTCCCCGGTCACCCAGCCGCGGTCCCCGTTCTCGCGCAGCATCCACGGCGGCAGGCGGTCGTCCACGGTGGCGTTGCACAGCACCACCGTGTTGCCCTGGGTGATCAGCACGGAGCCTTCGGCGTAGCGGGTGTAGCCCAGTTCCAGCCGCACGGGGCGGAGCTGATCGGTGCGACGGCTATCGGTGCGCACAATGACTCCTTTTCTGGTAACGGGCCGGCTTTTAGGGCGCCGGCTGCGCGTTATCGAGGGTCGGCTGCGTTTTGAGCGCGCTCATCACAAAACCGATGCCAAACACCAGCGCGCCGGTGAGGTAGGGCAGGCTGGCGCTGATATCGAACGCGAACCCCGCCCACGCCGGCCCCACGATGCGGCCGAGGCTCATGAACGCGTTGTTGACAGCATGCCGGCCAGCGCCCGCGCCGCAAACAGCATCCAGAGCTGGCTGGCGAACCCCATGATCAG
>DAOUAT010000048.1:0-4724 GCA_034433275.1 Anaerolineae bacterium
GAAGGCCCCCGCCGGCATCATTGGCCGGCGGGGGCCTTCCCACCGCGCCCAGGTACGCCTTGAACGCCTGGCGTGTGACCGGCTGCGCGGCCAAGACACAGGGCTGGCCGCGCAGCTCCAGAAGGATCGTGTTCATGGTGACGCGGACGACGCCTACGCATCAGCCCCCTGATCAGTCAGGTGCTTGCTCAGGCCCTTGAACGTGCCGTACAGCACCCACAACAGCAGGAACATCAACGGGAACGCGGTGGCAATGGACGCGGTCTGGATCACCTTCAGGCTGCCGGTGGCGGCCAGCACCGCGGCAACCGCGCCCATGGCGATCCCCCAAAACAGGCGCATGTACTTGCTCGGCTCCTGTTTGTCCGAGGTGAACATCGCCAGCGCCAACGCGGCCGAGTTCGCGCTGGTGAGGAAGAAGGTCGAGATGAGCACCAGCAATACGACGGCCAACATGCCCGTGAGCGGCAGGTGCGATGCGATGGCGAAGATAGCACTCTCCACGCCGCTCTGCGCCAGCACCCCGGTCACGTCGAACTTGATGCCTGCGCCGCCCACCACGCCGTACCACAAGAAGTTCGCCAGGGTCGGCAGCACCAGGGTGGCAAACACCGTCTGGCGGATGGAGCGCCCCTTGGAGATGCGCGCAATGAAGATCGCCACGAAGGGCGCCCAGCTCATCCACCACGCCCAGTAGAACACGGTCCAACCGCCCAGCCAGTTGCCCTCCACCCCCGGCGCGGTGTACAGGCTCATGGGCAGGAAGTGGATCAGGTATTGGCCGATGGAATTCGTGGTCAGGTTGATCAGGAACAGCGTGGGCCCGAACAACAGGATGAAGAACCAGACCCCCACGAACAGCCACATGTTCACGTTGCCCACGAACTTGATGCCCCGTTCCAGGCCGGTGTAGACCGCGACGCTGAAGATCAGCGTGAGCACGCCGATGATCAGATACGCGGCCGGCTGCCCCAGCTCCCAGCCATATTGGAATTTCAGCCCGCTGGAGATTTGCAAGGCAATCAGGCCGGTGGTGGTCGCCAACCCGCCCAACGTGGCGAAAACGGCGAAGATGTCCAGCACCTTGCCCCAGGCGCCGCGGATGCGATCCCCCAGCACATAGTAGAACGCGCTGGAGAACTTGAACGGCAGCCCCTTGGTGAAACAGGCATGGGCCAGCGGGACCGTCAGGATGGCGTAGATGGCCCAGGCGCTCAGGCCCCAGTGAAAGAAGGAATAGGTCATGGCGTTGGCGCCAGCCACGGCGGTCTTGGCCTCGCCGCCGAAATAGGGCGGCGGGCTCATGTAGTGGTATGCGGGCTCGGCCGGTCCCCAGAACACGATGCCGGCCGCGATGGCCGCGCCGAACAGCATGGCGAACCAGGCGAAGTTGGAGAACTCCGGCTGATCGCCTTTGCGACCCAGCTTGAGGTTGCCGAATTTGGTGACCATCAGCACGAAGCAGCCGATCACCAGCAGGAAGACGCTGAGCAGATAGAGCCAGCCCCAGCCCTCGGTAGTCCACTTGAAGACCGCGTTGACGACGGTTTCCATGCTGGCCGGCGCAATGGCCGACCACAGGATGAATAGCAGCGTGAGGGTGGCTGACACCCCGAACACGACCGGGTCGAAGGCCCGTCCTTTGGCAGCAGGCGCGCTGCCGGATGATGATTGGGACATGATAGCGATGCTCCTCTTTGCGATGAAGTGGGGAATGAGAGGCTTTTCACGCACTGGAATCGAGGCTTTAGCCGGTTACGTGCATGACGCGCGAAACCGGCTGAAGCCTCGATCCCGATGACGACACCTCAGGCGATGTGTTCCTCGAAATACGCCCGCAACTGCCGGGCGACCGTCTCTTCCAT
Organism: Anaerolineae bacterium; assembly: GCA_034433275.1. GTDB lineage: Bacteria > Chloroflexota > Anaerolineae > CG2-30-64-16 > CG2-30-64-16 > DAOUAT01. The sequence continues at coordinate 1,866 of DAOUAT010000048.1, forward strand.
CTCCGGGTCCTTGTGCTCGCGCACCAGCTTCTGCCAGCGGGCGCGGGCGCGGGCGACGGCGTCCTTGCGGCCGCCGGTCATCCAGGCCTCCAGACCGCCCCGGTCCACCATGCCCGGCTTCCAGAACTCGGTGCGGCAGCGCGCCACGGTGTGATCCTCCATCAAGTAGTTGCCGCCCGGCCCTACCTTGGCGATCACATCGTAGGCCAGCGTCTCCGGGCTGACGGTGAAGCCGCGGCGCAGGCGGCGCACCATGCCGCACATCTCGTCGTCCAACACGAACTTCTCGTAAGAGAACGCCAGGTAGGAGCTGAGGATGCCGGCCGCGTGCAGTACGAAGTCCACCCCGCTGTTGGCCGTGGTCAGAAGCCCCATCATGGACTCGAACCCGGCCTGGGCGTCGGGGTAGCTGGCGTCGGTGAGCGAGCCGCCGCTGCGCGAAGGGATCCCATAGAAGCGGGCCAGTTGCGCATGGGCCGCCACCATCTGCGAAAGCTCCGGGCTGCCGATGCACAACGCGCCCGTCTTCATGTCAATATTGGTGGAGGTGGAGCCGAAGACCACCGGCATGCCAGGGCTGATGAGCTGGGTGAGCACGATGCCCGCCAGCAGCTCGGCTGTCTGCATCGCCAGCAAGCCCGCCAGCGTCACCGGCCCGGTGGAGCCAGCCATGGCCAGCGCCGCGATCACCACGGGCTGCCGCGCCCTGGCATACACCATCAGCACGTCCAGCATCTCGGTGCTGTACCCCAGCGGGCTCAGGCTGTTGATCAGGCTGATGGTGATGGCCCGGTCGCCCAGGTCGCCGAACAGGATGCGCGCCATGTCCAACGTCTGGCGCGCGCCCGCGCGCCCGGCGGTGCTGCCGATGAACGGCTTATCGGAGTGGGTCATGTGCGCGTAGAGCATGTGCAGGTGGGCCAGGGGGACATCTTCGGGTTCCACCAGCAGATAGCCGGTGAGGTCCTGGTTGGGCAACGCGTGGCTAAGTTTCGCCAGGGTGTGGTAATCCTCCAGGGTCGCGCCGCGCTTGCCCAGCTCAGCGTCCACCAGAAACGGCGCACCGTAGCCCGGCGCAAACACCGTGCTGCCCCCGCCGACCGTCAGGCTGCGCTGCGGGTTGCGCGCGTGGAGGGTGAACTGCTTAGGGATATCGCGTAACCGTTCCATCACCTGGGATTCGGTCAGATAAACACGGCCGGCCTCGACCCGGACGCCGTGTGCCTGAAAGACCGCCAGCGCATCTTCCTGGGGGAACGCGATGCCGACCTGGTCCAGCAATCGCACACTGGTACGGTGTATCTGTTCCAGATCTGAGGCAGACAGAAGCTCGAAATAGTCCATTTCTTCCCTCCTTGAGTTAGGCGTGCCGGCCCCTGCGCCGGTGTGGATGTCATGTCGCGCAGTATCCTCTCAACAAGTAGGGGCGACGGGGGTCACAGACCCCCTTTGAGCTTGCTTCCAGCTGGTCTGCGACCGGCGTCCCCCGGATTATTGAGAGGCTATATCGCGCGGGGATCGTCAATTTGCGCGAAAACACACCGTGTGATATACGAGTAATATATCTGATAATTCACCAAATGTCAAGACCCTATCGGCAATTTGCACGACGAATTTTGCTGTGCTACAGTGGCGTTTGGCGGACACAAGCCATTCTGCATCGGAAAGGGGGCTGCCATGCTCGTCGGTCGAAGAATGACGCACAACCCAAAGACGATCTCGCCGGACACCTCGCTGGCTGAGGCGTCCGACCGCATGAGGCGGGAAAAGGTGCGCCGGTATCCCGTCTTGGATCAATACGGCAAGCTCGTGGGCATCATCAGCCGGGATGACGTGCTCCACGCCTCACCCTCGGTCGTGAGCTCGCTCTCTATCTGGGAGATGAACTATCTGCTGACCCAGGTCAAGGTGAAGGACGTGATGACCAAACAGGTCATCACCGTGACGGAGGACACCCCGCTGGAAGAGGCCGGGCGGATCATGTTGGAGCACAAGATCGGAGGCCTGCCGGTGATGCGTGGGCCGGCCCTGGTAGGCATCATCACTGAGTCCGACATCTTCCGGGTGTTCACCGAGATGCTGGGCGGTTCTGCGCCCGGCATCCGGCTGACTCTACTGGCGCCTAACGTGAAAGGCTCGCTGGCGCAGATCAGCAACGCGATCTTTCAGCAAGGCGGCTGGATCGCGGCGCTCAACATCTTTCGGGGCGAAGATCCCAGCAACTGGAGCGCGCACATCAAGGTGTCCGACGTGGACAAAGACACGTTGCTGAAGGCGTTGAAGCCGTACTTGCTGGAGATCCTGGACGTGCGCGAAGAGTAAGCGCCGCACGAACTTGCAGTGGATCTTAGAAGCCCGGATTCCGCGCGGGATCCGGGCTTTTGGGTTGTAGGTGACACTGCACCGGGCAACCCGCTGCCCTGATGATCCGGGCGCCGGGGCTTGCCGGGGTTTGGACAATACGTTACAATCGGTCTGCCTGATAGTCCACCCACCCACGCCGCAAAGGACGGACTCGATGAATCCCCACCGCACATCTCGGTCGGCGCTGAATTCCATCTTTGTGCTGATCGGTCTGGCGCTCCTGCTGTGTGGCTGCAGCGCGATCACGCCTGCCCCGGCGACCGTGCCGGCGGATCACGATCACGCCGCACTGTCCAATGCGGACATGGCCACCCACGAGGCGCAGATGGCGGATCCGACCGCGCAGGCCACGCACCAGGCGCTGATGCAGGACCCGGCCGCGCTGGCCACCCACGAGGCTGAGATGCACGGCACACCGACCCCGGTCCCACCTATCTGCCCGCGTTCGGCGCGCACACCAACGACGCCGCGCTCTGCGGGACGTGCCACAACCTG
>DAOUAT010000049.1:0-3333 GCA_034433275.1 Anaerolineae bacterium
GGTCTCTCGTTCAAGGCCGCATCCTTCGACTACGCCGGGGGCCCTTCCCCGGCTCCGCTCAGGATGCTTGCTGACGCTCGGGATGCTTGCTGACGCTCGGGATGCTTGCTGACGCTCAGGACAGGGTCTGTATACCTGACTCCCGTGTTGGATTCTTATGACTGCACACATCCGCCACGGCCCGGTTCCCTTCTGGCGCGATGACCGGGTCCTCAAATGGATCGCCCAGGTCATCTCGGCCATCGCCGTGATCGCCTTCGTGGTCTTCTTCGTCAGCAACGTGCTGCGCGCGGCGCAGGTGCGCGGGCTCGACCTGGGCTTCGGGTTCGTGCGCGACGCGGCCGGGTTCGCGCTCTCCGAGGCCAGCATCCCCTATGATCCCTCGATGTCGTTCGGTCGGGCGCTGCTGGTGGGCCTACTGAACACCCTGAAGGTGGCGCTGGTGGGCGTCGTGCTCGCCACGCTTCTGGGGCTGTTCACTGCGTTGGCGCGGCTCTCCACCAACTGGCTGGTCAGCAAGATCGCCAGCGCCTACATCGAGATCATCCGCAACGTGCCGCTGCTGGTGCAGCTCTTCTTCTGGTACTTCGCGGTGTTCCAGCAGTTGCCGCCGGTGCGCCAGAGCATGCAGCTCCCCGGCCCGATGTACCTGAGCCAGCGCGGGCTCTACCTGACCTGGCCTAAGGCGACTGAAACCGCCGGGACCTGGGCGCTGCTGCTGCTGGCCGGCATCGTGCTCGCCGGCGTCGCCTATCAAGTGCTGCTGCGCCGCCAGATCACCACCGGCCGCAGCACTCGCCCCGGCCTGGTCGCGCTGCTCCTGCTGCTGCTGCCGCCGCTGATCGGGTGGTTCGCGGTGGCCGGGGCGCCGTTCGTTATTGATACGCCCGTGCTGCAACGGTTCAACTTTGAGGGCGGGCTGCGGCTCACCACCGAGTTCGCCGCGCTGCTGACCGGCCTGGTGGTGTACACCGGCGCGTTCATCGCGGAGGTGGTGCGCGCCGGCATCCTGGCAGTGCCGCGGGGCCAGGTGGAAGCGGCCCGCGCGGTGGGGCTGACCCAGGCGCAACTGCTGCGGCTGGTGGTGCTGCCCCAGGCGCTGCGCGTCATCATCCCGCCGCTGATCAGCCAATACCTTAATCTGACCAAGAACTCCAGCCTGGCGGTCGCCATCGGCTACGCTGACCTGTTCTTCGTGGGCCGCACCATCATCAACCAGGCCGGCCGCGCCGTGCCGGTCTTCGCGCTGGTGATGGCCGCCTACCTGATCATGAGCCTGATCACGTCCGGGATCATGAACCTCTACAACCGCCGCGTGCGCCTGGTGGAGCGTTGACCATGCAGCCATCTGCCCACGCCTCCTGCCAGCAGCCTGCTTCCGGCCCGGCCAGGGCGGCCGCCTGGGCGCGCAAGAACCTGTTCAGCACGCCGTTCAACGCGCTGCTCACTGTGGCGGCGCTGGCGTTCCTCTATGTCGCGCTGCGGGGCATCCTGCACTGGGTTTTCGTGACCGCGGATTGGTCGCCGGTGACCAGCAACTTCAAGCTGTTCTTCACCGGCCAATATCCGCCGGCGCAGCTCTGGCGCGTGGGGACTATCGTGTGGCTGGTGGCGCTGCTGTTCGGGGTCAGCTGGGGCCGGTTCAGCGGCACGGTGAAGCATTTTGCGCTGGCGCTGGCCGTGGGCCTGGGCGCGCTGGCACTGCTGCCCGTGAGCTTCGACGACCTGGGGCTGCGCCTGCGGCTGTGGTTCCTGGCGAACCCGGCGCTGGTGGCGCTGGGCTACCTGCTGGGCCGTCGGGTGATCAGGCAGCCGCGCTGGATCGCGCTGGCCTGGCTCCTCTCGGCCGTGGTCAGCGGCGTGCTGTTGAGCGGCCTGGCGGGCAGCAGCGCCCTGCCGCGGGTGGAGACGAGCCTGTGGGGCGGCCTGCTGCTCACCTTCATCCTGGCGCTGGTGGGCATCATCGCCTCGTTTCCCATCGGCGTGCTGCTGGCGCTGGGCCGACGGAGCAGCCTGCCGCTGGTGAAGCTGCTGTGTACGACCTTCATCGAGGTGGTGCGCGGGGTGCCCCTGGTGACCATCCTGTTCATGGCCTCGATCCTGCTGCCGCTGTTCCTGCCGGAGAACATCCGCATTGACCGCGTGCTGCGCGCCATGATCGGCATGACGCTGTTCGCCTCCGCGTATATGGCCGAAAATGTGCGCGGCGGGCTGGCTGCGATCCCGGCCGGCCAATACGAAGCCGCCAAGGCGGTCGGCCTGAACGGCTTCCAGACCATGCTGCTGATCGTGCTGCCCCAGGCGCTGCGCACGGTGATCCCGGCCATCGTGGGGCAGTTCATCGCGCTGTTCATGGACACCACCCTGGCGGTGATCGTGGGGCTGTTGGAGTTGCTGGCCGTGGGCAAGGCCATCGTCCAGGGCAACCCCGAGTGGATCAGGCTGCAATCAGAGGTTTATATCTTCATCGCGGCGCTGTTCTGGATCTTCACATTCTCGATGTCCTACGCCAGCCGGCGATTAGAGACCGCGCTGGGTGTGGGGAAACGTTAGCGGGAGAGGTCAGCATGGCTGTTGAGAGCACGAGTCAATCCGGCGAGGAGATCATCATCTGCCGCGATGTCCACAAGTGGTACGACGGGTTCCACGCGCTGCGCGGGGTCAGCCTGACGGTGCGCCGCGGGGAAAAGGTGGTGATCTGCGGGCCCTCGGGCTCGGGCAAATCCACCTTCATCCGCTGCATCAACCGGCTGGAGGAGCATCAGCAGGGCACGATCATCGTGGATGGCATCGAGCTGACCCACGACATCCGCAACATCCATGCCATCCGGCAGGAGATCGGCATGGTATTCCAGCAGTTCAACCTCTTCCCGCACCTCAAGGTGATTGACAACATCACCCTGGCGCCCATCTGGGTGCGCAAGTGGCCCAAAGCCAAAGCCGAAGAGATCGCCGTGCAGCTCCTCGCGCGGGTCGGCATCCCCGAACAGGCCCAAAAATACCCCGGCCAGCTCTCCGGCGGCCAGCAGCAGCGGGTGGCCATCGCCCGCGCCCTGGCGATGCAGCCCAAGATCATGCTGTTCGACGAGCCCACGTCAGCCCTGGATCCGGAGATGATCAAAGAGGTGCTGGACGCGATGCGCGAGCTGGCGCGTTCCGGCATCACCATGATCGTGGTGACGCACGAGATGGGGTTCGCCCGCGAGGTGGCCGACCGCATCATCTTCTTCGACCAGGGTTTATTGGTGGAAGAAGCCGGGCCGGAGGCGTTCTTCCGCAACCCCAAGAGCGACCGGACGAAGCTGTTCCTGTCGCAGATTTTGCAACACTAAA
>DAOUAT010000050.1:0-4554 GCA_034433275.1 Anaerolineae bacterium
GCATCGGCGTCATCATTACGCTGGTGCTGGTCTACAGTTATAGCGTAAGCCAGACCGCTACGACGACGCCGCTGGCCATCCTTTGGAACGCTTTCACGGTCCGTATCAGTGACTACCAGGTCGTGCGCTCGCCGATGCTGTTGGCGCTGGTCCTGTTTACCTGGCTACTGGGAGGCATGTTTGCCGCGGCGGAAAGCGCACGCAATGATGACAGGGGCCGCTTCCCGTGGGGGCCTGCCCTCGGTGCGTATGCAGGGGCAGTGCTGGTTGCGTTCCTGGGCTACGGGCTGATCCAGGCCGGTCGCCTGACCCTGACGGGCCTCAGCGGGCTGGCTGCGTTACAGCACATCACGAATCATATCGTGGTCTTCGATAGCGTGCTGTTCGTGGGGCTGCTGGTTCTGGCGGCGCTGCTGGCATGGGCTGATGACCGGCCGCGGCCCGCGCGGCCGGTCGGCGTCATGCCGGCGTTGACTCTGGGCGGCGGCCTCATCGCCGCCGGCCTTGCGCTGCTGATCATCATCAATGTCAACATCCAGACGGTGCAGGCCGACACCTACTACAAACAAGGCCTGGGCTATGAGGCGGCTGGACAATGGGAAGGCGCGGTCATCCTATATCGGGAGGCTGCCCTACTGGAGCCACAGGAAGACTACTACTACCTTTTCCTGGGCCGCGCACTGTTGCAGCTTGCAGATAGCGGCGTTGCGACCGCCACGGCTATCCTGCCCGAAAACCTGGACAGCGTCGCCACCGGGGATCTGCTCTACCTGGTTGAACAGGGGGTGCGCAGCCGCGGCCGCGAGGACATCCTGCGCGCGGCCCACGCGGCCCTGGTTGCCGCCCGCCGTCTTAACCCGCTCAACACGGATCACAGCGCGAATTTGGCACGTCTGCACCGTGCCTGGGCCTTTGCCAACGCGAAGGCCGGGGCGGGCAGTAGCAATCGGCTGCGCGAGCTGCTGCTGGCCCAGCCGGACCAGATTAACACGGCACGGCTGGAACGTTCCCAGGTGTACTACAACCAGGCTATCGCGCTCAGCCCACAGCACGCAGGGTTATGGAACGAGCTGGCCACCGTGCAGCTCATCCGCAACGACTTGACCGACGCCCAAGCCAGCCTGGATCGTTCACTGGTCTTGGATCCGCAGTTCTACTCGACCTATCTCTTGCAGGGTGATGTGCGCGAGGCGGCCGGTGACATAAAGGGCGCGCTGGCCGCGTTCCGGCAGGCCGGCGAGCTGGCGCCCAAAAACATCGCCGTGCAGAGCGCCATCGGCGTCTTCAGCGCGCAGACCGGTGACGCGGAAGCCGCGCTGATTGCATTCCGGCGTATCATCGAGCAGGAGATGAAGGCCCTGCAAGAGAGCCAGGCGCAACTTCAGCGGCTGGATCTCGTCGCCAGCCAGGCCGGCGGCTATAGTCGGCTGCAACCAGCGGCCACCAGCCGTCGCGAGGCTTTGCAGGGCCAGAGCACAGCGCATCAGTCCCAACTGCAACTGGTCTATCGCAATACCGCCTTAGTGTTGCGTGACGCCGGTCGGATCAGTGAAGCGGTGGAGGCAGCCCAGCAGGCGCTGGCTTTCGCCAGCGAGAGCGAGCGCCCGGTGATCGAGAACCTGATCGCGGACTTGAGAGCACGGCTGACCCCATGAGCACCTATATTCTGATCCTGGTGAGCGCCTTGCTGCTGGCGGTCGGTGTGACGCCCTTGGCGCAACGCGCTGCTCGTCGCACCGGCATGGTGGACAAGCCCAGCGCGCGCAAACAGCACACCGTGCCCACACCGCTGTTGGGCGGCGCGGCCATCTACCTGGCCGTGATCCTGGCGCTGATCCTCCTGGGTAACCGCTTCTACGTCAACCAGGTGGCCGGCATCTTCCTGGGCGCCACGCTGATGTCGTTCCTGGGGCTGTGGGACGATCGCCGCGGGCTGAGTCCCTGGGTGAAGCTGATCGGCCAGTTCCTGGCGGCGGGCGTGTTGTTGTTAACCGATGTGCGGATCTCCTTCCTGCCCTGGGAGGCCCTGAACATCGTCGCGACCCTGGTCTGGGTGGTGCTGATCACCAACGCGATGAACCTGCTGGACAACATGGATGGCTTGAGCGGCGGGGGCGCGGCCATTGCCGCGCTCTTCTTCCTGCTGTTCGCCGCGATGAGCAAGCAATATCTGGTGGGTGCGCTGGCCGCCGCGCTGGTGGGCGCGTGCATCGGCTTTCTCTACTACAACTTCAACCCGGCCCGCATCTTCATGGGCGACACCGGTAGCCTGTTCCTGGGCTTCACCCTGGCCGCCGTCGCCATCAAGCTGCGCTTTCCTGATAACTCGCCGTTCGTCACCTGGATGGTGCCGGCCCTGGTGTTGGCCGTGCCGCTGTTCGACACCAGCCTGGTGATCATCTCCCGCCTGCGCCGGGGACTGAATCCCTTGACGACCCCGGGCAAGGATCATCTTAGCCACCGCCTGGCGCGTCTCACCGGCAGCCCGCGCGAAGCAGTGTTGATCTGCTACCTGCTGGCGTTCATCGCGGGTGTCCTGGCCACCTTTGTCACACAGGCCAGCGTGCCCGAGGGCTACGCGGTCGGCGTTGGAACGCTGATCGCTGGCGCATACGGCATCTGGCGCATGGAGCAGCTATTCCGCCAAACCAGTTGAGTCGTGTCAGACGTTCCGTATTGCGTATTGCATACACGGCAATCAGCCTGTGCTATGATAGCTTACCACGCATCACCCAAAGGAGTCTCTCTTGAAAAAGCACGTTCTTCTTGCTCTGATCTTTGTGGCCATCCTGGCGCTGGCCGCTTGTGTACCGCCGGTAACAACGCCACCCACAGCATCTCCAGCCACAGCGGCGCCCATCGAAGAGGCGACGCCTGTGGCTTTGCCCGTCACCGTTGAGCCCGTCGCGATCACGCCTGACGCGCGGCCCACTGTGCCTGCACCGGCCGCGGATGGCAGCCGGCCACTGGCAGCTCTGTCCGCTGCGGAACGCGCGGAACGCTTTTCTGGCCCCGCCGCGCCTTACATTAAGTCTGGCACGATTTATCTCGCGACGATCGTTACCGACAAGGGCAATATCGTCACCGAGCTCTACCCTGATGTGCCTGAGAGCGCCAACAATTTCATCACCTTGGCGCTCAACGGGTTCTATGATGGGTTAACCTTCCACCGCGTCGAACCCGGCTTCGTTGTTCAGGGCGGCGATCCGGCCGGTGATGGGAGCGGTGGCCCCGGCTATACCGTCCCAGCCGAGATCATCCACACCCACCCGCGCGGCGCGTTGGCCTGGGCGCGCACCTCCGACCAGGTGAACCCCGAACGGGCGTCCAGCGGCAGCCAGTTCTACATCACCACCGGCGATGCCTCCTTCCTTGATGGCGCCTACACGGTCTTCGGCTTTGTCATCGAGGGGATGGATGTGGTGGACCAGATCGCTGTGGGCGACACAATCACCCGCATTGACGTCACCACGGGCGCGGTCTCGAAGCTGCCCACGCCCGCACCCACGCCGACGCCCACCCAAACCCCCGTCCCGAACCCGCCCGTCGCGCGCGAGGGCCGCCCTCTGGCCGCCTTGCCGGTGGCAGAGCGTGAGGCAATCTACAACGTCCCGCCGGAAATGACGCTCGACCTGACCAAGACGTACCAGGCGACCATCGAAACGGACAAAGGCAAGATCGTGCTGGATCTCAACCCCGAGATCGCGCCCATGACGGTCAACAACTTCGTGTTGCTGGCTAACCTGGGTTACTACGACGGGATGCCGGTCGCGCACGTGGAAGCCGGCTCGTATCTGGTCACCGGCTCACCAGCCAGCCAACCGGCCAGCGATGTAGGATATGTCCTGGAGTTGGAACCGCTCGCGAACGCCAGCCAGATCATTACCGGCACGCTGAGCATGTACCCACTCGGTGATGCGGCCGGCAATGTGGCGGCCAGCGGCAGCCAGTTCTTCATCTCGTTCATGACCATGAAAGAGAACACGACGCCGTTGAACATCTTCGGCGCCGTCAGCAGCGGCATGGACGTGGCCGAGCAGCTCGCCATCGGCGACATCATCAAGACGATCACGATCAGCGTGAAATAGGAGACAGGTATCAGGGGGCAGGCGTCAGGCGTCAGGCGTCAGGTGTCAGGAACTATTGTTGACCTCTGATCATTGACTCCTGACCACTGACCACTGTGAAAGAGGACCATCATGCCCAAACGTTATTCCCAACCCTTTGAGCTCAAGCTTGACTTGAAGAAAACCTACACCGCGACGATAGACACCAATCGCGGCGTCATTACCCTGAAGCTGTATGCCAGCCAGACCCCGCGCACGGTCAACAACTTCGTCTGCCTGGCGCGCGACGGCTTCTACGATGGCGTCACTTTCCACCGGGTCATCAACGATTTCATGATCCAGGGCGGCGACCCCACCGGCACCGGTCGCGGCGGGCCCGGTTACACTTTCAAGGACGAATTCGACCCGAAGCTCAAGCACGACAAGCCGGGCGTGCTCTCCATGGCCAACGCCGGTCCCGGCACCAACGGCAGCCAGTTCTTCATCA
>DAOUAT010000051.1:0-1905 GCA_034433275.1 Anaerolineae bacterium
CGGTGGCCAGCGGTGCCGCGGCCATCTTCAGCTTCCTGCCCCCGGAGTGGGCCCCGGGCCAGCTGACCGCCGCGTTCGCGGCGATGGTCGTACTGACGGTGCTGAACCTGCGCGGAGTGAAGGAATCGGTCGTACCGATCGTCCCGCTGTTCGCGGTGTTCATCGTCACACACGTGTTCACGATTCTCTACGCGATCCTCTCGCACAGCGGGGACTTCCCCGCGCTCTACCGTGACACCGTCGCGGACGTGCAAGCCTCGGTGGAAGGGCTCGGCCTGGGCGGAATGGTATTCCTCCTCCTGCACGCCTACAGCATGGGCGGCGGAACATATACCGGCATCGAGGCGGTAAGCAACGCAGTACCGATCCTTCATGAGCCCCGTGTGGAAACCGGCAAGCGGACGATGATCTACATGGCCATCAGCCTGGCGTTCATCGCCGGCGGCCTGATCGTGGCGTACCTGCTGTTTCGCGTCAGTCCCCAAGAAGGGCGCACGCTCAACGCGGTGCTCTTCGGGCAGTTGTCGGCGGACTGGGGCACGGTCGGCAAGGTGTTCGTCACGATCACCCTGGTCAGCGAGGCGATGATTCTGCTGGTCGCGGCGCAGACAGGCTTTCTGGACGGTCCACGAGTGCTGGCCAGCATGGCACAGGACGGCTGGATGCCGCGCCAGTTCAGCCTGCTCAGCGACCGCCTGGTGACCCAGAACGGCATCCTGCTGATGGGAGCGGCATCGGTACTGCTGTTGTTCGTGACCGGCGGCGACGTGACGCTGCTGGTGATTCTCTACAGCATCAACGTGTTTCTGACATTCACGCTGTCCCAGACAGGGATGGTCCGTCACTGGTGGAACGAGCGGCAGGCAGGCAGGCCATGGGTCCGCGGCCTGCTACTCAACGGCACGGGGCTGTGCCTGACGAGCCTGATCCTGGTCACGGTCGTGATCGTCAAGTTCGCCGAGGGCGGGTGGATCACCATCATCGTGACCGCAAGCATCATCGCTCTGGCCACGGCCATCAAGCGACACTACAGCAAGACGGGGCAGATGCTTCGCCGGCTCGACGTACTGTTCACGGCGAACCTGCCGGTGAGGTCGGCTGAGGGAACCGCGGCGCCGGCCAGCGGGCCCTCGTCCGACGCGCACACGGCCGTCCTTCTGGTCAGCGGCTTCAACGGCCTCGGCCTGCACACGCTGTTCAACGTCCTGCGGATCTTCCGCAAACACTTCACGAACTTCGTCTTCGTCCAGGTAGGCGTTGTGGACGTGGGTCGGTTCAAGGGGGCGGCTGAGATCGAGAACCTGCGGGCGAGCGTCGCCGCGGATGTGCAGCGGTACGTCAAGTTCATGCATTCGAACGGCTACCATGCCGAGAGCATCCACACGGTGGGCACTGACGTGGTCACGGAAGTGGCGGAGATGGTCAGGCAGGTCACGACTCGCTACCCGCACGCGGTCGTATTCACCGGGCAGCTGATTTTCCCGGGCGACACGCTCACAACGCGGGTGCTGCACAACTACATGTCGTTTGCGATCCAGCGGCAGCTGTACTATGAGGGCATCCCCGTGGTGATCATGCCGATCCGGATGTAGCACGAACGGTTCAGACCCGCGCGAGTATGAGCCGGGCATGGCGCGGGCCGCGGTGCAGCCTGATACAAGAAACCACCCCCAGGCATTGAACGCTTGGGGGTGGCATGCGGTATTCTTCTTGACTTTGCGCCACGTTCCGGGGCGCCAATACAGCGCCAGACGCGTATCCGCGGCTTGCGCCCTCAGGCCTCCGCCGAGTCAGGCTGAGGGCGCTCAGGCCCGGCGGCGCCGCAGGAGGAATGCGGCGCCCAGCCCCACCAGCGCCAGCGTTGCCGGCTCGGGTATAGGCGCAAAAGTCGAGACCCCGCTGATG
>DAOUAT010000052.1:0-4394 GCA_034433275.1 Anaerolineae bacterium
CGACTGGGGCCTGGACATGGAGTTCCTGGAACTGGTGCGGCCGTTTTTCACCTTCATGTACAAGACCTACTGGCGGGTAGAAACCAGCGGCATGGAGAATATTCCCGCAGAGGGCCGGGCCCTACTCACGGTGAACCATTCCGGGCAGTTGCCGTGGGATGGCGCGATGGTGGGGGCAGCAGTCTACCTGGAACACCCGGCGCAACGGCTGGTGCGGACGCTGTACGCGACGTGGTTCCCAACCCTGCCGTTCTTCTCGGCCCTGCTCACCAAGATGGGCCAGGCGCTGGCTACCGTAGACAACGGCACCCGGCTGCTGGAGGAGGACCAGTTGGTCGCGGTGTTCCCGGAGGGCTACAAGGGGGTGGGCAAGCTGTTCAAAGAGCGCTACCGGCTGGCCCGGTTCGGCCGCGGCGGCTTCGTGCGCATGGCGTTGCGTTCCCAGGCGCCCATCATCCCGGTGGCGGTCGTGGGTGCGGAGGAGACGTACATCTCGCTGTACAAATCGCCCACCATCGCCAAACTGATCGGGTTCCCCTACTTCCCGATCTCGCCGACCTTCCCCTGGCTGGGGTTGCTGGGCTTCGTGCCGCTGCCCACCAAGTGGTACATTGACTTCGGTGAGCCGATCCCCATGGATCGCTACGGGCCGGACGCCGCCAACAACCTGGTGCTGGTGTCACAAATCACCGACCAGGTGCGCAACATCGTGCAAGACATGATCTATCAACGCCTGGCGCAGCGCCGGAACGTCTTTCTGGGTTGAGACCATGCCTTTTTACGCCGACACCGAGCAGTTTTACAGCAACCTGCGGGCGCTGTTTGCCTGCATCGCGACCAGTTACCCCCGCGCGTCCGATGCCATCGCGGCCGCCCATCTGGTGATCCGGCTGCGCACCACGGCGCCGGCCGGCGAGATCGTCATCAACGGCCGGCAAAAGCCGGTCCAGACGAGCTTCGGCGTGAATGACGCGCGGGCCGATCTGGACATCCACCTGGCGGCCGACACGCTGCACCATATCCTGTTGGGAGAGCTGGCGCTGTCCAAGGCGCTGGCCGCCGGGCAGCTCAAAGTTCACGGGCCGATCTGGAAGACGCTGGCCCTGGGCGAGCTGTTTACCGTGGGCCAGCGCTGTTACCCGGGGATTCTGCAGGCGCAGCAGCCTGCGCGCTGAGGGCGGCGAGCTCCAGCTCCAGTTGGGCTAACGCCTGCGACAGGCGGCAGGCAATGGACGCGCGTTTGTCATCTCCACATGCCGGAGGACGCGCCTCCAGGATGCGCTGGATGACCTGCGGGTCGGAGCCTGAAGCCCGGATCTCGGCCAGTTCTTCGATGACCAGGCGGCGGGAGATGGGCACGCCGTGCCGGGCCAGTATCTCCTTGTAGGTGAAGTAGTCCTCGGCCAGATCCAGCGTCGCAGACTCGAAGCCATGGCGCGCGATGGCCAGGCGCTCGGCGTAACGCATGATGTTGCCGAAGGCCAACAAGTTGTCGTCGGCGCGCGGCTCGACCAGGATGATGTCAACCTGGGGGTGTTGGCGCCGGAGCTGCTTGATCTGATAGCGCAGGCCGGCGTGTGTGGTGATGCGCGAGACCTGCGACGCGATGGCCGAGAAACCGCGGCGGCTGAAGAGCTCCTCTTTGGGCCGGTCTTCTGGCGTCCCCTTGGGGCGGTTATCAAACGGCACCAGGGGATTGACGCAGACGACCAGGTTCGCGCCATGCTCGATCGCGACATCCAGGCTGGCGGTGCCGCGCATGCCGCCATCTACGTATTCGCGGCCATCAATCCGCACCGGCTTGTAGACCATGGGCAGCGCCGTGGACGCCGCCACCGCGTGCGAGATAGGCACATGGCAGTTGACATCCGTTCCGAACACGGCGCGTTCACCCGTGTCCAACTCCGTTGCGATGATGTAGAGCTCCTTGCGCAGGGCGCGAAAGTCGTTGGCGCTGCCGTGAACCGTGAGACCCTCGCGCATGTAGCGTTCCAACGCCATGCCATCGTACAGGCCGGAAGGCAAGATATCGGTCAGGGACCAGAGCGCATCCACCAGTGTGCAGTTTGCGGGGTTGCGGATGGTGTCGAACAGAGTGCGCGCAAGTTTGGCCGGCAGGGCCATGCTGCGGCGCAAGAATTCGCGCTGGTTCAGGCGGAAGATGTGCTCGCGGCGCAACGATGGCAGTTCAGGATGCTGGCCCGCAATAGCCAGGAACATCTCCTCTGGCGTGATGCCGCTGGCCAGAAACGAGGCCACGATGGCCCCCGCGCTCGTGCCAACATAGATATCGAACTCGTTGACCGTGCGATCCACCAGGAGATCGTTGATGGCACGCATGGCGCCGATCTCGTAGACGGCGCCCGTCATGCCGCCACCGGCTAACACCAGCGCTATTTTGTCGTTTCGCGCTCCACGTTTTGGGTCCACGGTTCGCTTCCTGGCTCTGTGACGATAAATCAGTTCATCGGCTACGACGCGTCGCGTCATACCGAATTTTAGCAGGCCGCTCCCTAACCGTCAAGTGGTAACTCTGTCATGCTGAGCGGGTCGGTAGTATAAGTTTCATTGCGGCGACTGACCAGCGAAGCATCTCGTCTTGGAAGTTTCTAGGTAGACGATCCTGGCCGCGTTCGAGGAGGATGAGATCCTCTACGAACTGCGGGCCCACTCGGCCGGGCTGAACTGCGGCCGCTGGGACTACATCTTCAGCGCCATCAAGAAGTTCCGCAACAACCCGGCGTTCTGCCTGGCCGATCGCGGGCTGATCGGCACGACCACGCCGTTCATGCGCGCGTACTCGTTGAACACCATCAAGACGTGCCACCGCCGCGGCATCCATGCGATGGGCGGCATGGCCGCGCAGATCCCCATCAAGAACGACCCCGCGGCCAACGAGCAGGCCCTGGCTAAGGTGCGTGCCGACAAGGCCCGCGAGGCCGCCGACGGCCACGATGGCACCTGGGTGGCGCACCCTGGCCTGGTGTACGTGGCGTTGGAGGAGTTCAACAAGGCGATGCCGACGCCCAACCAAATCGGCCGCCGGCGCGACGATGTCCACATCACCGCGGCGGACCTGCTGGCGTTCGGGCCGGAGACCCCCATCACCGAGCACGGCCTGCGCTGGAACATCAACGTGGGCCTGCAATACCTGGGCGCGTGGCTGGGCGGCGCGGGCACGGTGCCCAGCTTCAACTTGCGGAGTGCAGTCGAAGGGTGCGGCTGTGGGGCGAAAACCGCTACGCATCCTTCGACTACGCCGGGGCCCCTACCCCGGCTCCGCTCAAGATGCTTCGCTCCGGCTGAACGGTGACGATTGAAGATGAAGAAAATCGGTCTGGCCCTGGGCGGCGGCGTGGCGCACGGGCTGGCGCACGTGGGGGTGCTGCTGGCGTTGGAGCGCGGCGGCATCCCCGTGGACTGCATCGCGGGCACCAGCGCGGGCGCGCTGATCGGCGCGTTTTACGCGGCGGGCTGGCCCGCCGAGCAGATGCGCACGGCCGCGCTAGGCCTGGGCTGGCGCCACATCGCGCGGCCCGCCTGGCCGGGCCGGGGCGGCCTGGTATCGTTCTATCAAATGCAACGGTTCCTGGTCAAGAAACTCGGGGATCTGAGCTTCAGCGACCTGCCGCGCAGCTTCGCCGCGGTCACCACCGACCTGGAGACCGGCGAGAGTGTGCCAGTTACAACAGGGCGCGTCGCACTGGCCGTACAGGCCAGCACATCAGTCCCAGGCTTTGTGGTTCCCGTGGAAATTGAAGGCCGGCTGCTGGGCGATGGCGCGGTCACAGACAACTTGCCGGTGGCCGCGGCCCAGGGCCTGGGCGCGGAGTACGTCATCGGCGTCAGCATCTTCGGCCTGCAACTGCGCCGGGCGCGGGGGCCGCTGAGCCGCGGGCTGGCCGCGCTGGAGAGCGCGGTGCGCTGGGCCGGCGGCGGCCTGCGCCTGGCGGACTGCATCATCGAGCCGGACATCGCCGCCTACAGCTACGTGCGCTTCCGCCACCGCAAGGAGCTCATCGCGCTGGGCGAAGCCGCGGCGGAAGCGAAGATCCCGGAGATTCGCGCCGCACTCGGACTGGTATCGCCGCCGACCATTCTGGAGTCGAGGCTTTAGCCGGTCTCTCGCTCGAAAATGGGACGCGGTCAAGTAGGGGCGGGTTTTGCCCGGTTAACGCAAACGCGCCTTACACGGCAGCCGCGTGATCGTGGCAAGCTCTCCGTTGATGCGGGGAAACCCGCCCCTACAACTCATCTGTCAGTCGCGCCGCGGCAGCCCCAACAGCAAGGCAATCGGCCCCAGCAAGAGCAGCCACATGGCGGTGGCCAGCCCAAACCGCTGTGCGATCAGCCCCAGCGCCAACGGGATCAGCCCGCCGATCAGCCCCGAGACG
>DAOUAT010000053.1:0-5730 GCA_034433275.1 Anaerolineae bacterium
GTGCTGGCTGACATTCTGGAGGATAACAGCGAACAGGATATCCAACAGGAAGACCTGCGCAAACGGGTGCAAATCATCGAGCACACCCTCGCCGGATTCGGTGTTCCGGTGCAAGTCGTCGAGGTCAACCAGGGACCGGCCGTCACCCAGTTCGGCCTGCGCCCGGGCACCATCGTGCGCAAGGACCGCAAGGGCGAAGAGAAGCAGATCAAGGTGCGGGTGTCGCAGATCCAGGCGCTGACCAACGACCTGTCGCTGGCACTGGCCGCGTCTCCGATCCGGATCGAAGCCCCAGTGCCGGGCCGCGATTTCGTCGGCATCGAGGTGCCCAATGCGCAGATTTCGCTGGTCTCACTGCGCGGGGTGATGGAGTCGGAGGAGTACGCGGCGACCCGCGGCGGGTTGATTTTCGGGTTGGGCCGCGATGTCTCCGGCCAACCGGCTGTCGCGGATCTGACCCGCATGCCACACCTGCTCATCGCCGGAGCCACCGGCTCGGGCAAGTCAGTGTGCGTGAACGCGATCATCACGTCGCTGCTGCTGGCGCACACGCCGGATAGGCTGCGGTTCTTGATGGTGGACCCTAAACGGGTGGAGCTGACCGTCTACAACAACATCCCGCATCTGATCGCGCCTGTGGTGGTGGATGTGGAGCGGGCGGTGCCGGTGCTGCTGTGGACCACCCGCGAGATGGAGCGCCGCTACAAGCTGTTCGCCAAACTGAGCGCCCGCAACATTGACAGCTACAACGAGAAGCTGGCCGCGCGCGGGGAAGCGATCCTCCCCTACATCGTGATCCTGATTGACGAGTTGGCCGACTTGATGCTCTCCGCGCCTGAGGAGGTCGAACGTCACATCTGCCGCATCGCCCAGATGGCGCGCGCCACCGGCATCCACCTGGTGCTGGCCACCCAGCGCCCCAGCGTGGATGTGGTGACCGGTCTGATCAAGGCCAACTTCCCGGCCCGCATTGCGTTCGCGGTGACCTCGCAGGTGGACAGCCGGGTCATCCTCGATACGCCGGGCGCGGAGCAGCTCCTGGGCCGGGGCGACATGCTCTTCATGGCGCCTGATACCAGCAAGCTCCAACGCCTGCAAGGCTGCTTCGTCTCCGACCGGGAGACGCACCGGCTGGTGCAGTTCTGGAAAGGGACGCGGGCCTTTGCCGAACCTGAAACGCTGCTCGATCCTGGAGCAGAAGGCAGCCCGGAGGCGGGTTCCGGCGGCGAACGGGTGACCGGGTGGGCCGCGGTCGGTCAAGACGCCGGCGCCATGCCGGAGCCGCCATGGCTGCCCGGCCAGGAGACCCTACAACAGCCGCTGTGGAAAGACGTGGCCGCGGCCGAAGCCAGCGCCGGCGACCGGGACGAGATGTACCGCCAGGCCGTCGAAGAGGTGCGCCACTCGGGCAAGGCCAGCATCTCGCTGCTGCAGCGCCGCCTGCGCATTGGCTATTCCCGCGCGGCGCGCATCATTGACCAGATGGAGGCCGACGGCATCATCGGCCCGGAACAGGGCGGCAGCCGCGGCCGCGAGGTGCTGCCAGAGGTACGGGGGACGGAAGCGAGGAGGTAAGAGATGGAGATGACAACGAACGCGATACCGTCAACGGATGCTATTCTTGAAGAGGTCATCCGACGCATTACCGGGGTGGCCCGGCCGGAAAAGATCATCCTTTTCGGTTCGGCGGCGCGCGGGGAAGCGCAGCTGGACAGCGACTTTGATTTGCTGGTGGTGAAGGATACGCCGCATCGGCGCAAGCTCGCCCAGGAGATTTACAAAAACCTCATAGGTTTGGGGCAGGCAGTAGATGTCATCGTGGTCACGCCCGAAGATATCGCGCGTTATGCAGATTCGCCGGCGTTGATCATTCGGTCCGCCCTGCAAGAAGGGAGAGTCGTTTATGACGCCTGAGCGCCTTCCGCCCGATGATCCGCGTGAATGGATTAATCGCGCCTATAGTAGCCTGATCCAGGCAGGCATCGAGCGTAAAGGGGTGTACCTGGAAGATCTGTGCTTTCAGGCGCAGCAGGCTGCTGAAAAGGCCCTCAAGGCATTTCTCCTCCATCTCAGCATTGATTTCCCGCGTACACATAGCCTGGCGGTGCTGGTGAGCTTGCTAGAACAGGCCGGGCATCAGGTTCCGAATCGGGTGCGCGAGGCCGTGAAGCTTACTGATTATGCTGTGGGAGCGCGCTATCCAGGTTTCGATGATATCGTGGAGCAAGAAGAATATTTGGAGGCTGTCGCTCTTGCTGAAGCGGTCGTGAACTGGGCGGACGAGAACATCACATGAGATCCGGCTATCTGCGCCCGTCCCTGGCGCTGATCCTCCTGCTCTACCTCGTTCTGGGCAGCCTTTACGCGGTCTACACTCCACCCTGGCAGGCGCCCGACGAGCCGGCGCACTACAACTACGTGCGCTACCTGGCCGAAAAGGGCCAGTTCCCCGTGCTGCACATGGGGGACTATCCCCATGCTTACCTGGAACAGATCAAGGCCGCGGGCTTCCCCGCCAGCATGAGCATTGACCCCATCCGCTATGAGTTCCACCAGCCGCCGCTTTACTATGCGCTGCTGGCGCCGGTTTACGTGCTGGCAGGAGGCAGCCTGACCGCGCTGCGCCTGGTCTCGGTGCTGTTGGGCGCGGGGATTGTGTTCCTGGCCTATGCCCTCGGCCGGCGCGTGTTTCCACAGCGGCCTGGGCTGGCGCTGGGGACGGCCGCGTTCGTGGCGTTCCTGCCGCAACACCTGGCAACCGTTTCCCAGGTCGGCAACGATGTGTTGGCGGAGTTGTTGCTGGCGACAGTGTTGCTTGTGCTGGTGGGGTTGGTTCAGGGAAATGGGGCAAACGCAGGAAATGAGGGAATTAGAGGAAATGAAGGAACGCAACAGGGGATTGGGCGAGGCGATGTCCAAAACTTCAAGCCTTTCGTTGTCACGGGGCTGTTGCTCGGTCTGATTCTGATCACCAAGACCACGGCCTACATCGCGGTGCCGTTGGCCGCGGGGGCGCTGATCTGGCGGTGGTGGCGGGAGCGGGCAGGCTTGCGCCGCATCCTGGGCGAGGCCGCGGCGGTCATCTGGCCCGCGGCGCTACTGGCGCTGCCGTGGTATGCGCGCAACCTCTCGGTCTACGGGTGGCCCGACTTCCTGGGCCTGCAGCGCCACGACGCCATCGTGCTCGGTCAGACGCGATTGGCGGACTACGTGGCGCAGCAGGGTTGGGCCGCCTACTGGCAGCGCGCGGCCGAGTGGACCTTCAAGAGCTTCACCGGCGTCTTCGGCTGGATGGGCGTCTGGCTGGACACGCGCGTCTACTTTGCGTTGGCGCTGTTGGGGGGGATCGCCTTGAGCGGAGGCTTGTGGCGAATGGCGAATCAGCGAATGGCGAATCGCAGGATGGCGCCATCAGCCATCAGCCATCGGCTATCAGCCATCAGCTATCTGCTATCTGCCTCGGCTGTGCTCACCTTCCTGGCCTACGTTTGGTACAACACCCAGTTCCTGCAGCACCAGGGCCGCTACCTGTTCACTGCGCTGATCCCCATCGGCCTGGGGTTCGCGGCCGGCTGGGATCGGGTCGTGCGGCCGGGGGCGGGGCGCTGGCTGGCCGCCGGGTTGCTCGCGCTGGCAGCCGGGCTGGCGGCCTGGGGGACGCTGTCCGGGGCAGGGCTGCCCAAGTGGCCGGTGGCGATCACGGCGGCTACGGCTGTTGGCGCGCTGCTGCTGGACCTGGCGCTGACGTGGCTGACCCGGCGGCGGGAGGGCCAACCGGATATCGGCCGCGCCTATAGCCTGCTGCGCGCCGCCGCCTTCACCCTCCCGTACGCCTTTCTCGCCATCGTCGCGCTCTACGCCCTGTTCGGTGAGATCGTGCCACAACTGGGCTCAGCCATCACACGCTGATTTCCCTGAGTTCCTTGAGTTCCCGAAGTTCCCTGAGTTCCTGGCCTTTCCCATTCGATCAGTTTCAGGAGTCGCCACCATGTTTCCCATCCGCGACCGCATCCCCACCCATCGTTTCCCGCTGGTCACCGTCCTGCTGCTGGTCACTAACATCATCGTGTTCGGCTGGCAGATGTTGGTATTGGGCACGGGCGGCGAGAACGCGCTCCAACAGGCGGTCTTCGACTTCGGCGTCGTGCCCGCGCGCGTGGCCGAGGCGCCGTTCGCGCCCTTGACATGGCTGACCTTCGTGACGTCTATGTTCATGCACGGCGGCTTCATGCACATCCTGGGCAACATGCTCTACCTGTGGATCTTCGGCAACAACGTCGAGGATGTCATGGGGCGCTTCTGGTTCACGGTATTCTACTTCGTGGCCGGTTTTGCGGCCAGCGCGGCGCAAGTGATCGCCTCCTGGGGGTCGAACGTGCCAGGCATCGGCGCCAGCGGCGCGATCGCGGGCGTGCTGGCAGCCTACCTGCTCTTCTTCCCGGCCGCGCGCGTGGACACGTTGATCTTCATAGGCTATTTTGGCCGCATCGCGTCTTTGCCGGCTGTGTTGGTGTTGGGGCTGTGGTTCGTCCTCCAGCTCTTCAACGGCGTCCTGGCGGTGGGCGCGGGGGCGGCGACGGGCGGGGTGGCCTGGTTCGCGCACATCGGCGGGTTCGTGGCCGGGCTGGTGCTGTGCCTGCCGTGGATCGCGAAGGCGCGGCGGGTTGGGCGGCGGAGTTGGTATCGGTAGGTGGGATGTACGATGTACGATGTTCGATGTGTGAGATGTGGGTAAACTCGTTTGCAGAGGTTTGAATAGGGGGAATATGGACGCGGTTGGGTTGATAGCACAATTGGCGTTGAGCAGCGAGCGCATCGCTGGACTGGTGATCGACGTGTCGGCCGAGCAGGCGCGGTGGCGGCCGGCGGCGGAGGCGTGGTCGCTGTTGGAGGTGATCAATCACCTGTACGACGAGGAGCGGCAGGATTTCCGCGTCCGGTTGAACCTGATCTTGCACGATCCCCTCGCGGCATGGCCGCCCATTGACCCCAAGGGGTGGGTGACCGAGCGCCGGTACAACGAGCGTGACCTGGCCCAGTCCGTGCAAGGTTTCCTGGCCGAGCGCGCGGCCTCGCTGGCCTGGTTGCGCGGCTTGACCGCGCCGAATTGGGATGCCACGGTCCACACCCTGTGGGGCTGGAGCACCACGGCCGGCGACATGTTGGCCGCCTGGGCCGCGCACGATGTGCTGCACATGCGGCAACTGGTGGAGCTGCACTGGGCCTACGTGTCGCAACTGGCCGCGCCGTGCACCACGATTTACGCTGGAGAGTGGTAATCTCTGCTTGTTTGGCGGTTTTTGAGCGTCAGAGATTCAGATCTTGGTCGTGTGGCTATTGTCATTTCGCGGCCAGTGTGCTAGAATAACGGCCAAAAGAGACCGCAGTCGGCGAGGTGCGCTATGCTGAAGCTAAAAGAAGAGGAAGTGCTCTATCTGCTGGAAGAGCAGCTCCCAGAAATGCTGGAGCTCAATCCCGCCCTGGAGTCGCGCGCCTTCCGGGCGTTTCTGAGAGTGTTCACGACCAAAGAGGAAACGGCCGCCATTCTCGCCGAGATGCGCGACTTTCGCGGTGAGTTCCGCCATTTCCGCACCCAGGTGGAAGACCGCTTTGAACAAGTGGATCAGCGCTTTGACCAGGTGGAATTACGCCTGGATGGCATGGATCAACGTTTTGACGGGATGGATCAGCGCTTCGACGGGATGGATCAGCGCTTCGACGGGATGGATC
>DAOUAT010000054.1:0-1849 GCA_034433275.1 Anaerolineae bacterium
CGCCTTTGCACTTATTCATAGACAACCTGTGTCACCCTGAGCGGGTCAACAACACAACACTGATGACAACTCAACACCAGCGATGGGTCTCCTTCCGCTACCAACTTCCGATCCACATCGCGGCCCTGCTCCCGCTGGCCTGGCTGCTGGCCGACGCGCTGGCGGGCAACCTGGGCGCGAATCCCATCCAGGCCATCGAGCAGCGCACGGGGCGCTACGCGTTCTATCTCCTCGTGGCGTCGCTGACCTGCACGCCGCTCACCATCGTCACTGGTTGGAATGCACCGTCACGCTGGCGCCGGCCGCTGGGCCTGTACGCGTTCCTCTACGCTGCGTTGCACTTCGGCGCGTTCATCGGCCTCGACTACGGGTTCAACTTCTCCTTCATCTGGGCGGACGTGGGCAACAAGCGCTACATCTTCGTGGGCGCCGCCGCACTCCTCATCCTGGCCGCGTTGGCGTTCACGTCCACCAAAGCCGCGCTGCGCCAGATGGGCCGGCGGTGGAAGCAACTGCACCGGTGGGTCTACCTGGCCGGCGGGCTGGTGGTGATCCACTACGCCTGGGCCCTGAAGTCGGACATCCGGCTGCCGCTGGCTTGGGGCGCGGCCATCGCCCTGGGGTTGATCCTGCGGTTGCCCGCAGTGCGACGGCGCTTCGTCGCGTGGCACGCGGGCAGGAGAAAGGCGCGGCATCAAGGATAGGGCAACAAGTACATCCCCACCCAGCGCGCCCGGCCAGCCACATCGTCGATCAGAAGCCAGGCGTTTCTTTCGCCGTTGGCGTCCCAACCTGAACTGTATACCGCATGAATCAGGTTGAGATGCCTGACGTGGGCCATGAACTCGCGGGGCGAGACGCTGAAATCCAACATCGGTTCGGCCGGCGCCACGCATTGCTGGAAAAACTGATCAATCTCCAGCGAGATGGCGGGCGCGTCGTCATCAGCGTGATCCTGAATGATCCTGAATTCACTCCCCATCGCGTCGCGGAGCCCGGCACAGTCCTTAACCGCCAAAGCCCTCTCCATTAAGCTCAGCAACGCGTCGAGCTCCAGACCCTGAAGCTTCACTGTGCGCGAACACAAGTGCTGGATCGCGCCATCGCGCCGGCTTTCCGACCACACCTGGATCCGCCCAGGCTGGGTGTTGGTGGGCGCGCGGAACGCGATCTCCGCCGAGAAGTACGCCAGCCCGCCCGCAGTCATGCTGATCACCGCGGGGCCGATGCCGACCTCCATGCCGCCCGCGTCCAGGACTGTGACAAACAGCGACTCCATATCAAGACTGGCCGCGCCCGCGACCGTGACCGGCGTCGCAACGACAGCGCCGACCGCGGGATGGAGGATGATGATCTCTTCGCGCGGCAAATCGTACATGCGCAGGTTGGCCGGCACTTTCGGCAGCTTGACAGGTGAAAGCTGCGCCTGATCTTCCTCACCAATCGCCAGGCCAACGGTCGCAATATTCGTTCGGTTGGGCAGTATGCTGCTGAACGTCATCTTAGCCTCATTTGATTACAAGATGGAAACCGCACGGCAAGAGACCCTACTTCAAGAAATATCATAATATCTGTGAATTGTGTATTATTTGTGCTTAAGTTGATTAACGTGACGAAATTGGCCTGCCAAAGTTACGGTTCCGCTGAAATTAAAAAAACCGCTGGGGCCGAGTCACGCGCGCCCTGCGCCGGCAACACACGCCGCGCACGCCGGTGGCGGCATTGACAACACGCTGAATTCGGTGTATCCTGGCAAAACTCCCACAAGCATAGCGCAAGGAGCGTACAAGATGGCAGGCCGCGCCAAGACCGAGACCTTTTCGCCTGTTGACGCCACGTGGCTGCGCAT
>DAOUAT010000055.1:0-3472 GCA_034433275.1 Anaerolineae bacterium
GAAGAGCAAACCGTGGGCGATATGGCCTGGTATCGCATCGGCGAGGGCCGCTGGGCCGCGGCAGCCTGGATCCGCGTGACCGGCACGGTTGCGCGCACCGTCACGGCCGGGGCCGCGGCCAGCGGCGCCGCGCTGCCGCTGGGCTGGGTGACCGCCAGCGCCCTCAACGTGCGCGCGCGGCCCGGCGTGGCGACCGACAACCCGCCCCTCCGCCAGCTGGGCCACTACGCCGTCGTCCCCATCTTGGCCCAGCAGACCGTGGCCGGCGTGCGGTGGTTCCAGATCGCGGCCGGGGAGTGGATTGAGGGGCAGTCGGTGGGCGTAGCGCGCGTGCGACCGCGGCCGGCCAACATCGGCGCGGGCGAGCGCTGGGTCGGCATCGCCCTGTCCGAGCAGACGCTGGTGGCCTACGAAGGGGATCGGCCCGTGTTCGCCGCGCTGATCGCCTCGGGCCTGCCCGACACGCCCACGGTGCAGGGCATCTTCCGCACCTGGAAGCGGCTAACCACTGGCAAGATGTCCGGGCCGGGCTATTACATCGAGGACGTCACCTGGACCTGCTACTTCTACGGCGGCTACGCGCTGCACACCGCCTACTGGCACGACGCCTTCGGGACGCGGCGCAGTCACGGCTGCGTGAACCTGAGTCCGCACGACGCCTGGTGGATCTACCAGTGGAGCGCGGCCGGCGGCCCGAACAGCCCTGCGGTGTACACGTATTGGGCGTGAGAGAAAGCCCATGGTTGACGATTGACGGGTGCGGGCCTGGAATAGGAATGCTGGTGAGCTCCTCTGCAGGTCGCCAAAACAGGAGAGTCTTTATGCGAGCACTGGCCAAGAGACTGCCTACGTGGGCGAAACCTCCCCTTAGGCGTTTGCGCCGTATTGTGAGAGCAATTCAGTACTATGGCGATGAGAGATACTGCCCCGTGTGCAAAAAAACCTCTCGCAGATTTGCACCATTTGGATTGGCCCAGCGCGAAGATGCTGAGTGTGTTCATTGCGGCGCCCTGGAACGCCATCGGCTTCTGTGGCTATATGTGACACGGAAAACAAACCTCTTCGATGGGAAATCTAAGAAGATGCTCCATGTAGCACCGGAGTTATGCTTTGAACCCATCCTTCGACAACATCTTGGAGCCGACTACATAACCGCTGATCTACTCAACCCAAGAGCCATGGTAAGAATGGATATCACCAACATCAAGTACCCTGACCAGTATTTCGATGTGATCATCTGTAGCCATGTCTTGGAGCACGTTCGGGATGATCAAAAAGCCATGCGAGAGTTTTACCGCACGCTTAAGAGCAGCGGATGGGCAATTCTGATCGTACCGATTATCGCTGATGTGACATTCGAAGATCCGACCATCACTGAGCCAGAAGAACGCCTGAGAGTGTTCGGGCAAGAAGATCATGTGAGAAGGTATGGGCAAGATTACGTTGATCGGCTCCGTGGTGCAGGTTTCAATGTGAAGATCGCGACGTCCGACGAACTGGTTCAGAAAGATGAAATGCTCCGCATGGGATTGACACCCGCGAGTGGCGAGATCTTCTACTGTACCAGGCAAGAAGGCTAACAACTGTTGGTCCCCGACGCTGCTCCGCTGCGCAACCGCAGCCGGTTTGGCGGCCCTGGCGTGGCAGCCAGCGTCGCCCGGTTGACCCTCCCGGGCGACGCACGTCGTTGCGTGAGTTTGGATGCGCGTGCAGGGAAAGCAAGGAGGGGTGGACTTGCCCCCGGGTGCTGAAAAGAACCAACACCGTCTCAGCCTGCTCTGGCCCGCCCGCGGGACGGAGCAGGCTGACCGGCCGCTGTCCACCGAGACGATCCGCGACCTGGCCCTGGAGGCACTGGTGGCGGGCATGTGCCCCTACAGCCCGCGCCGGGACGCGCTGCGCCCGACGACCAGCCGGATGCCGCCGAGGAGAACCGCTACAGCTACCGCGTCGTCTTCAGCCCCCCGCTGGGGCGCAGCTACGCAGAGCGCATCGCCGCGCGCTACGGCATCGGCCTGGAGCAGTTGCTGGCGCTGCTGCACCGCCGCCGAGTGCTGGACGAGTGAACCGACGCCGTGGGGGCGGATCCTGCCGCGCGGGATGGCCGGCCAGCCCTGGATCACGATGCGCACGCTGGGCGTGAAGGAATTCCCTCTTGCAATAGCATGACTTCCATGCTATCATGTAGCCATGATATGGTCGTTCCGTGGCACTGGCACAGAAGATATCTTCAACGGCGCGAACACGCATGCCGCGCGCCACACTTGTCCGGAGTCGCTGTGGAAGGTCGCTTTTCGCAAGCTTGACCAACTCGACTCTGTTACGTCGTTGGCTGATCTTCGTGTCCCGCCCGGCAATCAGCTTGAACCTTTGACCGGTGACCGCAACGGGCAGTTCAGTATCCGCATCAATCGCCCATACCGCATCTGTTTCGACTGGACTGAGTTTGGGCCAGACCAAGTCGAGATCGTGGACTACCACTGAAACGGCTAGACGAGGTAATAGCATGGTCCGCATTCCCACTCACCGCCAACCGACAACGCCAGGCGAGATGCTCCTGGAGGAGTTTCTATTGCCGATGGGCATCACACAGCGCCAGCTTGCCGACGCCATCCACGTCCCCTACCAACGCATCAACGAGATTGTGAATGGGCGGCGCGGCATTACGCCGGCGACAGCCCTGCGACTGGCGAAGTTCTTTGAAGTATCGCCGGATTTCTGGATGAACCTCCAACTGCGTTGGGACTTATATCACGCCCAGCAGACGGAGAGCAACGCGCTGTTGGTGATCCAGCCTGTTCGGCTGGCTACGCACGCGGTCGCATAGCGACAATTGGTCGTGAGACGTTGCGTTGTCAGCACGGTTCGCCGTCGTGGGCGGCAGGTCTCGTTTTGTTGGGCTGATGATTGGGCGGGGCCCAACATCACGTCCACTTGACGCCGCCGCGGCGGCAGTTAGGTGCGTTGCGAGAGGCTCGGACGCTGTGGCGCAGGTGACGTTTTCCGCTTGGGCGCCCGCCCAATGCTTGCCCAGCGCTGTCGGAGACAGGTCAATCACAACGGGCTACTTCGCCAAACCCAAACCACCGCCGGAAATTGAGTCGTGCCGAGACGGAAAAATGCCAGAATACACGCGTCTGCAAGGCCAGTATCTCGCCTTCATCTACTACTACACCAAGATCAATGGCTATCCGCCCGCCGAGTCGGACATGCAACGGTATTTCCGAGTTTCGGCGCCGGCTGTCCATGACATGGTTCTCCGCCTGGATGAGAACGGGTTGATCCGCCGCACGCCCCGGCAGGCGCGCAGCATCGAGGTCTTGCTGCCCGTGCAGCAATTGCCTGCTTTGGAATAGCGCCCACGGGTGTACAGCCTTCGTCATCGCGCCGGTCTGGCGTCTGGGCATTGCCTGACCTCGTGGCGGATTAACAGTCACACGAGCCGTTGAGCCCAACGCCAAATTCACCGGTG
>DAOUAT010000056.1:0-7003 GCA_034433275.1 Anaerolineae bacterium
GTGGCGGCAGGCGGTTGGCGGCTGTCCCTTTCGCCTGCCGCCAGCGGCAGGGGATCGGTGAAGCGCAGCAGCCGGAAGCGGTCGAGCAGGGGGCAGCGCAGCGGCGCGGTGACGACAAAATCCTCGCCCACGCTCAGCCGTTCGGGCCGCGGCAGCTCGGCCGGCGCGGCCCCGGCCAGCCATGCCGCGCCGTAGGGGGTCAGCCGGAACACGGCCCCGGCCTCGGGATCCTGTCCCACGGCGACCGCGCCCAGCCAACGGAGCGGCCCGGTCACGACAAAACGGATCAGCCGGCCCTCCACCTCGTCCCAGGCTTCGAACCCGGACAGGTAGCGGCCGCTCTCGGTGTCTTTCAGATACCAGCGGGTGTAATCGCCGTCCGGCCGCTGAAAATCGGGGTTCGTGGCCTTGATATGGGCCACCAGGTCGGCCAGGGTGTACCACGCAGCCGATGCGAGGGGGCGTAACGCGACCAGGATGCTGCGGCGGGCCAGCCGCGGGTCATTGCGCCATTCCCCCTCGGCGCGCAGGCCGGGCGTGCGGCGCAGGTCGTCCCAGTCGGCGCTGTCCCGCCACGCGGCGAAGAGCGCGCTCATCTGCTGCCACATGACGCCCCGCAGCCAGGCTGCCGTGGCCTGGGTCACCAGCACCAGCCGATCCCGGTCGGCGGCCAGCCAGCCGCGCTCGCGTGCCAGCGCCAGCAGCATCTCGCAGCGCGCGGCGTCAGCGTCGAGCAGGGCTGCCGCAAGCCGTTCGACCTCGCCTGACCGCAGGCGGCCCGCCTTGTCCAACTGGCCGGGCGCCTCGCGCAGCGCGGCCAACAGGGTGCAGAGATCCACGGCCAGCGCGTTGCGGGCATACTGTGAGTCAGGCGGTGCGGCCGCGGGCCGGAGAAGGGCTGCGGCAGGGGTCTCAGGCGCAGAGGGCGCATCACCGGCCGGCACGGGCAGGTCATCGGGGATGTAGATGTACTCCAACGGTCCCTCGCCCAGGTCGGCAAAGGCGCGGAAGACCAGCCCGCGGTACCACAGCTCTTCCGCCGCGGTTTCGGGATGCTGCCAGGTGGCCTCGCGCTCCAGCCGGCCGGGGCCGATGGGCCGGATCTCGCCGTGGCTGCGCGCAAACACAGCGGCCTTCATGCGGCCGCTGGCCGCGCGGAGGCTGCGCCAGGCGACCTGCGCCGCGGGCGAACAAGCAGCCAGGGCGGCCGCGGTTGCTTCGGGTGTGGCCAGGGCCGCGGCCAGCTGCGCGGCTGCCTCCGGTCGGACATTGGAGCTTAGCTCGACCTCGCGCAGTTCGGCGATGCCGCGCAACAGCGCCATCGGATGTTCGTTCAGGCTGGCGAGGAAGCTTCTCATGATTGAAACAAACGGGCCCTTGTAGGCGTAATGGTCTGTGTAAGCACTAACTGGTATAATGATGGTGCAAACGATAGCAACGAGGTGTGAGACGATGACGAATCAGGCGAACAAGGCGCCCGGAAATAAGGTCGGTCTGTTAACCGAAATCGCACGTAACGGTCGCCTGGTGTGGCGACTGCTGTCCGACGGCCGTGTCTCGATGTTGACGAAGCTGGTGCTCCCGGGTCTGGCAGTCGCCTATCTCCTGTGGCCGGTCGATCTGCTGCCCGATGTGTTTTTGGGCCTGGGCCAACTGGATGACCTGGCGCTGCTGGCCCTGGCGGTTAAGCTCTTCATTGATCTGTGCCCGGCCGATATCGTGCGCCAGCATCGCAGCGCCATCGCCGGTGTGACGCCGCCCCAGCCAACAGGCCGTGATTCCGGCAAATCGGACACGGTGGTGGATGCGGAGTATCGCGTCATTGAGTGATGGCGCTACAAGACAGAACGTGCGTCAGGGAGCCCAGCCTTCAGGTGGTCAAACCGGCTGAGGCCTCGATTCCGGCGGCACAAACGCTTTCATCGTGGCTGCGGGCATTGCGTCCACGGCTTCCCCCATCAAATCATACTCCAGCGCGCCGGTGATCCGCACCGGCGCCAGCTTTCCTATCGGCAGCACACCGGGCACGACCACCAGTCCATCCACTTCCGGCGCGTCGCGATAGCTGCGCCCCACCGACACCGGCCCTTTGTGCCCGGTCATCTCGCCGTGTCCTTCCACCAGGATATCGAGCATCCGTCCCACCTGAGCCAGGTTGCGCGCCAGCGAGATGCGCTGCTGCGCGGCCATCACCTGTCCGTGTCGTTCTTCCTTGACTTCGTCCGGCACTTGATCGGGCATATCGAAGGCCGGGGTGCCCGGCTCGGGGCTGAACGGAAAGACGCCCACCTTGTCAAACTGGAGCGCGGCCACGAAATCCAGCAAGCCCTGGAACTCCGCCTCGGTCTCGCCGGGCAGGCCCACGATGAAGGTGCTGCGGAACGCCATGTCTGGCATGGCAGCGCGCATCTGCGCGAAGGTGTCCAACAGCTTGTCCGTGTTGCTGGGCCGGAACATGCGGCGCAGCGTGGCCGGATCGCCGTGCTGCAGCGGGATATCCAGGTAGTGGCAGATGCGCGGATCGCTGGCCATGACCTCGATCAGCCGCTCGGTCACATGGCCGGGATAGGCGTACATCAGCCGCAGCCAACGCAGATCTGGGACGCCGGCCAGGATGGCGCGCACGAGATCGGGCAGGGCGTCCGGCCGGCCGAGGTCGCGGCCGTAATCGGTGGTGTCCTGGGCGATGAGGATCAACTCCTGCGCGCCGGAGGCCACGAGCGCCTGCGCCTCGGCCACGATGGCATCCACGGGGCGGCTGCGCAGCGGGCCTTTGAACGAGGGGATGGAGCAGAACGCACAGGGCGCGTTGCAGCCATCGCTGATCTTTAGATAGGCGCTGCCGCTGGTCACGGCCGGCCGCAGCACAGCGCCAGCGAGCGGTGCTGCGGGGTCGCCCAGCAGCACGTAGCGACCGAAGGCCCGGCCCGCCTTGCCCCCGCGCAGCCCCTGGATGAAGGGCACGATCTCCATCCAGCGCCGGGTGCCCAACAGCCCGTCCACGCCGGGGATCTCTTTTGCGATGCGCGCGCCGGCCCGTTGCGCCATGCAGCCGGCCGCGATCAGTGTCTGGCCGCGACGCTTACGCCGGGCCAGGTCACGCAGCGCGGCCAGCGATTCGTCTTCGGCCGCGACGAGGAACCCGCAGGTGTTGACGATCAGGATGTCGGCGTTGGCGGGAACGGCCGTGCCGCGATAGCCAGCCTGCCCCAGGAGCATCGCCATGCCCTCGCTGTCCACCGTGTTCTTGGGGCACCCGAGTGTGAGCAGGTAATATTGCATCTCGGTGATCTTTACCCGGCCGGTGTTGCTGTCGCGGTGAGGACTGGCTGAGGCGAACTGGCGGCCTCGGTGACGTCACCTTCCCGCACCACCCAGGTGCGCTCGACCACCTGGCCGACATTCCCCATCACGCCCAGGTCTTCACCGTTCAGCACCAACATGACGCCGCCCGCGTTGCCGGTGCGCACGGTAATGCTTTCGTTCGCTTCCCAAGACCGGGTGATCTCAGCTTCCAACAGCCCTTCTTCCACGGTGATGCCATCGGCGATCACGCGCAGCCAGGTGCGCTGGGTGGTGCGCAACTCCAGCGCGATCCGGGCGACTACTTCCGGCTCCTGAGTCGGCCGTGGCGTAGGCGTGGGTAAGGCTGGCACGGTCGGGGTGGGCAAGGGCAACAGATCCGAGGTAGGCGTCGGCAATGGCAGGGTAGGTGTAGCCGTGGGCTGCGACGTCGCGGTGACCCGCCAAACAGTGGGGGTTATGGTCGCCGTGGCCGTAGGTGATGGCGTCGGGCGGAACACAGCCAACGGATTCTGGATGATGTTGGTGCTGAGGAGCCGCCAGATCACAGCCGCGGCGATAGCGACCACGACCAGCGCCACCGCCCAGGGCCACCAGGTGAACCGCGGCGCAGTGTCGCTGAGCTCCACCTCCAGCGGACGGTAATCCACCAGGCGGGGTTTGCCCGGTTCGGCGATCTCCACCGCGGCGCCAACGTCACCGCCTTCTTTCTTGTATAAATCAAGCGCCGCGGCGCTGTCCAACCCCAGATAGGCAGCATAGATCCGCAGCAGGCCGCGCGCGACTGCGCTGCTCGGCAGGCTGGCGTATTCACTGTCTTCCAGGGCCTCAAGGTATTTCTGGCGAATGCGCGTAACCGACTCCACATCGGCCAGGCTCAGCTTTTTCGCCTCGCGCGCCTCGCGCAGCAACCGCCCAAGCTCACTCATACACTGGTGTTCCTTATCCGTGTGTGATAGACTGACCAACTATACCCGCGGCGGGGCGAAAAGTCAAACCTATTTGGTTCCGCGCCTTTCGGACGTTGCGTGAACCGGCAGTTCCGGGTATCATGCTGTGCGGAGGCGTGATGCGACGAAAAACGGTGGCGCGTTCCAGGCGCGGGGTGTTGTTACTGCTGGCCGTGATCATCTTGGGCGGCATTTGGGCGGCCAGCCAGGCCGCGCGCGCAGGCGCAGGGCCCGAGTGGTTTCAAACGTTGCTCGGCGGCCCACGGCCGGCCGGCGGCGCGCAGGTGGGGCTGATCGCCGGCCACCGCGGCAACGATCCGGGCACGGTGTGCGACGATGGTCTGACCGAAACCGAGGTGAACCAGGCTGTGGCCGAGCAGGTCGCCGCCATTTTGCGCGGGCAAGGGGTAAGCGCCGAAGTGCTGGATGAGTATGATCGCCGGCTGCGCGGGTATCGAGCCGATGCCGTCGTCTCGATCCATGCGGACTCGTGCGCGTCGCTGCTGAACGGCTTCAAAGTCGCGCCGCCGGCATGGGGCAGCGCGGCGGATGAACGTCTGGCGACCTGCCTGTGGGAGCGCTATGAAGCCGCGACCGGCCTGCCGCGCCATCCCGACACCATCACGCGCAACATGACCTACTACCATGCCTTCCGCCGCATCAATCCCTCAACGCCCGCCGCGATCATCGAGATCGGGTTCCTGGGCGGTGACCGGGATTTCTTAACGGGGCAGACCGACCGGGTGGCGGCTGGGATCGCCGATGGGGTGCTCTGTTTCCTGGCGCCGGCGCCCTGAGCTGAACGCTCACTGCCCCAGCATGTACCGCAACACCAACGCGTGAACCACCTGCTCCACCGGCGCGCGGTCGTCGGTGAAGATGGGCGTGCCCGGCGGCGGCTGTACACGCTGCGCCTGGGGGACGGCGCGGCGAGCCACCTCGGCCAGCAGGGGTGCGTTGAAGCGCGGGAGGTTCGCCTGGAAGTCGGCGAGGGTGGAGGGCAGCCGCGTGCCCACCACCAGCGTGTTGCCCAGCAAGCTGCTGCCGCTCGGCTCATCCATCACGTAGACGCTGGGGAACACGTGCTGCATGGTGGCCGCGATGGCGTGGACCAGGCTGTAGTCGGTGTGGGTGCGGCCAACGTTCACCGCGACCACACCGTTTTCGGCCAGGCGCTCACGCACCAGGGTGAAGAACTCGACTGTCGTCAGGTGGAAGGGAATGTAGGGAGGGCGGTAGGCATCCACGGCGATGACATCGTAACCCTGCGCCGCGGCCCCGCGCGCCAGAAAGCGCCGGCCATCCACCGCGTAAGCGGTCAGGTTCGGTTGGTTCATATCGAACCAGGCGCGGCCCACGGCAATGATCGCCGGGTCGAGCTCGGCGCCCTCGATGGCGATGGGGCCGTAGGCATCGGTGAACAGCCGGGCCATGGTGCCGGCCGCCAGCCCGACGATGGCAACCCGGCCCACGCGTTCGGGGCCGTAGGGCGCCGGATTGAACGCCGGAGCCAGCAAGAAGTAGTCCCAGATGCCGTCAGCCAGGCCGCCCTGGGGCCGGTACACCGAGTGGATGCCTTCCCCTTCGTTGAGGCGCAACTGCCGCTCGATGCCGGCTGCGTCCACCACCTGGATGTAGTTGAACGCGGATTCGGTCTCGAACAGCAGCCCGGCGGCCGGTTTGAGCGGCCCGGCCGGCCGCCAGGCGGCAAATAGCACCAGCGCCAGCGCCAGCCCCGCGACGGCCGCGTCACCGCGCCGGCGGGCGCGCAGCAGACCCAGCAGCACCACCAGCAGCAGGGTCGCGGCCAACACGCCGAAGGTGCGCCGGGTGCCCAGGGCCGGGATCAGCAAGAGCACGGGCAGGAAGCTGCCCAGGATGCTGCCGATGGTGGAGAGGGCGTAGAGGCGGCCGGCGACCTCGCCGCTGCCCTGCACATCCCGGATGGCCAGGCGCACGGCAAAGGGGCTGACGCAGCCCAGCAGCGTTATGGGGACGGCGAACAGCACCAGCACCCCGGCCATGCTGCCCGCCAGCACGCCCGCATCGAAGTCGGCCAGGCCCTGGCTGGCGAGTTGCAGCACCGGCCGCGCGGCCACCGGCGTCAGCCCGACCCCGAAGGCGCCAAGGCCGGCCAGCCGCAGCAGCGTGATCAACCGCGGCGAGCGGTCGGCGATGAGGCCGCCCAGCCAATAGCCGACCGCCAGGTACAGCAGGATCAGCCCGATGAGGCCGGCCCACACGATCAGCGAGTTGCCGAACCAGGGATCCAGCAGCCGCGAGGCGCTGAGCTCGACCCCCAACGTGGTGAATCCAGCGGTAAAGGTGAGGAGATACAGGTAACCACGGCCGATGTTGTTTGGCATGGGCCGGATTATAGCACAGCAGCACGCCAAGAGATAACCCTGTTATGGCCCAAGATCCTTCGGTGCGCCAGAGTGATCAGACCGCACCGGCCGGGAGCGAAGCTTCTGGTGACGCCGCGCGTGGTCCGGAGAAACCGGCCGCGGCCCCGATCCCCAAAGCACGCCCGACCGTCAGCCCAGCTCCCGGCGCGCCCAGGGCGCCCCACTGGCCGACCTGGGCGCGCATTGCGACCTTGCTCCTGCTCGCGGTCCTCCTGATCGCACCGCTGGTCCTCTGGCGCGACACGATCACCCCGGTGTTTTCCGAGCGCGAGCTGGTCGTGGCTGAAATTCGCCGCGCGGGGACTTGGGGACCGGTGACGCTCATCGGCCTCTCGGTTGCCC
>DAOUAT010000057.1:0-4981 GCA_034433275.1 Anaerolineae bacterium
TCGTCATATCTGTTCTTCTCCCGCGGCCTGCGCTGCAGGTTCGACCCTTCGTCGCGACCGTCGCGGCTGTTCAAACCGCCGCACGGCCCACAGGCTTAGGAACGCCAGGCCCGTCATCACCAGCACCATGCCATTAGCCCGGCCGTAGTCCCGGTTCTGCACCGCGTCGTAGATCGCCAACGGCATGGTCTGGGTGCGGCCGGGGATGTTGCCGGCCACCATCAGCGTGGCGCCGAACTCACCCAGCGCACGCGCGGCGGCCAGCACCAGGCCGGCCAGGATGCCGCGTCGCGCCAGGGGCAGGGTGACGCGGCGCAGCACCTCTAGCTCCGACGAGCCCAGGGTCCGCGCAGCGTGCTCCAGCGCGGGGTCAACGCTGGCGATGGCCGCGCGCGCGGATTGCACCAGTAGCGGCAGGCCGACGATCGCTGAGGCGATGGCCGCCGCGCCCCAGGTGAACAGGATGCGCCAGCCGAACCAGTCCACCACGGGGCTGCCGCGGCCCAGCGCCAACAGCAGATAATAACCGACGACCGTGGGC
The DNA here is from genome assembly GCA_034433275.1 of Anaerolineae bacterium. Lineage (GTDB taxonomy): Bacteria > Chloroflexota > Anaerolineae > CG2-30-64-16 > CG2-30-64-16 > DAOUAT01. The sequence continues at coordinate 542 of DAOUAT010000057.1, forward strand.
GGCAGCACCAGGGGCAGGTTCACCAGCGCCTCTACCAGTGTGGCGCCCGGGAAACGGCGACGCGCCAGCAGCAGCGCCAACGGCAGCCCGACCGCCAGCATCAGCACGGTGGCGACCGCGGTGATTTGCAGCGATAACAGCAGCGGTGACCAGGTCATGGGATCGGCGTCTCGCCGGGCAGGATGAAGCCGTATTTGCGCATAATCTCGCGTCCTTGGGGGCCGTTGACGTACGTAGCAAACGCGCGCGCGGCCGCCTCGTGAGGCGTGCCGCGCACCACGGCCAGCGCCTGGTCAAGGGGCGGGTGCAGCGCTTCGGGGATCAACGTCCAGCGGCCGACGCCAGCGGCGCCGGCCGCGGCAGGCACACTGAGGGATAGCGCCACGATAGCGACTTCCACGTTACCGGTCTCCGCGTACTGCAGCGCCTGACGCACGTTCTCGCCCAACACCAGTTTGGGTTGCACCTTCTCCCAGAGGCCGGCCGTTTGCAGCGCCGCGCGCGCGGCCGTGCCGTAGGGCGCGTGGTCTGGGTTGGCGATGGCGACACGGCGCACCTCGGGTTGCGCCAGGTCTTCGATGCGCTCGATGCGCAGCGGGTTGTCGGCCCGGGTCCAGAGGACGATGCGGCCGCGGCCGTAAAGCTGGATCGTATCCGGCACCACCAGGCCCTGATCCGCCAGCTCTTCCACGAAGCTGATGTTCGCGGCCGCGAACACATCGGCCGGCGCACCCAGCGCGATCTGCTGGGCCAGTTGGCCGGTCGAGCCGAAGTTGAAGACGACCCGGTGGCCCGTCTCGGCCTCGAACGCCTTCCCGATCTCACCGAATGCGTAGATGAGATCCGCCGCGGCCGAGACGGTCAGGGTGACGGGCTGCTGCACGGTGCGACAGCCTGTCAACACGAGCAACGACACGAGCAGCGCGGTCAACGTTGCCTGTATCCGGGACATGTCAGACAAGCAAAACTTCATGGGCCGCTACTTTTGGACGTTGATTATTATTTGTGTTTTGTCGTTGTCGGTCGAGAGCATGATTTGCGCGGTTTGTCCCTCTTTGGTGAAGCTGAGTTGGGCAAACGCATCGGTGATCATCGGTTCGCCTTCGGCCTTCCAACCTGCTGACGGCATTTTCTCCTGGTAGAATTTCACTGCGTCTGCCAACCTGGTCGCGGTCTTGTAGATTATCATATCGCCGAAGGTTGACTTCTCGGTGGCGTCCGCCAAGAGTGGCAGGTCGCTGGCCGCGCTTTCGCAGTTGGCGGGCGGTTCGATGGTGAAGCGCTGGTTGATGTCGCTCAGCTCCCATGCCCACTGGCCTTTACCCACGGCATCGTCGCTTGCGCCCATGGCCAGGAAGCCGGCGCCACCTTCCCAGGCAAGGGTGTCTTTCACCACGTAACCGCCATCCACCGCCACCCACATCTCGCCGGACGCTTTTGCGAAGCCGACCAGGTTGGCAGACTTCTCATCGTATTTATAGTGCCGGGCACGGACGCCGTTTACTGTATCCATGCCGACATAACGCGCACTGTTGATCGAACCCAATGACGACGGGTTGAACAGGCCCCGCTCAAACGCGTTGTCCTCGGCCTCGTTTGTCATCGCAGTGCAGGTCTGCTTGCCCTGCTCTTCGGTCAGCATGTAGGTTGTGCCGCCGACCTGCCAGATCTCGAAGACCCCTCCCTTGTCCGGCTCAGCCGATGAAACCGACTTGAACACGAAGTGTAGGGCCTGTGGGTCCGATATGTATTCCTCTCGCCAATCCCACGACACGCTGGTCTCCTTACCATCTTTCGTGCCGCTCCACTCTGATTGCCAGCGCGCGCGATAGCTGGTGAGCTGGTCCAGGCCTTCCGCGCGGTCTGCGATGGAGACCGCTTCTTCGGTGGGCTCTACAGTCGGCGCTGATGTGGGGGGAACGGTCGTCTTGGCCGGCGCCGCGGTGGCCTTCGCCGTGGCCGGGGCAGCGGTGGCCTGTGTGCTTTGCGTGGTTGGCCTGGCGCCGGTGTCCGTAGGTGTCGCCTTGCCACCGCAGGCCGCCAGGCCGAGGACAAGCAGTAGACCGATAGCCACCCATACCGTTGCTGTTGACCTTTTCATTTTGTGCCTCCATAGGTCGGGTAATCCCTTGTATCAATCTCTGATCCAGAATGACGTTAGTCTACGCCAGTTTGGTTGATTGTCAAACCGGCGTCGCGGCCGAAGATGTTGGCACCGGTGGGCGGATGAATCCTGGGCATCGCTGGATTGTGCTCACATCAGGCCAGTGCTATAATCGCTCGGAAAGGGGTTGACTATGTTGAGGAAAGTTTTAGGCATCGCGATACTGGTCGCTGTTGTGCTCTTCGGCCTGATCCAACTCGTCCCCTACGGCCGGGATCACACCAACCCGCCTGCGGCCGACGAGCTGCCGTGGGACTCGCCCCAGACGCGCGCGCTGGCCCAGCGCGCCTGTTTCGACTGCCACAGCAACGAAACCGTCTGGCCGTGGTACAGCAACATCGCGCCCGTGTCGTGGTTGGTGGCGCGGGATGTGACCGAGGGCCGGGGCGAGATGAACTTCTCCGACTGGGGTCGCACCAGCCAGCGCGCCCAGAAGATCATCCGCGAGATCGAGGAGGGCCGGATGCCGCCCTCGTTCTATCTGCCGCTGCACCCCGATGCCCGGCTGAGTGCGGACGAGAAGGCGCAGTTGATCCAGGGATTCCGTGACAGCCTGCCGTGAATTGGGACGCGGCCGAGCGCGGGGAATCTCGCTTCCTGACAAGTTCTTTACGTGTTCTTCATCGAATCTTTATCGCCTCCTGCTACACTAACGGAAAGCCAACGCCTGCTTTATCAGACCTTTACAACGGTTTGCTATAGTGAAGACAACAGGCGGGCGCGCTCGCACGAGCGAGCAGCATCGAGTATGGAGGTGACGAGACAAACTATGTCAATGAAGAAACTGGCAACCGTGGTGGGCGTTCTGGCGCTCATCGCCGTTCTTGGGCTTGGGGTGTTCAGCGTGAGCACCGCGCTGGCGCAGACTGACACTCCGACCACACCTGACATGACGCAGAAGACCGAGAAGACTGCGCCGTGGATGGGCGGGCGCGGGTTCGGTTTTGGCGGCCGCGGTGGCTCCATGGAGAATTTCGACGCCATGGCCGAGGCGCTGAACCTGACCCCCACGCAACTGTTCGAACAACTGCACAGCGGCAAGACGCTGGCAGAGATCGCCGAGGCGCAGGGCGTTGACCTGGCCGCGGTGCAGGAAGCGGCCAATGCGGCCCGGGTGCAGGCCATGAAGGACGCCATCGCCCAGGCTGTGACGGACGGCAAGATCACCCAGGAGCACGCGGACTGGCTTCTGCAGGGGCTGGACAAGGGCTTCATGGGCAAGGGCCGGGGTCTCGACTTCGGCTTTGGGTGCGGTGGCCGTGGCGGCATGCGGGGCCACGGGATGCGCGGGGTGGCGCCGGTAGCCCCGACGACCACGCCTGGTACATCATCGTAACATGCCGTCCTTACGGTATCGGAAGCTAAGCACGCTCGCCTGATGTGTGCGAGGGGACGAAAGCCAGGCTTTCGTCCCCTTTGAATATTTAAGGAGCACCGTGGAAGACCGCCAGCCGTTGATCGATCTCCGGGACGTCACCAAGGTTTACCGCATGGGTGATGTTGAGGTTCATGCCCTGCGCGGCGTCTCATTGCAGGTCTTCCCCGGCGAGATGATCGCCATCATGGGCGCGTCCGGCTCCGGTAAATCCACCCTGATGAACATCATCGGCGCGCTGGATGTGCCCACCAGCGGCGTCTACCTGCTGGAGGGCCAGGATGTGGGCAAGATGAACGACCGCCGCCTGGCCGACATCCGCAACCGCAAGATCGGGTTCGTCTTCCAGACTTTCAACCTGCTGCCGCGCACCAGCGCCCTGGCTAATGTGGAGCTGCCGCTGATCTACGCGGGCGTCAGCAACGGGCGGCCGCGCTGCGAGGCCGCGCTGGCCAGCGTCGGCCTCAGCGATCGCATGCGTCATAAGCCCAACGAGCTTTCCGGGGGGCAGCAGCAGCGGGTGGCCATTGCGCGCGCGCTGGTTAACGCCCCCAGCCTGATCCTGGCCGATGAGCCGACCGGCAACCTCGACTCGAAATCCGGCGCCGAGGTCATGCAGATCTTCCTGGAACTCAATCAATCCAGGGGCATCACCATCGTTTTTGTCACCCACGAGCCGGAAGTCGCAGCATACACCCGGCGCACCGTTCGCTTGCAGGATGGCCTGATTGTGAACGATATGCCAATGGAAGGACGTCAAGGATGAATCGCACCGTCAAAATCAGCACAGCTATCGTGGTCTTGTTGGCCGTTGCCGGCGGCAGTTTTTATGGCGGCACGCTTTACGGCAAAAGCCAGCTCCAGGCCAGCTTCACTGCTGTCCGCGGGCGAGGTGGCGCGT
>DAOUAT010000058.1:0-26358 GCA_034433275.1 Anaerolineae bacterium
CGCGCCGCTGGCCGCGCTGCGCACCCTCAAAGCGGAGCTCATCGTCGGCCTCGCGCCCGGCCAGGCCGAACGGATCAGCGCCGAGGACCCCAACTGGCTGGTCAACGGCCGCCGTGGGGTGATCCAGGCCTGGTTGGGGTAGTTAAATGTCAAGCGTCCCCTGGTGACCGACAGCCAGCGCCTCGACGATCTTATCCGCCACGGCCTCAGCAACCAGCGCGTTGCCCGGTATCTTGAACGGAACCTTACGCCAGAAGGACGTATTCACCGCGCCGGGGCGCACCACGATCACGCGGCGTTTGCGCTCTTCCTTGCGCAGCGCGTCAGCGAACGCTTCCAGGCCAGCCTTGGCGGCCGCGTACGCGGTCAGCCCCGGTAGGCGCATCCGCTCGCTGACCGCGCCGATGAACACCAGCGGCGCGTCCGCGGTCAACAGCGGCAGGCTGTGGTGGAAGGCGGTGTACGCGCCGGTCAGGTTGGCGTCGAGGATGCGACGGAACGTCTCCGGCGCCATTTTGGCCGCGGGCTCGGCCGTGATGTCGCCGGCCGCGTAGATGAACAGGCTCGCTTCCCCGGCCTCCTGCGCGGCCGCGAAGGCCGCCCGCTGCACCGCGAACGGATCGGCCAAATCGGCCTCGAAGGCGTGCATGGCCGTGCCGCCCAAATCATCCCCGTGGCGGCTGAACGCGAGGATCTGCCAGCCGTCGGCAGTCAGTCGCTCCGCGATCGCACGGCCGATGCCCCCGGCCGCGCCCCAAACGAGAGCGGTTTTGGTCATCATCAGACTCCTGTCGCCTTGAGAAACCAGGTTTCTGCGAGAAACCTGGTTTCTCAAGGCGGCTTCACTTTACATCTCAGCGTTCAGCCGATCCAGCACAGCCAGTACGTCGGCGTTTTTGGGGGTGTCCTGCATGCTGCCGCCGCGATGCTCGTGGCGCACAACGCCTTTGCGGTCGAGCACGGCCAGGGCGGGCATGCGGCCCAACTTGAACAGGTTGACCTCTTGCCCGTAGCGGTTGGCGATCTCGTGGCCGGGGTCAACCAGCATGGGGAAGGGCAGGCTCTGGCTCTCCGCGAAGGACTTGACCTCAGCGACCCCTTCCGGGTTCACGACCAGAACCTCGGCGTTCCGAGCGGTGAATTGACTATAGTCTTGGCGCAACTGCGCCATGTGCCGGCGGCAGAATGGTCAGAAGACACTGCGGTTAAAGACCAGGACCACGTTCTTGCCCCGGTAGTCCGCCAGCCGCACGGTCTTGCCGTTGGTGTCGGTCAGGGTGAAGTCAGGTGCATTTTTGCCGTTGAGCTTGGTTGCCATTGCTATCTCCATGAAGTCGGGTTCACTTGATACGCGTTACAAACCCCATCACCGCCGCCAGGAACGCCGCCGGGCACTCTTCCTGCGGCACGTGACCGCAGGCGGGGAACACGACCAGCTCGGCGCCCGGCAGCTCGCCCGCCAGACGGACGCTCTCCTCGGTCGGGACGATGCGGTCATCGTCGCCGGTGACCACCAGGGCCGGGACGCGCACATCGCGCACGCGCTCGCCCAGCCCCAGGTCGCGGCTGGCCCGGGTGAACTCCCACAGCGCCCGATCCCAGTTCTCCACCTGGGTCGCCTTCCGGTAGGCCGCCAGGTCCTCGGCGGTCAGCTTCGCCGGGTCATGCCAGGCCAGCTCGATCAGGCGTTCCCCCTGGCCGATGAAGCTGCGCGACACCAGCGGGCCCAGCCGGCTGACTTGCGGCGTGTCCAGCAGTGGCCGGATCCAGCCCGGTGCGCCGCCGCCGGTGTAGATGGCCGCGTCCACAAAGACGATCCCTTGCACGCGGTCGGGATAGCGCAAGTACGTGTGCATGGACACCGTGCCGCCGGCCGAGTTGCCCACCAGGACGGCCCGCTCGTAACCCAACGCCTCGATGAGCGCCACGACCAGCTCGGCCTGCGCATCCGGGCTGTAGGGGTTCGGTCCCGGCCACGCGGCCAGCTCGGCGCCGACCGGCCGCTCCGTCAACCCGAAGGCCGGCCGGTCGAAGGCGACCACTGTGCCCAACTCGGCCAACGGAGCCATCACCTTGTTCCACGAGCTCAGGTTTGCGCCGAACCCGTGCAGCAGGAGGATCAGCGGTCCGCCGCTGCCCGCGGTCTTGTAGTGTACAGTCAGGCCGTTCACCTCGATGAAGCGGCTGTCGGAATCCGCCAGCTGTTGCGGAGGCAACAGGCCCGACAGCGGCCGCACGGGGATCAGGAACGGCCCAACCACGACCAGCAACACCAGGACGAGCAGTATCGCTAACAGCACACGGCCAAGGGTTCGCATGTGACAGACTCCATCAATCAGGTTTCATCGTTGTTTATAACACGATGTCTAATGTTTGTCAAATCTATGCACAGAGTTACTCAAACAACACCCCCCGACTTCGCGCGAGGTCGGGGGGTGGGGGCATCAGACGAAAACGATAGGGGTGCATTCAAGGTTCGTTACGAGCACCCTGAGCGGAGGCCCGCATCAGTGCGCGGGCCGCAGCCGAAGGGTGCGGCTCTCGGTATAAGGCCGTTGCGCATCCTTCGACTACGCCGGGGCCCCCTACCCCCGGCTCCGCTCAGGATGCTCCGCTTGCGTGGCACATAACTGGTTTTGAACACGCGCGAATCATAGGCCCTGCCGGGCCTTCTCACGCCGGAGGGGCAGCCGGTCGGTCTCCAACCACCGGGCCACGTCAGCGTTGGCGCCTACTGCACCAGCCGCCGGTGCACCAGGCGGTGCGGCGTGTCGGCGGCGACGCCCAGGCGCTTGCGGCGGTCGGCCTCGTAGTCGGCGCAGTTGCCCACCGACCAGCGCACCGAGCCATCCTCCTCGAAGGCCAGGATGTGGGTGCAGATGCGGTCCAGGAACCACCGGTCGTGGCTGACGACGAACGCGCTGCCCGCGAAGTCGTCCAGCGCCTCTTCCAACGCGCGCAGGGTGTTGACGTCGAGGTCGTTGGTGGGCTCGTCCAGCAGCAGCACGTTGGCGCCCTGCTTCAGCACCTTGGCCAGGTGGACGCGGTTGCGCTCGCCGCCGGATAGGTCGCCCACCCGCTTCTGCTGATCCGCGCCGATGAAGTTGAAGCCGTTGACGTAGGCCCGGCTGTTCATCTTGCGCGGGCCGAGCACGATGATCTCCTCGCCGCCGGTGATCTCCTCCCACACCGTCTTGTCCGGGTTCAGCGTCTCGCGGCTCTGGTCCACGTAGCCCAGGCTCACCGTGTGGCCGATGGTCACCTGGCCCGCGTCGGGCTGCTCCTGGCCGGTGATCAGCCGCAGCAAGGTGGTCTTGCCCGCGCCGTTGGGGCCGATGACCCCCACCACCGCGCCGGCCGGCGCCTGGAAGCTCAGGTCCTCGAACAGTAGCCGGTCGCCGTAGGCCTTTTTGAGCTTATCGAAGGTGATCACGAGGTCCCCCAACCGCGGGCCGGGCGGGATGTAGATCTGCATCTCCTCGCGCCGCTGTTCGGTCTCCTGGCTCAGCAGCTTTTCGTAGGCGGTCACGCGCGCCTTGCCCTTGGCCTGCCGGGCCTTGGCCGACATGCGGATCCACTCCAGCTCGCGCTCCAGGGTGCGGATGCGCCGGGTGTCGGCCTTCTCTTCCTTGCGCAGCCGCTCCTGCTTCTGCTCCAGCCACGAGGAGTAGTTGCCGCGCCAGGGGATGCCGTAGCCGCGATCCAGCTCCAGGATCCAGCCGGCCACGTTGTCCAGGAAGTAGCGGTCGTGGGTCACGGCGATGACGGTGCCCTTGTAGCTTTGCAGATGCCGCTCCAGCCAGGCCACTGACTCGGCGTCCAGGTGATTCGTCGGCTCGTCCAGCAGCAGGATGTCCGGCTCGGTGAGCAATAACCGGCAGAGGGCCACGCGGCGCCGCTCGCCGCCAGAGAGGACGCGGATGGGCATGTCGCCGGCCGGACAGCGCAGCGCGTCCATGGCCTGTTCCAACCGGTTGTCCAGGTTCCAGGCGTCGTGCTTGTCCAGCGCTTCCTGGACGCGGCCCTGCTCCTCGATCAGCGCGTCGAAGTCGGCGTCGGGGTCGTTGAACTGCTCGGTGAGCGCGTCGTACTGTCGCAGCAGGTCTACGATGGGCTGCACCGCCTCTTCGACCACCTCCCGGACGGTCTTCGCTGGATCGAGCACGGGCTCCTGTTCCAGCAGGCCGCGGGTGTAGCCCTTGGAGAGCATCGTCTCGCCCAGGTAATCCTGATCCACGCCGGCCATGATGCGCAGCAAGGTGCTCTTGCCCGCGCCGTTCAGGCCCAGCACGCCGATCTTGGCGCCGTAGAAGAAGCCGAGGGAAATGTCGCGCAACACCTGCCGGTTGGGCGGGTGTACGCGGCCCACCCGCACCATGGAGTAGATGACTTGTTGCGTTTCGGGCATGGTTCAGATCCTCGGAATGGATTGGGTGCATTCAAGGTTGGCGCCTGGCGTAGGGGCGGGTTTCTTCGCATCAACGGGGAACCTGGCACGATCACGCGACTGCCGAGCAAGGCGAGCTCGCGTTAACCGGGAAAAACCCGCCCCTACTATCTTCCCACCGCCTTCAGCACCTCAACGGTCGCCGCCACCACCTGCGCCTGCTGCTCGGCGCGGGAGATGGCCGCCTGCCCGTCCCCGCCCTGCGGGCCGTACCAGCCGAACCCGGCATGGTTGCCGCCCTGGATGGCGACGTAGCGGGTGTTCGCCGGCAACAGCGGCCGGGACGCGTCGATCTTGTCGGCCGTGGCCAAGCCGTCGGCGGTCGCGTAGATCGAAGTCACCGCCAACGACCGATCCGCCAGGCTGTTGTTGCCCGCGGGATAGGCCGCCCACAGCACCAGCCCCTGCACCGCGTCGGGATGGGTGTAGACGTAGTTCGCCGCCATTGCGCCGCCCAGCGAGTGCCCGCCGACCGCCCAGTGCCGGATCTCAGGGTGCGCGGCGATCACCCGGTCGGCCGCGCCGGCGTTGGTCACCGCCAGGTTGAACGGCATCGGCACGATCACGACCAGGGTGCCCTGCGCCGCGATCGCTCGCGCGGCCGGCGCGTACGCGCGCGCATCCACCCGGCCGCCGGGGTAGATGATGAAGCCGGTCGTGGGTTGGCCGCCGGCGGGCGCAAAGGTCAGCCAGGGTGACATCGCCACCTGCACGGCCGCGTCCGGCTGGAGCGCGGTCAGCGCTTCGGGCATCGGGCCGAGCGGCGTGTAGGCCCAGGCGGTGAAGCCAGCGACGGCCAACAGGAGGACGACCAGCAGCGCAAGGAGGATTCGTTTGATGACACGCATAGTGGATACCATCTCACAAGTTCATCGCTGCAAGCCCTGCAATCGCTGCTTCAGGCGATAGTGCATTGCAGGGAATGTGCTGGTCAGCGGCGCCCAGCGGATGCACATGCCAGAAGCGATGATTGTCGTAACCAGCCACCCGCTGCCCCTGCCGGATCAACGCATAACTGGTGTTTCCTGCCAGCGTCATCCCGCGCGCCCCTTGAGCCGACTTAGTTGCTTAAGCCAGTGCCTTTTTTCGGCGATCAGATCTTGCCAGCGCATGGCGTCCATCTCGAGGTCGTAGCCAAACTCGTCGCCCAATTCACCGGTTACCAGCTTCTGCGCGAAATCCTCGTGTTCGAAGCCATATTTGACCTCGAAATCGAGCAACTCCTTATCGCACGCCTCGAGGTTGCGTCGGAGTTCACCGAGCAGGAGGTTCGTGATCTTTTGATCCGGCGTTTCGCCTGCCATGCTGTCCAGGACCGGTCGCGCGCGCGCCGAAATTGCGATACTCATTGTTGCAGGTTGCAGGGTCATAGCTTACTCTCCGCAGTTCACTTGCTGATTCATCCAGGTAATCTTAGCATGAACGACAACCCCGCGCAACAAAAGGCGATTGCAGGACATCCATTGCACTTGCGGCTACGCTATCCCAGCCTGACCGGTGGCAGCGCCGGGTCCGGGTGAAAAACCAACCGCTGCCAGGCGTAGACGGTCACGCCGGCCATGATGATCGCGGCCACGACGCCGGGCGCCCACGTGCCGACGCCCCCCAGCAGCCACCCGCCAACCGAGGGCGAGACCACGCGCGACAAACTCTCGAACGCGCCCGCGATGCCCAGCGCGCCGCCTATCTCGTGCGGCGGCACCGCGCGGGTGATGGCGCTGTTGATCACGGTGTTGAGCACACCGGTCGAGAACGCGATGGGGATCATCACAACCAGCAGCACCGGCACGCTGGGCGTGAAGGCCCATGCCAGCAGCGACACGCCCTGGATGACCGCGGCCCAGGCGATCAGCTTGGATTCGCTGAACCGCTTGGTCAACTGACCGATGAGGCCGCCCTGAACAATGACTGACAGCAGGCCAACGTAGGCCAGCAGGTAAGCAGTGGCCTGCGCGGTCAGCCCCAGGCGGTCTTTGGCCCACAGCGTGAACATGGTCTGGAACAGCGCGGCGGCCAGGGCATAAAACAGGCGGATGGTGACCAGCGGGCCGACGCGCGGTTTGGCGATCTCCTCCAACATCGCCGAGATGCTGATCAGCGCCCGCCTGGCCTGCCGGGCCAACTCCGCCTTGCGCTCTTCGGTCAACGATTCGGGCAGCAGGACGATGACGCCTAGCAGATTGAGCGTCGCCAGGCCGGCCGCGGCGAAGGCGGGGACGGCGTAGCCCCAGGTGCTCAACGCGCCGCCGATGGCCGGGCCGAGGATGAAGCCCAGCCCGAACGCGGCGCCGATCAGCCCCAGCCCCTTGGCGCGGTTCTGCGCATCGGTGACATCGGCGATGTAGGCCTGCGCCACGGTGATGTTGCCACCCGTCAGGCCGCTGATGACTCGCGAGATGAACATCACGCCCAGGATCGCGCCGTTTTGCAGCGCGGCCAACTGTGCCGGGGTCGGGTCGGCCAGCACGAACGACGACAGCGCCTTGCCCAGCGGCACGGCAAACCCCAACAGCAGGAAGCCCAGCGCTGTGCCCCCGATGCTGAGCACCAGGATGGGTCGGCGGCCGTAGCGGTCGGACAGGCGGCCCAACAGCGGCGCACCGATGAACTGCGCGGCCGCGTACGACGCCACGAGCAGGCCGACCAGGAACTCACTGGCCCCATACTCCCCGGCATAGTACGGCAGCAGCGGCAAGATCAGCCCGAAGCCGAGCAGATCAATGAAGACGACGAGAAAGATGTTCAGGAGGCGAGAACGTTGCATGAAAACCTCGAATGGCGAATGGCGAATGGCGAATGACGAATGGCGCTACTGCTTTCCTCCGTCTCCCTTATTTCCCTTGTTTCCTTGTTTCCCTGTCTCCCTGTCTCCCTGTCTCCCTGTCTCCCTGTCTCCTCGTCTCCCTGTCTCCCCTATGTCCCTTGTTTTCCTCGTTTCCTTGTTTCCCTGTCTACCAGTCTCCCCACCCACCCCTTCACCGCCTCGTTATCCGTGCCCAGGAACAGCACCAGGCCGAAGACGATGAGCATGTTGGTGAGCAGGAAGAAGGTGGATTCCTCCAGGGGCAGCACGCCGCCCAGCAGGATGCCGGTGGACTGCGCCGGGTCAATGGTCCAGGTGCCGGAGCCGATGGCCAGGAAATCGGCCGCGGACAGGTAGAGCCACGGCGCGACGATGCCGGGGATCACCACGCGGCGCTGATGCCACAGCACGTCCGCGCCCAGCAGCATCTGCGGGATGATGGGCAGCAGCAGCCAGCCGAACTGCAAGCCGAAGTACGTGCCCGGCTTCCAGCCGGAGAAGAAGACCACGACAGAGACCAGCCAGATGGCCGCGGTCACGGCGGTCGCGACCAGGTTGAACCGGGGCCGCTTCGGGATCGGCCAGGCGGCCGGCCGGATGTGGCGGCCCAGCCACAGCACCCACAGCCCGGTCAGCACCGTCTGCACCACGAAGAAGGTGTACTCCTCGATCGGGACCCAGCCCAGCGTGATGCCGGCCACCAGGTTCGGGTCGTAGTACCACACGCCGGTCGCCACCAGGTAGTTGTCCCACGGCGTCGTCCAGACCACGGCCGCAATGACCAGCGCGACGATCAGCAGCCAACCGGGGATCTGGCTCAGCCCAGGCGGCAGCCTCCGCCCGCGGCGCGCGTCCAGCCAGGTCAGGGCAGCCAGGATGAGCATGGGGATGCCGATGAAAGCTAGCAGGAAGTTGAAGTAAGTCATGGTGTTCTTAATCCGAGACGATATCAAGTTACAGCGGCGCTGGCCCCGTCCAGCGTCGCGACCTCGTCCGATGTCAGCCGCCAGCCCAGCGCGCCCGCGTTGTCCTGCGCCTGCCGCGCGTTCTTGGCGCCGGGGATGGGGATCGCGCCTTTGCAGATGACCCAGTTGAGCGCGACCTGGCCCGGCGTCTTGCCGCCGTGCGCGGCGCCGATCTCCCGGAGCAGACCCGCAAGCGGTTGGACAGCGGCCAGGAACTCGCCCCGGTAACGGCGGCTGCGGAACCCCGGCGGCGGATTGGCCGGCGTGTACTTGCCGGTGAGCGCGCCCTTGGCCAACGGGCTGTACGCGATCAGGGTCACGCCCAGCTCGCGGCATGCGTCGGCCAGGCCGGTGCGCTCCGGCGCACGGTGCAGCAGGCTGTATTCGACCTGGTTAGACGCCAGCGGCACGCCCCGCTTCGCCAGGACGTCATGGGCGCGGCGCATCTGGTCGGTGCTGTAATTGCTGACGCCGACCGCGCGCGCCAGCCCGGCCTGGGCCGCGTCCGCCAGCGCGTCGGCCCAGAATTCCACCGGCCGCGGGGGGAAGGGCCAGTGCAGCTGATACAGATCCACCTGAGACAGGCCAAGCCGCTGCAAGCTCTTGCGCAGCGCGCTCAGGAACTGACCCTTGCTCACCCGCCACGGCAGCGGCATGAACTTGGTGGCGATGACCGGCCGGGCCCCCTTCCCGCTGATGAACTGGCCCAGGAACCGCTCCGACTTGCCCTGGCCGTAGACCTCGGCCGTGTCGAAGAAGGTGATGCCGGCGACCAGGCTGGCATCGAACGCAGCCCGGATCTCGTCGGCCGCGTAGCCTTTGCCATAGCCCCAAAACATGCTATCGCCCCACTGCCACGTGCCGGCCCCCAACGGGGTGACGCGCAGCGCGGTTTTGCCCAGTTGAACCGTGTCGAACAGCTGCTGACTCATGATGCTTTCACCGTCTCGCTGATAGGATGGAACCAATCTAGCCCATTTTCGGGCTGCTGTCAGGATTCAACCATACCATGAACAAACATTTCCGCCTGGGCCAAGTTGAAGTATAATCAGTTCAGCCACTCGCCACCCAGCAGGAGCACAAGCCCATGACCACACGCCTCTATCTGATCCGCCATGGCGCAACCGTCCTCACCGCCGAAGACCGGTTCGCCGGTTCGACCGATGTTGCGTTATCGGACGTGGGCCGGTATCAGGCCGAGTGCCTGGCCCAGCGCCTGACCGATGACAACATCCGGGCGGTTTACGCCAGCCCCATGCGCCGCACGTTGGAGACCGCGGCCATCATCGGTCGCCCCTTCGGACGGACGCCCATCCCGCGCGATGGCCTGCGCGAGATTGACCACGGCCGGTGGGAGCAGCTGCGCCGCGCCGATGTCGAGGCACTATATGCGGCAGAGTACGCGGCCTGGGAAGAGGACCCCTTCCTCTTCGCACCCCAGGGCGGTGAATCCGGCCTCAGCGTCATGGCTCGCGCCCTGCCCGTGATCCGCGAGATCGTGTTGAACCACGGTGGCGAAAACGTGGCCGTGGTCTCACACAAGGCCACCATCCGCCTGATCCTGAGCAGCCTCCTCGGCTTCGATGCGCGGGGCTATCGCGACCGGTTGGATCAATCCCCCGCGTGCCTCAACGTGTTGGATTTCAAGGACCCTGTCCGCGCCCGCCTGATGTTGTTCAACGACGTCTCGCACTACGTGGATCAGCCCCCGCGCGCCGATGGCCGGCTGTCCAAGTGGTGGGACGCACCCGAGAACTGATCTTTCACGCACCCAGGCTCTCAATCGCCGCGCGCACTCCTCTCGCACTGGCTTGCAGCGCGGCCGTCTCCGCCGCGTCCAGGGCGATGGGCAGGCTGGCGAGGATGCCGTCCCCGCCGACCAGGTGCGGCAGCGACACGGTCACGTCGCGCACGCCGGCCGCCTCCGGCAGGGGCGTACACACCGTCAGGATGGCGCGCTGGTTGTGCAGGATCGCCTCCACGATGCGCGCCAGCGCCGCGCCGATGCCGTAGAACGTGGCGCCCTTGCCCGCGATGATCGCCCGGCCCGCGAACCGGACGCGCTGGTCAATATCGGCCCTGACCGCCTCGTCCAGGGTGATGCCGCGCAGACCGCAGAACTCGCTGACGTGCACCCCGCCCACCGTCACCAGCGACCAGGTGAGCACCTGCGAGTCACCGTGCTCGCCCACCACGTACCCGTGGACATGGTGCGGGTCCACCCCCAGACGATCGGCCAGCAGCGCGCGGAACCGGGCCGTGTCCAGCGTGGTGCCCGAGCCGATGACACGTGTACTGGGCACGCCGTACTCGGCCGCGAACCGAGCTGTCATGTGGGTCATGATGTCCACCGGGTTGGTGGCGATCACCAGCACCGCGCCCCCCGCATGCGCCAACACCTGCGGCACCACCTGCTGAAAGATGGCCGCGTTGCGCTGAAGCAGCTGCACGCGCGTCTCGCCCGGCTGGCGGCCCACCCCGGCCGCGATCACCACCGCCCGGCTGCCCGCCAGGTCCGCATAATCGCCCGCGTAGATGTCCAGCGGGTTGGAGAACGGCACCGCGTGGGCGATATCGTCGGCCTGGGCCTGCGCCCGCTCGCGGCTGACGTCCACCATCACGATCTCGCGGCCCACGCCGCTCATCACCATGGCATACGCGGCGGTCGCCCCCACCTGTCCGCTGCCGACGATCCCGACTTTCATGGCGCCTCCTCCCTATAATTCTGTCTCGCATCCATGGAGCGGAGCACCCTGAGCGAAGGGCCGCAGCGGTGCGCGGCCCGTAGTCGAAGGGTGCGCAGCGGCCCCAACCTGAAATCGCAGCCTTCGACTGCGCCGGGGCAACCTGAGCGGAGCGCAGCGCAGTCGAAGGAGCCCGGCTCCGCTCAGGCTGCTCGCCGGTCATTCGTCTCGATTGCCTCCGCGACCCGCGTCCCGCCCAGCGCCGTCGCCAGCACCGACTGGCCAGGGAAGATGCTGTCGCCCACCAGCCACAAGTTCTGCCCCAGCCGCGGCCCCCAGGCGCGGAACAGGTGCGTCTGCGGGAAGCCGCCCACCCAGCCCAGGCTGCGGTGGGTGAACCGCTGGAAGCTCACCGGCGTGCCCGGCAAGATCAGTTTCGCAGCCGCGCGCAGCCCCGGGATGGCGACTTGCGCCGCATCCAGCGCCCGCTCGGTGACCTCGGCTTTGCGCGCCTCGTAGGCCGCGCGGTCATGCTCGAACAGCCGCCACCAGGTGCGCAAATCGGTGTGGGTGCTGATGGTCAGCGCCCGATGCCCGGCCGGCGCGCGGGCCGCGTCGTCGGGCAGGCTGAGGGACAGGAAGACGCTGTTGCCCTCGCCCAACGGCTCGCGGGCCAGCACCTGGTGGTGCAGCGGCAGGTCGGCGGGCAGCCCCGCGCCGTCCAGCCCCACGTAGACCATGAACGCGCCCAAACCGTCGGCCGGGCGCCGGGCCCCGCGCAGCCTGGGTGGCGCATCGCCGCCCATCAGCTCCGCGGCGTCATGAGGCGGCAGGTTGAAAATCACCGTCTCGGCCTCGAAGACGGCGTCCTTGTTGGTCTCAACCCGATAGCCGCCGTCGCCCCGCTTCGCCACCCCCGTGACCCGCTGGCGGTAGCGCACCTGCCCGCCGTGGCGGCGGACCCCGTCCGCCAGCGTCTCCGCCAACTTGCCGATGCCCCCGCGCACATGGGCCACCCCGCGCCGCGGCATGTCCAGCGCGGACGCGCCGTACAGCGCGTTCGCGCGCGCCGAGGTAGCCTGGGCCGCGATGAGCAGTTGCCCATCAATGTACTGGCGCAGGTGATCCGGCAGCCCGCCCAACCGCGCCGCCACCGGCCGCACGGCGTCGAGCGCCAGCCCCGGCAGCCCCACGTGCGCCGTCGCGGCCAATCGTACCCCAACGCCGGCCAAACGGGCAAACTCGGCCCCGGTCTGCGGCGGCCAGGGCACGCCCCGCAGCGCCACCGCCCACATGCGGTCGGCCGTGCCCTCCTGCCAGCGCCAGAACCGCTCCGCAGCCGGCCCGAACGCCCTCAGCCGCTCCGCCTGCCAGGCCGCCGGATCGGTCCAGCGGGTAATCTGTTGGCCGCCGGGCAGATGGACGCGCATGGCGACGTGCGCGGGTTCCACCGGCCAGGCGATGCCCAGCGCCTCGGCCAGCCGCGTCATGCCGCCGGCCGGCTCGAACCCGGCCGCCAGCGTCGCGCCCGCGTCGAAGCGATAGCCCTGGTGGAAAAAGGTCCCCGCGCACCCGCCGGGGTACACGTGCGCTTCCAGCACGGTCACGTCCAGCCCAGCCTTGGCCAGCAGCGCGGCTGTCGTCAACCCGCCGATGCCGGCGCCGATGATGATGCTGCGATTCTGCCTACCTGTCCTCACAAGCTTATCCGTTTCGCGCGAACCGTGCTATACTATGTTTCAGACCAACATCGGAGGTGCGTTATGACGGTTGTTTTACCCACTACGGAAATACGGGAACGCCTGGGCGCCGTCCTCGATCGGCTGACATCTCAGGGCGGACCCGTTTACATCACGCGCCGCGGTCACACTCAGGCAGTACTCCTCAGCCCGGCCGAGTATGAAGGGCTGATCAAGCAAGAGGCTGCCACACAAGAGGGCTGGTATGCCATCTCCCAGGCCTCCCTTGCTCGCATTTGGGAACACCCTGATGAAGATGTTTATACCATTGCTGACGGTGAACCTGTATGAGCGCCCCATCATGGCGGCCGCGCCGCGGCGAAGTTGTACTCGTTGAGTTCCCTTTTTTGGGAAACACCGGCACAGCCGAAACCAAACTGCGACCGGCCGTCATCGTCTCCGGTGAGGCAATCCATCAGGAAACTGCGGACGTGCTGATCGCAGCCGTTTCTTCGCGCCCTGGTTCTCTCCAGCTCTCAACCGACTACCAAATCGTGTTCGGAACGCCGGAGAGTCGTTCGGCCGGCTTGGTGATGACGTCCTGGGTCAAGCTCTCCAATCTCGCCGCAGTACCCAAGCATGCTGTTCTTCGTCGGTTAGGCCGACTGACTGCCGAAGGCTTGCGAGCTGTTGATCATCGGCTACGCCTGGCGCTCGACTTGTAACACCCTCAGCTTGCGACTTCCAGCAACCGCCGCGTTTTCCATCCCCGATACCCAAACAGCACTGGCATCCCCACCCACATCAGCGCGCCGGCCAGCCACCAGAACGGATGGCGCTTGAGCTCGACCTCGACCTCATCCACCACATCGGTCGTGCGGTCGTCCACGCGCACGAAGCTATGGCGGTGCGCCCATGCGGCGAACGGGCCGCGCATCTGGCGGTCGGTGAAGCCCGCTACCGAGGCATCCTCGATGCGGGCGACCCAGCGCACCGGGATCGGCCCAGCCCACAGGGTGAAGTCCATCACGTCGCCGCTGCCCAGCCGTTCGGGCGCGGCGTGTACCCGCACGACCATCGGCGGCGGGGTGATGGCCGGCATGGAGGCCGACCGGCTGTGGAAGTCGGCCACCGCGGACTGCGGGGCGTTGACGCGGAATATGTGTGTATATTTCATCACTTCTTCCCTAACAAATCCCGCAGCGCCGACTCGGCGTCGGGGAAGCGGAAGCGAAAGCCCAGGTCCAGCAGACGCTGCGGCAGCGCCCGCTGGCCGTCCAGCACCATGGAGGCCACCTCGCCCAGTGCCAGCTGCAGCGCAAAACCGGGCACGGGCAGCCACGCAGGCCGGCCCAGCACCTTGCCCAGGACTCGTGCAAACTCGGCGTTGCTCAGCGGCCCCGGCGCGCACAGGTTGAACGGCCCGCTGGCCCGCTCGGTCTCGATCAGGAAGCGGATGGCTGCGACCTCGTCGGCCGGGTGGATCCACGAGAAGCCCTGCCGGCCGCTCCCCATGGGCCCGCCGGCGAAAAGTTTGAACGGCACAAGCAACTGCTTCAGCGCGCCCTCCTCCGGGCTGAGCACCACGCCGGTGCGGACGCTGACGTGGCGCACGCCCTGGCCGGCCACGGCCGCAGTGGACGCCTCCCACTCGACGGTGAGCCGCGCCAGGAAGTCGTTGCCGGGGCCATCGGCCTCAGTCAACACTTTGTCTGCACGCGATCCATAATGGCCGATGCCCGACGACTGGATCACGACGCGCGGCTTGGTCGTTGCGGCGGTCACGGCCGCGGTCACGGCCGCGCCCGCGTCCAGGCGGCTCTGCCGGATCAGCGCCTTCCGCTCCGGCGTCCAGCGCGCGGGCGGGAAGCCGCCGCCGGACAAGTTCTCGCCCGCCAGGTTGACGATGGCGAGCGCGCCGTCGGCCAGGCCGCCCCACCCCGCGGCCGTGCGGCCGTCCCATCGCTCGGCGCGCACGCCGGCCGGCAGCCCGGTCGCCCGCGCCGGGTTGCGGCTGAGTGCGACCACCTCGTAGCCGGCGCCAGCCAGGTCAGCCGCCAGCGCCCGGCCGATGAAACCGGCGCCTCCGGTGATGATGATGTTCACAACTCCCTCCCCTCAACTACGCGTATGCCAACGCCTCGCGCACGCTGATGCGCGCGGCGTGCCGTGCCGGCGAGATCGCGGCGTAAGCCGCGCTGATGATGACGACCCCCAGCCAGATGGCGACGGCCAGCCAATCATAGGCGAAATCCAGGTCTATGTCCAGCATGGTCTGGCCCAACAGCCGGGCCAACGGCTGCGCAATGGCGAACGAAACCGGCACAGCCACCAGCCAGCTCAGAAGACCCTGCAGCACGCCCCACTGCTTCTCGAACTGCGCCACCAGGGTGTAGACCGATGGCGTGGCGAACGGATTGCCGCCCACCAACAGCGGGTGAAACGAGAAAACGCGGCGCAGGAAATCATCCTTTATGTAGCGCGCCACGTGGGTGTAGGTGCCCAGGAACGCCTGCAACTGACGATGACTTTCTTCCTGCTGGCCATGATTCGTTATCCTTCCAACCGAAAAGGTGCAGTGCCTATAAACGCGCCGGCGCAACCTCAACGGGCGGCCCCAACTCTTCGACTGCCGAACTCGCCCGGTCACGCATCGTGCGCGAGCGCCACCAGATCCCCGGCAGGCGGCGCAGTTTGGCCCACATGGTGAGGTGTGCGCGCTCCCTGAACACGTCGCCATCGTGCGCCTCGATATCATCCAGGATGGCCTGGTAGAGATCGGCGGCCGCCGCGATCGCGTATCGGCCGCTGCGCTGCAGCTTGGCGATGCCAGGCATCGCTTCCGCGTAAAGCCGGCGATTGCGGTCAATCTGGAAACGCATGAATGACCGCCAGCGCTCGTCCGCCCGGCCGGCCGCGATATCGTCCTCCCCCAGCCCAAATGTCGCCAACTCATCCTGGGGCAGATAGAGCCGACCGGCAGCCCAATCTTCGCGCACATCGCGCAAAATGTTGGTAAGCTGCATCGCCACACCCAGTTTCACGGCATAGGGAATGGCGTCACGGCCAGAGAAGCCGATGATGTGCATCGCCATCAGCCCGACCGTAGAGGCGACCCCGTAACAATAGACTGCCAACTCATCGAAACTGCTATAGCGGGCTTTGTAGAGATCGGTCGCCACACCCACCACGAGTTGCTCGGCGTAACGCGCGGGGATGCGGTACCGGTGGCGCGTGTCGGCCCATGCCAGCGCCACCGGATCATCGCACGGCGGCGGCGAGACCAGGGCGCACGCCCGCCAGTCGGCCAGCCCCTGTTCCAGATTGCCGCTCGACCGGTCGATCAGGTCATCGGTGATGCGGCAGAAAGCATAGAGCGCCCTGGCCGCTTCTCGTTGTGCTTCAGGCAGCAGGCGTGAGGCCATTGAGAAGGTGCGGCTGTGCTCAATCGCGATCGCGTCACACTGCGCATAAGCCTGAGCGAGCAGATCAGGACTTGTCTCAACTGGCGGCGCCGGCATCTCGCGCTCCAGTCCTTCAAAAGCGAGAGCCAGTAGCTCCTGCTCCCACAGAGTCCGTTGTTTTGGCATTTCCACATCCCCTTCCAGCAGTCCACAGACACCCATCTGGCCCTCGCGTCAACCTAACGCCAATGTGTGGATAGAATATCACGTTATATAATGTTTGTCAAGAGATTGTATAGGCTTTTTGCTTAAAAAACAGTGACGTTGGCGTCCTTGACCCAACCCGCCTTTCGACCTACAATACAAGGGAGGTGTACATGACTGATTCCACCCACGAGATCATCGCCTATCACCAGGCGACCAAACATCATTTTCGCGCGTTTGCGCCTGGGCCTGGTTATCTGGACTGGGTCAACCAGCCCGATCCGTTCCGCCGCTACACTGGCGCGCCGGTGCTCGCCCTGCAGCGCGTCCCGCCGGGCGACGCGCCGCCGTATGCGGCCGGATTCACGCTTGGGGCCATGCCGCCGGCGCCGTTGTCCGGCGCCAGTGTGGCGCAGCTCCTCTTCGATACGCTGGCGCTTTCAGCCTGGAAGGAATATGGGGGCAGCCGGTGGGCGTTGCGCGTCAACCCGTCCAGCGGCAACTTACACCCCACCGAGGGCTACGTGATCTGCGGCGCCGTGCCGGGCTTGTGCGACACGCCGATCCTGGCGCATTATACCCCGGCCCAGCACGCGCTGGAAGTACGCGCTCGGCTCTCGCAGCGCACCTGGCAAGATCTGCGGGAGGGGATCGTGTTGGCGCCAGGGGAAGGCCTACCCGAGGCAACGGTGTTCATCGGGCTGACCTCCATCCACTGGCGCGAGGCGTGGAAGTACGGCGAGCGCGCGTTCCGCTATTGCCAGCACGATGTGGGCCACGCGCTGACCGCGCTGGGCATCGCCGCGTCGGGCCTGGGATGGGAGGCGCGTTTGCTGGACTCCCTGGGCAGCGACGCCCTGGAAGCGCTGTTGGGCGTGGGCGATCCGGGCGGCGCGGAGCCGGAGCATCCCGATTGCCTGGTGGCAGTGTACCCGCAGGGGCGGCCCTTCCGCCGCTGGCAGGTTCCGGAGAGCATCGTAGAGATTTTCCGCCGCTTGGCGCTGAGCGGCAGGCCCAACCGGTTGAGCAAGTCACACGTGGCGTGGCCCTGGGTTGATGCGGCCGCAAAGATCGTCAGGAAGCCAGCGACGCACGAATCAGCGCATCAACGAGTCAGCACACCAGCAATACGCAGTACGCAATACGCAGCACACACCACGCAGCCCGCACCACAGGCCCTATCCCTCCGCCGCATCATCCATCAGCGACGCAGCGCGGTGGAAATGGATGGCGTGACCCATCTCGACGCGGATGCGTTTTACCGCATCCTGGCGCGCACCCTCCCCGCGCCTGACGCAGCGCCGTTCAACCTGTTGCCCTGGCCGCCGCAAGTGGACCTGGCGCTGTTCGTCCATCGCGTGCGCGGACTCAACCCGGGCGTGTACCTGCTGGCGCGCGCTCCTGACCGCGTCCCTGCGCTGCAAGCAGCCCTGCGACCGGCGTTCAACTGGGAGACGCCCGCCGGCTGCCCCGCTGACCTGCCGCTGTATCGGCTGACGCGCGGGGACGTACGCGCGATCACCCGGCGGCTTTCGTGCGGCCAGGACATCGCGGCCGACGGCTGCTTCAGCCTGGGCATGATCGCCGAGTTCGAGGCGCCGCTGGGTGAGCACGGCGCCTGGATGTACCCCCGGCTGTTCTGGGAGTGCGGTATGATCGGTCAGGTGCTCTACCTGGAGGCCGAGGCGGCCGGCGTGCGCGGCACGGGCATCGGCTGCTTCTTTGATGACGGCGTACACGACTTCCTGGGGCTGCGCGGCCTGCAGTTCCAGAGCCTGTATCATTTCACTGTCGGCGGCCCGGTAGACGACCCGCGGCTGACCACGCTGCCGCCATACGAGAGCGAAGATTGAGGGACAACGCAGCCAATCCGCACGGCGTAACTCGCACGCCGACGACGGCCTTCGCGGCGCTGGAATCCACCATCACCGCCTGCCGCCGCTGCTCGCGCCTGGTGGCCTGGCGCGAGGAAGTGGCGCGAGTGAAGCGCCGGGCGTATCGGGGTGAGACCTACTGGGGCCGGCCTGTCCCCGGCTTTGGCGACCCGGGCGCGCGCGTGTTGATCGTGGGCCTGGCGCCGGGCGCGCACGGAGCCAACCGCACCGGCCGCATGTTCACCGGCGACAGCTCCGGCGATTTCCTGTACGCGGCGCTGCACCGCGCCGGCTTCGCCACGCAGCCGGCCTCGCGCAGCCGGGATGATGGCCTGGCGCTGACGGACGCGTACATCACGGCCGCGTGCCGCTGCGCGCCGCCCGATAACAAACCCACCGGCGAGGAGTTGGCCGCCTGCCTGCCATTTCTGACCCAAGAGATCGCGCTGCTGCCGCGGATTCAGGTCGTGGTCGCGTTGGGCCGCATCGCGTTCGACGTGGTGTTGCGGGTCTACGGTGTGACCAGACCAGGTTTCTCGGAGAAACCTGGTCTGGTCACGCCGGCCTTCGGCCACAACGCCAGCGCGCCCCTCGGCCCCGGCCGGCCCAGCCTCGTCGCCTCCTATCACCCATCGCGCCAGAACACCCAGACCGGCCGGCTGACGGCTGCGATGTTCGATGCCGTATGGGCCAGGGTTCACAGCCTTTTGGGGTGACAGCAATGTAGCCGCACTCAGCATCCTTGCAAAGCGCATCCACCAACACCTTTATCATACATCACGAGGGATAGCACCGTGCACCGACTTTCCGAGATCCAATCCGCCATCCGGGCCGAAAAGCTCGATGGCTGGCTGCTCTACGACTTCAAGGGCCTCAACCCCATCGCGCGCGGGGTGGCCGGCATCCCGGCTGACCGCTTCCTGAGCCGGCGTTGGGCCTGTCTCATCCCCCCCACCGGCACGCCGCGCTGGCTGGTCCATGCCATCGAGGCCGGGAGCATGGCCGACCTGGCGCCCGGCTGCGCCACCTACGTCTCCTGGCAGGCCTGGCGCGACGGGCTGGCCGCGCTCCTCGCGGGCGCAGGCCGCGTGGCAATGGAGGTCTCGCCGGGCTGCGCCATCCCCTACGTCAGCCGGGTGGACGCGGGCACGGTGGAGCTGGTGCGGGGCCTGGGAGCCGAGGTCGTCACCTCCGCCGACCTGGTTCAGGTGGCCGAGGCGGTCTGGACGCCGGCGCAGCTCGCCAGCCACCGCCGCGCGGCCGCGGCGCTGATCGAAATCCAGGCCCTCACCTTCGCCCACATCCGGGAGCGGCTGGCCGCCGGCCTGCCCGTGACCGAGTGCGGCGTGCAAGACTTCATGCTGGCGCAGTTCGCCGGCCGCGGGCTGGAGACCGATCACCCGCCCATCGTCGGCGTCAACGCCCACGCGGCCGACCCGCACTTTGCCCCGCAGCGCGCCGCAGACACACCGCTCCGGCCGGGCGACTTCCTGCTCGTTGACCTGTGGGCACGCGAACCGGGGCCAGATGGCATCTTCGGCGACATCACGTGGGTGGCCTGTGCCGGTTCAGTCGTGCCGCCGCGCATCCAGCAGGTGTTCGATGTGGTCCGCCTGGCGCGCGATGCGGCCGTGACGTTTGCGCAGGCGCGGCTGCGAGCGGCCGCGCCGGTCTACGGCTACGAGGTGGACGACGCATGCCGCGCGGTGATCGCGCAGGCCGGCTTCGGCCCGTCCTTTATCCACCGCACCGGCCACTCCATCGGCGCCAGCGGCCACGGCAACGGCGTCAACATTGACAATCTGGAAACCCAGGACCGCCGCCGGCTGCTCCCCGGCGTGGGCTTTTCGGTGGAGCCGGGCATCTACCTGCCCGCGGAAGGGTTCGGCGTGCGGCTGGAAATTGATTGTTATGTCACCGGGAACGATGTCGAGGTGACGACGCTGCCGCTGCAAGATGCCATCGTGCTGTTGTGAGAGCAAAAGCGTTGGGCATCCGGCAGAAGCCGTGTTATACTGATTGCGAGATGTGAACTTCAGAATCCAGGCAGGACGTGTGAAAACGAGATTACTCCTTGTGTTATCGGTCGCGCTGCTCGTCGCGCTGGTCATCACCGGATCGTGCGTGCGGCGCCTGCTGGCGCCAGAGACGGCCGAAATCTGGATCCCCGCGCCCGTGAGCGGTGCGCCGGCCTTCGCCACCCCCGAGGCCGAGATCCTGCCGACGGTGGCGCAACGCCCGGCGGCGGCTACCCCGACCCGGCAGGCGCCCACCGTGCCCACGGCGCAGCCCACGATCACACCGGCGCCCGCACTGGCCGCCACAGCCACCCCTGACCCGAATCTGGTGATCATCATGGAGGCCGACATCGCCGCGATGGCTGCGGCCGGTGCGGGCGGCGCAACGCTGGAAGGCTTGACGGTGCGCTTTGCCGATGAGCGGATGACGTTCCGGGCGGACCGCCTCCGCTACGGCGATATCAGCGTCGCGGACCTGACCCTGATCGGCCGGCTGGTGGCCAAAGCGGGCAAGCTGGAGCTGATGACCGAGTCCGTGACCCCGCGCGGGCTGGTCACGGCGCTCATCCCCGTCTTCGTCAACCAGGCGCTGGCGCAATACACCGCGCAGTGGTACATCGAGGAAGCGCGGACGCTGGACGGCCGGCTGGAGCTCAGAATCCGGTGACATGATCTGCGTTTTGGACGCAACACAGGTGCTGCATGAACGAGCAGATAGCTGCGCTGGTGCGCAAACTGCAGGATGAGGGCGAGGCGATTCATGCCAGGTTGTCGGCCCTCACGCCGGAGCAATGGGATGCCGTGGTGTATACTGAGGGCGCGGCCTGGCGCGCGCACGACCTGCTGGCCCACCTGGTCAGCGCGGAGCGGGGCCATCAACAACTCATCCGGGCTGTGGCCAGCGGCGGTCCCGGCGTCCCGGCGGATTTCGATGTGGATCGCTACAACGCCACCCATGTGGCTCAACTGGCAGACCGGCCGGCGGCCGGTCTGCTGGTGGACCTCCGCCGCGTGCGCGGCGACACCATCACGCTGGTCGCAGCTCTCACCGACGAAGACCTGGCGCGGCGTGGCCGGCATCCGGCCCTGGGTGAACACACCGCCCTGGCGGACTTCATCCGCATCGTGTTCATGCACGCCCGGCTGCACCTGCGCGATCTGAACCGGACGCTGGCCGGCGCGTAGGTCTCAGAAGCTGTTTGAATCTTCCGCTGAGAAGTGTAAAGACGGTTGACTCATGGACGCAATCGCCACGTTCTTCATGCAGAACATCGTCTACGTGTACTTCTTCTACGGCCTGGCTTTCTTTGCGATGGGGCTGGTCGTGGTGTTGGAGTCGGGCCGCGCCTCCGAGTTCCGCTTTGCGCGCGCGCTGCTCCCCCTGGCGCTGTTCGGGCTCGTACACGCGGCCCATGAATGGTTCGAGATGTTCCAGATCTTCGCGGCGCACGAGAGCGGCTACGTCGCCGGGCCGGTCGAAGAGCTGTTCCGCATCCTTTCACTGGCCGCCTCCTTCCTGCTCCTGCTCAACTTCGGCACGCGGCTGCTGCCCGCGGCCGAAGAGCGCCCGCACATCAGCACATGGCAGACGGCGGCCTTGGGCGGCATCTGGGCCATCGCCGTCGGGTTGCTGTATTGGCGTCAGCGCCCCGACATGACCGAACTGCTGGTGGCAGCCGATGTGCTGGCCCGGTATAGCCTGGCCATTCCCGGTTCGGCGCTGGCCGCGTGGGTGTTGCTACGTGAGCGGCGCGATTTCCATGCGCGCGGCATGTCACGCTACGGACAAGGCCTGCTGTGGGCCGCGCTGGCGTTCGTGATTTACGGCGTGGTAGGCCAGCTTTTCACGCGCCCCAGCCTGGTGTTCCCCTCGCAGACCGTCAACACCGCGCTATTCCTGCGCACCTTCGGCATCCCCGTCCAGCTGGTGCGCGGGCTGTCTGCGACCGTCATCGCCCTGACCCTGGGCAGCGCGCTGCGCGCCTTCGAAGTGGAAGGGCGGATCCGGCTGGCGCGAGCCAACAAAGCCCGCATCGAAGCGCAGGCCGCCGCCCTGCTGGCCCAGCAACGCCGGGCGGACGAAGTGGAGGCGCTGAACGTGCAGTTGCGCGCTACAGCCGGTGAGTTGCTCGCCATGGTGGCGCTCTCGCGCACCCTCGCCTCGTCCATCAACTTGCGCCAATCCATGAGCAAAGCGTTAGAACAGATCGTACACAGCTTTGCACAAGCCGGCTGCGCCCAAATGCTCCTGCTGCGGCCTGACGGCGAGCTCGATCTAGCAGGCGAATATTGCCGCCCCCAGGCATCCTGGCCGGATCATCCTTCGCTGGCCGCGTTAGCCGGCCAGGCCGCCAAGAGTATCGGCATGGTCGGCGCAGGCTGCGCTGGCGGCAGCCGGCCGCTTGAGCCCGCCGACCTGGCTGGCGGCGCCACCTGCTACGCCGTCGGTCTGCCCTTGCTGGCCAAGGGCCAGACGCTGGGCGGGCTGGCGCTGGCTGTCGCAGGCGAGGCGGAGGCGCTGGGCGAAGCGGAGGTCAACCTGCTCAATGCCTTCAGCCAACAGATCGCGGCCGCGGTCGAAAATGCACGACTGTACCAGGTGGTCCAAGAACGTGAAACGCAGCTTGAGCAGTTGGTCCGCCAGTTGGTGAACGCCCAAGAGGGCGAGCGCAAGCGAATCGCTCAGGAGCTGCACGATGAGACCGGCCAAAAGCTGACCGCCCTGGCGATGGGGCTGGCCGCGGTCGAACAACAGGTGGTCAACAGTGAACCCGCCCGCGCGGCCCGGTTGCTCCGCAACTTGCGTGAGGTGAGCGACGAGGCCATCATCGAGCTGCGTCACATCATGGCCGACCTGCGGCCCGCGCAGTTGGACGACCTGGGCCTTGTGCCGGCGCTGCGCTGGTACGTGGGCCAGTATCAAGGGCGCCACCCGGAGCTCCAGGTCACCTTCTCAGGTGAGTGGCCTGAGCGGCGCCTGCCGCCGCAACATGAGACGGTGTTGTTCCGCGCGGCCCAAGAGGCGCTGACCAATGTCGCGCGGCACGCCCACGCCAGCCATGTCACGGTGACGCTCACGCGCCAGCCCGAATCGGTGCGGCTGGAGGTCGTGGATGATGGCGTGGGGTTCGATGTGAACGCGCCCGCGCGCCACGCAGCCGGCTCGGGGCTGGGGCTGGTGGGCATGCGTGAGCGCGTAGCGCTGGTCGGCGGCCGCTGCGTGATCACCGCCGAACCCGGTGGCGGTGCGCACGTGATGGTAGAACTGCCGCTTCTGGCGCGCACCCCGTCAGAAGGAGAGGGCCGTGAGCACAATACGAATACTGCTGGTTGACGATCACGCCGTGGTGCGCGCAGGGCTGCGCATGTTGTTCGCGGCCGACCCCGATTTGGAGATCATCGGCGAGGCAGAAAACGGCGCCCAGGGCGTGCGCATGGCGTGCCAACTGCGGCCCGATGTGGTGCTGATGGACATCTCGATACCTGACATGAACGGGATCGAAGCCACGCGGCGCATCAAAGCCCAATACCCCGAAGTCGCCGTGCTGGCGTTGACCATGCACGAGGACGACCAATACTTCTTCGCGATGCTCTCGGCCGGCGCGTCCGGCTACGTGCCCAAACGCGCGGCGCCCAACGACCTTCTGTCCGCGATCCGCGCGGTGCGCAACGGCGGCATGTTCCTGTTCCCCTCGGTCGCGCGCTTGCTGGTAAACGACTACCTGCACAAGCGCGAACAGCCCGGCGCCACCCCGCGTGGCTTCGAGGAGCTCACCGAGCGGGAGCGCGAAGTGCTGACCTTGATCGCCGAGGGCCGCAACAACCAGGAGATCGCCGACGCCCTGGTGATCAGCATCAAGACCGTCAACCGGCACCGTGAAAACATCATGGCCAAACTCAACCTCCACAGCCGCGTCGAGCTGGTGCGCTACGCCATCGAAAAAGGCTTGATCGAGTTGGGCTGATCGGTTTTCTCCCCCCACGCCGGACGCCTGGGCTTGCCCCGGAACGCAGCAAGCGGTGACACCCGGTTTGCACTGAGCAGCCATCCGAACCCCCCAGGGTTCTGCGAAACCCTGGGGGTCCTTTGTATGGGTAAAACACCCCACGCGCAAGATGGGCATTCTGCCCGATTTATTCGCGCCCCCAGATCTGGTAAGCTAGGCTCAGAAAATAGATCCCAAGAGCAGTTGTCATACGGGCTGATCTGGAAGCCAAAAGGAGGTCTCAAATGGAAACGCTCGCCCTCACCCTCGGTGTGCTGCTCCGTGTTGCGTTGCCTTTGGTCTTGCTTTTCGGTTTCAGCGCCCGGGTGCGTGCCTGGGATGTGCAGCGAACCGCCTGATGGTCAGGCCTATCATTCCTGAGGAGGTATCCAATGCCTAGCTTCACCGATTTCATGGTCGTCGTAGGGATGATCGCCCTGCGTTTCGGTGTTCCCGCCCTGGTGATCGGCGGGATCGCTTACCTGTTCAAGCGCCTCGACCGCCGCTGGGAGGCTGAGGCCCGCGAGTATGCCGCCAAGCACGCCGCCGAGCAGCCCGCCATCCAGCCCGAAGCGCCCCGGCCCGCAGAACGACCTGCCATGCCCACCCGCGAACCTGCCCAGGCGCCCCAGATGCCGTTCATCATCCCGCCGGCCGCCATTCGCGATCAACGCCAGCAGATTGCCCAGCCCGGCATGGCAGCGCCCATGGCCGAACCGGGCCGCCGCGCCTCACGGGCCAACGCGGGTAACAAGCCGCAGTGCGCGGCATCCCAGACGGGCGACAAGTCCTGCTGGCAGACGCGGCTGGACGCCGAAGGCAAGATCCCCGATGAGTGCGTCAACTGCGACATCTTCCAGCGCTATCCCACGGTGTGAGATCGAGGAGATAAGCGTCAATGAAGCTCTCAACGCACACTGGGACCGGCCGCCGATCCGCCAGGGCCTGGCTGCCGGTCTTCCCCACCCTCATCATCGCCATTGTGGTCCTGACGCTCACCAGCAACGCACAGGCTGCGCCGGTTGTGCAGCGTGTGCGGCTGACTGAACTGCTCTTCCAGACGCAGGAACCGCTGTGCCAAACCTGCCACGTTGCGGAATACGAGGCCTGGAAGAACACCACGCACGCCAAGGCAACCCTCGATCCTGTGTTTCAGGAGCAATTGAGCAAAACGCACAACCAGGAGGCGTGCCTGGCGTGCCACACAACGGGGTTCGACTCGGGCAGCGGCGAATTCATGGCCGAAGGCGTAACCTGCGAAGCCTGCCACGGCGCATACAAAGAAGGCCATCCCAAAGCCGAAACCATGCAATTGCCCATGGAATCGAACACCTGCCGCCTGTGCCATCTCACCACCTTCGCTCAGTGGGAGACCAGCCAGCATGCGGCGAACAGAATTGACTGTTTCGACTGTCATCAGGCACACACCCAAGGCTTGCGTTTGGGCAGCCAGGAGAAGCTGTGTGCAGCCTGTCATTCGGATGAGAAAACCAGGTTGTCCCACTCGGTACACGGCATCACCGGGGTTGACTGTAACGGGTGCCACATGACACCGCAGGCAGGGACGGTGAACCACCCGACCGGCTCGACAACCCAGATCAGTGATCATACGTTCACTGTGGCCTCCGATGTGTGTGTGCGCTGCCATTCTTCCAGTATCCATAGCACCACCGAGAACCCCAAGACCACTGCGTCGAATGCGGCGAGCACAGCATTGGCCGCTGAACTGCAAAGCCAGCGCGTCGCTGAGTTGGAGCAAGCTCTGAACGCGGCCCAACAGCGCACCACCGACCTGCGCAACCTGGCCATCGTAGCCATGGGCCTGACCCTGGGCGTTGGCGGCATGATCGGCCTACTGCTCGGGGTGGGTGGCGCCGTGCTGTTGGCAAGGAGAAAACAATCATGACCCCGCAGACCACAAATCAGACCCGCGCTCCACTTTCACGGCGCCAATTCCTCAAGCTCTCAGCCGCCACCGTGAGCGGCGCTGCCCTGGCGACCCAGGCGGCGCGACCCGCCCAGGCTTCCACGGGCGGTGTCGGGCACGCCGTTCCGGCCATGCTGGTTGACCTCAGCCGCTGCACCGGCTGCGGCAACTGTCAGCGCTCGTGCACCGAGGCCAATGGCCTGTCCCCCACGGTCGAGCAGGCTGCCGGCTTGAACTCGGAAAACCTGACGATGATCCAAAAGATCGAGCTGGCCGGCGACAAGACACGTTACGTCAAGCGCCAGTGCATGCACTGCCTGGATGCGGCGTGCGCCTCGGCGTGCCCGGTCAAAGCGCTGTACCAAAC
>DAOUAT010000059.1:0-2089 GCA_034433275.1 Anaerolineae bacterium
CCGCCGGCGGGGCCGTAGGGGGTGCGATAGGCGCGCAGCATAGTGCCGCGCTCTTCGATAGACTCGGCCAACACCTGGCGGATGGTCCCGTGCAGCCGGCTGATCTCGTCGCCCGTCAGTCTGGCGCCCGGCCGCGTGGGGTGGATGCCGGCCAGGAAGAGCGCCTCGTCCGCGTAGATGTTGCCGACGCCGGCCACCACGGTTTGATTCAACAGCAGCGCCTTGACCGCCTGGCGGCGCTTGCCCAGCCGCTCGGCCAGCGCCTCCGGGGTGAAGGTCCAGCCTAGCGGCTCCGGCCCCAGCTTGCCGGTCACATCGTCCACGTCCGCCACCAGCCAGATGCGGCCGAACTTGCGCGCGTCGTTGAAGGCCAGGTGTGCGCCGTCGGCCAGTGCGAAAGAGGCGCGCAGGTGGGGCGTGGCCAGCTCGGGGTCGCCCGGCGGCACAACGGCCAGCCGACCGGTCATCCGCAGGTGGACGACCAGGGTTTCGCCGGAGTCCAGGTGGATCAGCAGGTATTTGCCGCGGCGGCCCACGTCGAGGACGGCGCGGCCAGCCAGGCGCTGCGCGCATGAAACGGGGTCAGGCGTGGCCAGGGTGCGGGGCCAGGCGATATGGGCCGTTAAAAAGCGCCGGCCGACCAGCTCTTGGCGCAGGTCGGCGGCGACGGTTTCGACTTCGGGAAGTTCAGGCATAGACTTCTTTCGGCTATTCAACAAAAAAACGCTCCGGATTCGAGGCTTCAGCCGGTTTTTGCCGTTGCGAATCCGACCGGCTGAAGCCTCGAGTCCGGAGTCATGGCCAATTCTCTCGAAAGAGGTGGCCCAATCTTCGTGGGTCAGGGCCGGCTTACGTCCACCATCGCCTCCCGCGGCAGCGGCAGCAGGCCGGCGGCGCTGCCATCCAGGCCGCGCAGGGTCAGCAGCCAGCCGGTCCCTGTGTCGTGCAGGCTGACGAACTGATCAGCCGAGACCCAGCGCAGGTCAAACAGGCTGACCCCGTTGCCCAACCGCTGCGGCGCGGCGTCAGGGCTGCCCGCGTAGAGCTGGAAGTTGTCCTGGTAGACGAAGTGCGCGCCGTCGGGCGACCAGTTGACGAACTCGCCGTACTTGATCGTGGCGTAAAGCTGCGGGTCGGCGCCATCGCCGCCAGCCAGGTATAGCTCGGCGGTGTCCATGATGTCAGACGTATACCGCGTGAACAGCAGATGGCTGGCATCGGGCGACCAGGCGACCTGATACGCGTCAACCTGCGCAACGGCTTTCGCCTCACCCTTGAGCGGGATACGGTGCAGGGTTGTGCCGTTGAGTTGCCCCGGCCCAGTCGGATCGGCGTCGGGTAACGCTAACCACACCGTCTGGCCGTCCGGAGACCAGGCGAGCTGCCGTTCGTAGCTGATCTTAGCCGGGCTGGCCGGGAAGCGCAGCACGACGCGTCCGTTGCTGCCGTCGGCGTCGTATAGGGTCAGAGTCCCCTGGGGCTGCGCTTCCGTGCCGTATTGCAGCAGCGCAAAGCGGTCGCCCTGGGGCGCAAAGGCCGGCCCCCAGGGGGCGCGGCCCAGGGCGGTGACGTAACGCAGCTTGCCCGATGCTACATCCAGGTGCCACAGTTCGGTCTTGTATGGCGCATCGGGGAAAGCCGGCGCGGGCACGACGGACAGGGTCACGGCAACGAGCGGCTGGCCAGGCACCCAGCGCGCATCCTGAATGCGCCGCTCGGCATACTGGCGCTCCAGGCCGGTCTTGGGCAGATCGCGCTCGCGCAAGACCCGACGGGCGGCG
Source organism: Anaerolineae bacterium (assembly GCA_034433275.1). Lineage (GTDB taxonomy): Bacteria > Chloroflexota > Anaerolineae > CG2-30-64-16 > CG2-30-64-16 > DAOUAT01. The sequence continues at coordinate 1,782 of DAOUAT010000059.1, forward strand.
ATCCCGTCCCAGCCCACGACCCACAAGTCAAACCCGGTTTCGGTCATGGTCCGGTACAAGATGAGCAGCCCATCAGGCGAGATCTGGGGCGTGTTGGCGCTTTCTGCCTGCAACAACTGCCGCGCACCGGCCTCCCGATCGATCGCCCATACCCCCTTGAGATCAGCATACGCCAGGCGAACACCGACCGGCAGGACTTCGCCGATGGGTTTGATCTGTGGCAACGCTTCGGGGGTCAACGCCTCCGGCGGGATCGCGCCATCCACGGACCCGCCGCCGCCCCCGCGACCGGCGGCCGCGGCGCCCAG
>DAOUAT010000060.1:0-4238 GCA_034433275.1 Anaerolineae bacterium
CGTCTCGGCGAAGTGCTCCTCAGTCTCACCGGGGAACCCCGCGATCAGGTCGGTGGTGATGGTGACGCCCGGAATGCTGGCGCGGGCCGCGCCCACCAACGCCTCGAAGTCGGCGGCGCGGTTCCGCCGCGCCATCCGCCGCAGCACCGCGTCGCTGCCCGACTGCGCAGGCAGGTGCAGGTGCGGCATCAGGCGGCCGGCGCTCCCAGCCCATAGTCTGAAGAAATCGGGCGCCACGTCGAACGGCTCCAACGACGACAGCCGCAGCCGCGGGATGGCGGTGTCTGCCAGCAGCGCGGCCACCAGCCCCGGCAGGCTCTCACCCAGGTCGGCCCCGTAGCCGCCCAGGTGAACGCCGGTCAGCACAGCCTCCTGGTAGCCCTCCGCGTGCAGCGCGTTGACCTCGGTCACCACGTCTGCGACGGGCCGGCTGCGCTCCTCACCCCGCGCCACTGTCACGATGCAGAAGGTACACCGGTTGCGGCAGCCGTCCTGGACCTTGAGGAAAGCGCGGGTGCGGGTGGCGGATTGCGGATTGCGGGTTGCGGATTGCGGATTGCGTGATTCGCCATTCGCTGATTCGCTGATTCGCTGATTCGCTGATTCGATCAACCGTAACAGCTCGTCCTTGCGCGCGTTGCCGACGACTAACTCGACGTTGGGCAGGGCTGAGACGGCCTCGCCCTCCAGGGTGGCATAGCAGCCGGTGACGATCAACCGGGCGGCCGGGTTGGCGCGGGCCATCTGCCGGGCAAGCTGGCGCGTCTGCCGCGCGGCTTCGCCGGTCACGGTGCAACTGTTCAGCACGCACAGGTCGGCGGCCGCGGCCGAGCCGGCCAGCTCGTAGCCGGCCGCGGCCAGTTGCCGGCCCAGGCCCGCCATCTCGGCGTAGTTCAGGCGGCAGCCCAACGATTCAAGATAAACTCGCATGGGCACAGTATAGCGGAAAGCGCCCGTTACAACAAGCCGAACGCCTCATCGTCGGGATGAGCGGTGATGACGAGCAGTGTGGTCACGCATCTAATCCGTTCTCTTCAAGCTGCGCCAGCAATCCGGGCAACTGCCCCATGTGCGCCAACTGGTGATACCTCGGCGTCCCCTCCGGCGGCAGCTCGGCCATCTCGTGCAGCCACGTCAGCTCATGCGGGATGTAGGCCGCGTGGCCGCCCAGCTCCAGGATGGGCAAGATGTCGGAGCGCAGCGAGTTGCCCACCATCAGCACGCGCGCCGGGGAAACCTCGTGGCGCGCCAGCAGCCGCTCGTAGGTTGTGCGCGTCTTGTGGCTCACGACCTCGACGTGCTGGAAGTAATCTGCCAGGCCGGAACGCGCGACCTTACGCTCCTGATCCAGCAGGTCGCCTTTGGTGATCACCAGCAAGGGGTAGCGCCCGGCCAGCAGCGGGATCGTCTCGGCCACGTGATCCAACAGCGCCACATCCGCGGTGAGCATACCGCGCACCAGGTCAATGATAGCCTGGACATCCCGCGCGGCGATGCAGCCCTCGGTGATCTCCACCGCGGTCTCGATCATGGAGAGGGCAAACGCCTTGGCGCCGTAGCCGAAGTGCTGGAGGTTGCGGGTCTCCGTGCGGTAGAGGTGCTCGTGGATCCACTCGGGGGACTGGTATTGCGCCAGCAGCCGGGCAAACGCGGCTTGCGCCTCCACGTAGAGGCGCTCGTTGTGCCAGAGGGTGTCATCTGCGTCGAAGGCGATCAGGTCGAAGAGGGGCATAGGCTCATGCTTCACGTTTCACCACGTCCAACACCTCGCACGCAACCTCGTATCTCCCGAAGCTCGGCATCAGATACACCCCCTGCACCTTCGGCAGCTCCAGCAGCTCCAGCAGCAACTCCTGCGCCATCTTGACGCCCTCCTTGCGGCCGTCCGCGCCGGCGCGCTCCATGCGGGCCAGAGCCGCCTCCGAGAGGGTGATGCCGGGCACTTCGTTGTGCAGGAAGCTGGCGTGGCGGTGGCTTTGCAGCGGCAGGATGCCGATCAGCACGGGCACGGGGAACGGGCCGTGGCGCTCCTCGTAGAGGTCAAAGAACCGCTTCCAGAGCAGCGGATCAAAGATCGGCTGCGTCATGGTCAGGTGCGCGCCGCCGGACATCTTCTTGTGGAAGCGATCCACCTCCTGGGCCAGGTCGGGCCGGGTGGGGTCGCTGGCGACCACGATGGTGAAGGCCGACCGCGTGCCGAACGGCTTGCCCGCCCGATCCAGCCCGCGGTTGAACGCGTCGATCACGCGCACCAGGCCGATGGAATCCACATCGTACACCGCGCTGCTGTCGCGCTGGTCGCCCAGGCTGGGCGGATCGCCGGTGAGCGCGATGATGTTGCGCACCCCCAGCGCGTGCGCGCCGATCAGATCGGACTGCAGCGCCATCAGCGAGCGGTCGCGGGTGGTGAAGTGCAGGATGCTCTCGATGCCCACCTGCTGCTGGATCAGCACGCACAGCGCCAGCGCGCCCATGCGCACCCGGGCCATGGGGCTATCGGCCACGTTGACCGCGTCCGCCCCCCGCGCTTTGGCGATGGCCGCGCCCTCCAGCATCTTGGCTGCGTTGAACCCCCGCGGCGGATCCACCTCGACGCTGACCACGAACTTGCCGGCGCGCAGCTTTTGCAGCAGCCCGGTCGGCTCGGGGGCCTCGTCCTCCCCCGCGTCCGGCAGCACAGGCGAAGACACCCGCACCATCGGCAGCGCCGCGCCGTCGGCGGTCGGCGGTCGGCCATCTGCCATCTGCCATCTGCTGTCTGCCACCGCGTCCACCGCCACGCGCATCGCCTGGATGTGCGCGGGCGTAGTGCCGCAGCAGCCGCCCACCAGACACGCGCCCGCCGCCACGAATTGGGGCACACGCTCGGCGAAGTAGTGCGGCGCCGAAGGGTAAACCATGCGCCCGTCCGCGCGGAATGGCAGCCCCGCGTTGGGCATGGCCGACAAACGCAGCCCTGGCTCGGCCGCGTGCATCTCGGCCAGGAATTCCAGGATGCGCGCCGGGCCCAGGGAGCAGTTGACGCCGGCAACCTCGACCCCCAACGCGGCCAGCGCGTGCGCGGCCTCGGCCGGGCTGGCGCCATCCGCCAGGATGCCGTCGTTGCCAAAAGTGACCTCGGCCACGACCGGCAGATCGCTGGTTTCGCGCGCCGCTGACACCGCAGCAGTCAACTCGGCCAGATCAAAAAAGGTCTCTAGAACCAGCAGGTCGGCGCCTGCCTCCCACAGCACGCCGATCTGCTGACGAAACGCAGTCGCAGCGAGGTCACCCTGCAATTGCGCCCCGCGGCGGGCGCGGCGGCCCAGCGGCCCCACCGAGCCGGCCACCAACACAGACCGGCCGCTGATTTCCCGCGCCTCGCGCGCCAGCTTCACGCCCTGGAAGTTGATCTCCCGCGCCCTGTCGCCCAGGCCGAAATCCAACAGCCTGGGCCGGCTTGCGCCGAAGGTGTTGGTCTGAATGATGTCCGCGCCGGCCTTGATGTAGGCCAGGTGGATCTCCCGCACCCAGTCGGGGTGCGTCAGGTTGAGCTGTTCCAGGCACTCATCCAGCGCCGCGCCGCGCGCGTGCAACATGGTGCCCATCGCGCCATCGGCCAGCGCCGGGCCCTGAGACAAAAGAGCGAGAAATGGATGTGACATTGAGCTCTCCATCTGCCATCTGCCATCTGCCAAGAGATTATAGCACGTGGCGCGACGCGCTACAATTGCCACCTGCCGCAAGCAGTGATATAATCTCCCTCCAAAACAACGGTTCGCTATCGGCCATTCGCCATTCGCCATTCGCTGATTCGCTGATTCGCCCCGGAGGTCGCCATGAGTCCACGACGGACCCATCTGCAAGCATGGATGCTCGTAGCGGCGCTGATCCTGGCCATCGTTGTGCTCAGTGCCCCACAACCAGCCGTGCTGGCCCAAGATGCCACACCGCAAGCCACTGTCGAAACGGTTAGCGCGACACCCACAGACGCCGGCACGCCGACGCCAACCCTGACACCGACCCCTACGCCGACACTCACCGCGTTGGGCGCCAGGCTGGTGTTAGCGCAGACCTATCTGGCCGGTGGTGACTACGGCCGGGCCGCAGCCATCTTTGCCGAGGTCGCGCAAGAGGATCGGGGCAACACCGAGGCGCTGGCCGGGCTCAAGGCGGCGCTGAACGGGCAAGCGGCCGCCCAGGCGGGCGCCGTGCCGCCCACCCCGGCGCCCGCGGCGACGGCCGCGCCGCCTGCGCCG
>DAOUAT010000061.1:0-2047 GCA_034433275.1 Anaerolineae bacterium
CCACCGTCACCGGCGCCAGCTCGCGGCCGTTCAGCTTCAGCGACAGGCTCTGCGAGGTGTGGTCCGCGCCCATGGAGATGCCGTAAATGGTGTCGGCGGCCTCGATGGTGCCGCGGTTGTGGGTGATCAGGATGAATTGCGTCCCCTGGCTCAGCGACTTGAGGACATCACGGAAGCGGCCCACGTTGGCTTCGTCCAGTGCGGCGTCCACCTCATCCAGCACGCAGAACGGGGTGGGCCGGGTTTTGATGATGCTGAAGATGAGCGCGGCCGCGGTGAGCGCGCGCTCGCCGCCGGAGAGCAGCGCCAACCCCTGCTCGCGTTTGCCCGGCGGCCGGGCGATGATCTCAACGCCGGTGGTGCCGGGGCTGTCGGGGTCGGTCAGCACCAGCTTGGCCGAGCCGCCGCCGAACAGGGCCACGAACTCCTCCTTGAACCGGGCCGCCACTGCCTTGAAGGTGGACAGAAACTCGCGCTCCATCACCCGATCCAGTTCGGCGATCACCTCTTGCAGCGAGGTCACGGCCTGATCCAGGTCGGCCGCCTGAGTGGTGAGGAAATTGTGCCGCGCTTCAACCTCGTTGTACTCGGCCAGGGCGTCCACGTTAACCGGGCCCAGCCGACCGATCTGGGCGCGCAGGTTACGCACGTCGGCATCCAGGCCCTCGGGCAGCTCGACCACCACGGGCAGCCGGGTGACCATGCCGTTGAGGGGCAGGGGGGGCTGGCTGTCCACTAGCTCATCTTCGGCGCCCGTTTGGTCCGGCGCGCCGATCAGCTCGACCAGCCCCAGGTCTTTCTCGATCTCGCCGCGCAGGTGAGTCAGCTCATCCTGGGCGCGCTGCACGGCCAGGTCGGCCTGGCTCTGGCGCATCTGCGCGTGGCGCTGCTGATCGCGCAACATCCGTTCCTCCGCTTCCGATCGGCGCTGCTGTGCTTCCAGCTCGGCTAACCGCGCCTCGGCCGGATCGATCTGCGCGCTCAACGCGTTGATCTGGGCGGCGAGGTCGGCCGCGACCGTGGATTGGCGCTCGATGGTCCGGCCCGCCTCGTCCTGCTGCGCGGCCAATGCGGCGGCTCGCGCCTCTTTCGCCGCGATCTCCCGGCCGCGCTGAGCCTGGGCATCGGTCAGCTCTTTGACGCGGCCGGCCTGACCCTGCAACTGGCCGGCGCTGACCGCGGCCTCGGCGCGCAGGCGGGCCAGCTCGGCCACCAGGTCGTCGGCTGCCAGCGCGTTCAGATCGCGGCGCGCGGCCTCCACCTGCGCATCTTGGGCGGTGACTTTGGCCGTCAGGTCGGCAACCGCGGCGTTGAGTTCGGCCTCGCGTGCATCCAGGCTGGTAAGGTCTTTCGCCAGGCCGCGGCGCCGGTCTTGATGCCACGCTTCTGTTTGACGGCCGCGTTCGAGTGCCAGTTGGGCGCGGTTCTGCTCGCCGGCCAGGCTCGCCTGCCCCGCGGCGCTCTCGTCGCGGCGGACGCGCAAAGCCTCCAGCGCGGTCCCGGCGGCTTTCTGCGCTTGCCGCGCCTGGGCCAGCCGGGCCTCGTGGCCAGCGACTTTGGCCGCAGCCGCCTGGATCTGGGCCGGCAGCTCGCGCAGGGCGCGGGCGCGCGCCAACAGGCCGGAATCGCGGCCCCGGTTCTCGGCGCCGCCGGTGACGCTGCCGCCGGGGCGCACGATCTCCCCCTCCAGCGTGACCAGGGTCGCGCCCCCGGCTCGGCCCAACAGCCGCCGCGCGGTGGGCAGGTCTTGCACGACCACGGTATGGTTCAGCGCCAGGTCGACCGCGGGGCGGATGGCCGGATCGAACATTACCAGCTCGCTGGCCAGGCCGATCACACCGGCCACGCGCGGGACGTCGGAGGGCCGGCCGGGGCGCAGGCTGTCCAGCGGCAGGAAGGTGGCGCGGCCCGCCTGGCTGCGCTTCAGGAAGTCTACTGCGGCCTCGGCGTCCTACCAGCGGCGCACCACGATGTCTTGCGCCCGGCCGCCCAGCGCGGCTTCCATGGCTCGTTCCAGCTCTGAGGGCACTTCGATGAGCTCGCCCAG
>DAOUAT010000062.1:0-11870 GCA_034433275.1 Anaerolineae bacterium
CATGGCCGCGCTGGATCCCGACACGGGCAAGATCACCTGGACGCTGAGGGTCATTGACACCGCCACCGGCACATTCCCCGAGGACGCGGCGGCCGGCTTCCTGCCGCCGGAGAACGGCTCTGGCCGCGGCCAGGGTCATGTGACCTTCACCATCCGGCCCAAGCCGGGGATCGCGGATGGGACGGTCATCACCAACCAGGCCAGCATCGTCTTCGATACCAACGACCCCATCGCCACCAACCTTGTCTCCAACACCATCGGCAGCATCCTGGCCGACCTGGCGCTGGTCAACGCGGCCAGTCCCGACCCCGTGGGAGTCGGGGGCGAGCTCACCTACAAGCTCACCGTGACCAACCACGGCCCGCTGGCGGCGACCGGCGTGATCGTAACTGACACGTTGCCAACCGGCGTGACGTTCCTGGGGTCCCAGGCCAACCAGGGAAACTGCACCGGGACTGCGAACGTGCTGTGCAACCTGGGGACGCTGGCGAAAGGGGGGACAGCCACCGTGACGATCCGCGTCAGGCCATCAGCGCCGGGGACGCTGGAGAACGCCGCAGGGGTCAACAGCAGCATACCCGATCCCCGGCTGAACAACAATGCCGCGACCTTGCGCTCGGCGGTCATCACGACCGGGCCGGTGCTCACGCCGACGCCCACTACAACCGCGACGGCCACGCCGACGCCTACCCGGACCGCAACGCCGACGGTGACAAGCACCAAGACTGCAACGCCGACGGCGACGAGCACCCCGACCGTGACGGTCACAGCAACGAGCACCGGTACTGCGACGCCGACGGTAACGCCCACCCCGACCGCAACACCCACCGGGATGCCGCCGGAGCGCAAGCTGTTCCTGCCGCTGGTGCTGCGGTAAGCAGTGGGACCTATTACATGACCAGTCCACCGCGCCCGTGCTGCCCCGGGGAAACGGCTGTTGGGCGCGGTGTGACACACAATTTGGGGCTGTGGTCATAAAGGGGTATGATTCCGTTGACTGCGCATCCTGCAAGTCTTTGCAGGTTGTTGCAGCAGGCTCAAAGCGCCATGAAGACAAAGATCCTGCCCCATCCCATTCCCTACCAGGGCAGCAAGCGCAATCTCGCTGCCGAGATTTTGCGCTATTTTCCGCCCATGTTTGCCACGCTCTACGAGCCATTCGCCGGATCAGCCGCCATCACGATCGCCGCAGCCGCGAATGGACTGGGCGATTCCTACCACATCAACGATCTCAACAAGCCGCTCATGGACTTGTGGCGCGCGATCATCGAAACACCACACGAGATCGCTTTGCAGTATGAGACGTTGTGGCAGAGGCAATTACAGGATCCTCGTTCGTTTTACGACGCCATCAGGGACGAGTTCAACCGGACAGGAAAGCCGGATCTGTTTCTATACCTGCTCGCGCGCTGCGTGAAGGGCTCAGTGCGTTACAATTCGCACGGAGAGTTCAACCAGAGCCCCGATAACCGCCGGCAGGGGATGAAACCGGAGACCATGCGCTTGCAGGTTCTGGGCGCGTCCTACTATCTCAAAGGAAAGACCACGATTTCCTCCATAAACTATCAGGACATCCTCGACAAGGCCACTCCGGCCGACCTGGTTTATATGGATCCGCCCTACCAGGGCGTGTGCGGAAACCGCGACAGCCGATACCTGCAGAATGTGCAATTCTGCGAGTTTGTTCAGGCGCTAGAGCAACTGAACCAGCGAGGCATCCGCTATCTGGTCAGCTATGACGGCCGCACCGGAGATAAGACCCACGGCAAGCAGCTTCCAGATGAGCTAAACCTTACGCTCATCGAGTTGTACGCAGGACGCTCCTCGCAGGCCACGCTCCTTGGCCGGGATGACGTGACTATTGAATCGCTCTACCTCTCTCCAAGCCTGGGCGATGAACTGGCGCATGTCCCGCTCGTATATCGTTATACCAGAGGTGAACAACTCTGCCTGATGGAAGGCCGCGCAAGTGACTACAGTTGATCTCCCTCCCGATTTCGTAGCGAGGTGCAAGGCCGTGACGGCAAAGCGGCCGCGCACAGTCATTGACCACATTCTCGCACACGGCTATATCACAACCGAGGAGTTGAAGGCGAGATACGGCTACAACCATCCGCCCAGGGCGGCGCGCGATGTGCGCGAACAGGGCATACCGCTCGAAACATTCCGGGTTGCCGGCAGTGATGGACGAACGATCGGCGCATACAGGTTTGGTGATCCCACAAGAGCAAGGTTCACCAGACTATCGGGCAGAACAGCTTTTGCGAAGAATCTGAAAGCAGAGCTCGTCAGTCTACGCGGGAGTCGCTGCGCTATTTATCTGGAGGAGTTCGATCCGCGCGAGTTTCAGATTGACCATCGGATCCCCTTTGAAGTCGCCGGTGACAACGCTGGTGACATGACCGATCCTGGCATGTACATGCTTTTATGCGGATCCGCCAATCGCGCCAAATCCTGGTCGTGTGAGCATTGCGTCAACTGGCGGGAGCTGAAAGACGCGGAGATTTGCCGGAGATGCTACTGGGCCTTCCCTGAAGACTACGACCATGTGGCAATGCGGCAGGCGCGGCGAACCGATATCATGTGGCTGGGGGATGAGATCTCCGTTTACGAACGATTGAAGAAGCGCACTCTGGAACTCCAGAAAGAAATCCCCGAATTCATCAAGGAAATCATCGAGAAACACGTATGAACCCAAGGGATGAGGCTCCCCGCCGGGGTTCGCGCCCCGGCCGTCGTCAGACTGATGGCCTCTACCAGTGCGAGTACACGCTGGTAGAGGCTTTTTGTTCACGCCGCCGGAGGCTGTGATGGCCAGCTTTGACCGATTTGCCACACCGGTCGCCAGGATTGAAGACCTGGCCCCTGCGGTGTGCGCCGCGTTGCAGGCGCGCTTGCTGCCGGGTGAAGTCGCCCGGCAGATCGTCTTCGCGCCCCGGCAGGACCGGCCGGCGAAGCAGCGCAGTCTAAAAGAACGGGTGAGCGGCTGGTTTTCGTGGCAGCAGACGCCGCAGTGGGTGCTGGCGCTGACCGAGGAACGGCTGCTGGTCGCCATCATTGACGATCCGTCCCGGCCGCCGGAGGTTTCCGTCGCACCGCTGGCGGATCTGCTGTGGCTGGAACTGGGGACGATCCTGCTCTACTCCTGGCTGGCCTGGTCGTGGGCCGACGCCGGCCAACCGCGCCAGGAACGGGTATACTTCAACACCGTGCGCGATAACCTGTTCTGGGCGATGCTGGATGCCATGCGCCGCACGATCATCGCCCAGGCCGACCGGCCACAACCGGAAGGCGAGCGCGACTATCTCTCGTTTGTGGGCTTGCCCTTCAAGTTTAGGAACCTGATCCCCTTGCGGCTGCTGTTCCCGGGCGAACAGGCGGAGGTCCTGGTCTATCAGCCAGCGATCTGGCGGCGGCGTCTCGGCGTGTTTCGCCAGCAGCGCGCGCCGACGACGGTGGTCACCTTGACGCCGCAGCACCTGCTGGTGGCGCAGGACGACTTGACCAACATCCGCGCGGCCTACGGCCTCATCGCGCGCTATTGCCCGCGAGACCGGGTGCGCGGGATCGCGCTGGAACGCACAGGAAGCGACCTGTGGCTGCGCATCACCCTTGCCGTGAGCGGGACCGAGGAGACCTTCCGCCTGTTGTTCGAGCCGCGGGTCGAACGGCCGCTGGAGGCGCTGATCGCTGCGCTGAGCTAGTCCACGCCCCACGATAAGTGCAAGGAGAGAGCGACTGAGGAAAGGCCATGATTAAATTCTTGACAAAATCAAGCGCCTGCCGATAGTGGACAGCGAAAGCCAGGTAACAGGGCTGGTCGGCCGCGCCGCCATCTTGCAGGCCCTGGCCCAGGAACTGCCCCGTGAATGAACCGCTCGACCGGGTTCACCCCGCCCACAGGTTCTGCGCATCCAGCAGCGCCTGATAAGCCGCCAGCGCCGCGTCCCCGATGACCAGCGCCGCCAACGCCGCGTCCCCATCTGCCGGCCGCATCTCGATGATCCACCCCTCGCCGTAAGGATCGGCCGCGGCGCGCTCGGGGTCGGCGACCAGGTCATTGGCCCGCACGACCACGCCGGTGAACGGCGCGGCCAGCGGGCCGTTGTATTTCAGGCTCTCCACCATGGCCACGCTGCGGCCCGCGGGCACTTCCTGGCCGATCACCTTGGGCCGCACGCTGATGGCCACCAGGGAATACTTGAGCATCTGGTAAGCCACCGGCGTCAGCCCGACGCGCACCAGTCCATCCGCCACCGGCTGGCACCAGACGTGCTTGTCCACCAGGTAGTAGCGGTCATCGGGGAACTCGAAGCCATGGATCGTGGCCATGAATCATCCTACTATGACAAACTCATCGTACGGCGCAAGCGACCGGCTGAAGCCTCGATTCCAAACCGCGAGCCCCAACTTCTGTCCAGCCTCCACCGCTACCCTTATCCGACAACCGTCTTCACCTCGAACACCGGCGGGTTCTCCATGTGCTTTTTCACCGCGCACTGCTCGGCCGAGCGGATCAACGCAGCGTGATACTTCTCCGGGAACGCCGGCGGCACCTGGATGTCCAGCACGACCTTGCCGATCAGGCCGGTCACGGGGTTGGGCTCCATGCGCTGCACGATGCGGATGCCGTCGGTGGGCAGCCCACGCTGCTTGCAGAAACCGAGCACATAGATGCCCGCGCACGTGCCGATGGACGCCAGGAAGGTGGCGAACGGCGTCGGCGCGGAGCCCTGGCCGCCCCCCTGCGGCGGCTGGTCGGTGCGGATGGTATACGACCCGAACTCGGCGTCAACCCGCGCGCCGCCGGGGAAAGTGACGATCATTTCCATCTAAGAAAGCCTCCGATAGCGGTGTCCACTATCTGATGCAGCAACTGAGGGCAGGTTACACCCTACCACCGGATGATCACGGGCATGCCGATGTACGCCATGTCGTACAACATCTTGGCATTCACGTTGTCCAGCATCACGCAGCCATAGGTGATCGGCGTGCCCACGTAGCCGGTCCACACCTGGACGCCGGTCTTGGCGTTCCACGGCAGACCGTGGATGCCGTTCTCGCTGGCCCCGGCCCAGTAGATGCCCAGCCAGTAGGGCATCCAGATGTCCCAGGTGGAGCCATAGGCCTTGGGCAGCTTGGACTGGATGCGGAACGTGCCCGTGCGCGTGCCCGACCCGGAGCGGCCGGTGGAACACACCCACTTGGCGATCACCGTCTCCCCGCGATAGAGCCAGCACCGCTGCTGCGAGATGCTCACCTCGAAGCGGGATGCCTGGCCGGTGTAAACGGGCGCGCTGCCACTGCCCTTGACGATCAGCAGGCGCATGCCGACGCGGATCAGGTCGGCGCTGCCCAGGCCGTTTCCCTCCACCAGCGCGGCGACGGTGGTGCCGTAACGCTGCGCGATGGCGCTGAGGGTCTCGCCCGCCTGCACCACGTGGATCGTCGGCGCCGCGGTTGGTTTGGGCGTGGCGGTCGCGGCCGGGGCGGGGGTGACCAGCGGGGTGGCGGCTGCCGCTGGGGTCGCGCTGGGCGCAGGCGTGACGCCGGGGACGGGGCTTGCGGCGGGAACCGGGCTGGCATACGGCATCGGCGTGGCGGTCGGCCCGCCGCGGGGGATGATCAGCTTTTGGCCCACCCAGATCAAGTCGGCGTTGGTGATCCCGTTGGCGCGGACGATGGCCGAGGCGCTGACCCCGTATTGCCGCGCGATCTTGTCCACGGTGTCACCCAACTGGACCACGTGTACCGTGTCACCGCTGGGCGGCACGGCCGTAACGGTCGCGCTCGCGGCGCCGGGCAGGACGATGACGAGCTTCTGGCCCGGGTAGATGACATCGGGGTTGCTCAGCCCGTTGGCCTGCACGATGCTGGCCATGGTGACGTCGTAGCGGGCCGCGATATCCGCCAACCGATCGCCGGGGCGCACGACATAGGTGATGGTATCACTGGCGGGCGCCGCATACACTGTCATGGTCCCTGAGGGCATCCCCAGGGCAACCAGGCACAGTACAATCGTTACCGCGCACAACGTCAGTTTATGCCCTAGACCTGTCCGCATCAACTCGCCTCCATAGAGGTTCCGGTTTCGCTTCACCGGCCACATTGGTGTAGAATACCAGCAAAGGATACTCTAAACCGCGCGCGGTGTCAAACCGCGCAATTTGTGAGGTGCTCGTGCAACCGTGGCGCACCCTGGTCGCTCGCCCCCTGGTTGACCGCAAACCCTGGCTGACCGTGTGGGAGGAAGACGTCCAACTGCCGGACGGCCAGCAGATCGCCGGCTATCTGCGCACCGAAGCGCGCGACTACGCCATGGTGTTTGCGCTGACGACCGATGGCGTCGCGCCGTTGGTGCGGCAATACAAGCACGGCACCGGCGCCGACAGCCTGGACCTACCGGCCGGCTACCTGGATGCACCGGATGAACCGCCCCTGGCCGCGGCCCAGCGCGAGCTGCACGAGGAGACCGGCCTGGTCGCCGAGTGCTGGCAGGCCCTGGGGCATTTCGTGGTTGACACCAACCGCGGCGGCAACCGCGCACACCTCTACCTGGCTCGCGATGCTCACCGAGACGGTGACCCCCACCTCGACCCCACCGAGGCGCTGGAGATCAGCTACCATACGCCGGTCCAGTTGCGCGACATGGTCCGGCGCGGGGAGATTGATTCCCTGGCTTCGGTGACCGGGATCATGCTGGCGCTGGACTGCTTGTGCTGCGCTACTCCTCGTCCAGCGCAGCCTGGGCGATCCGGTTGACATCCTCAACAGACGCTACGAGCGCCTGCTCGATGCGCTCGTAGCGCCGGCCAAACTGGCCCAGAGCACAAGCGATGAAGTCATCCTCGACCAGGCCGAACGGCGCCACCTCGTAGGCCGCGAACATGTCGCTGACGACGCCCAGCGCGTACTTCACCGGCCGCGAAGTTGGCGGTCAAGCGCAGGATGAGATCCCGCTGCGCGTCGCCCAGCCGCGCCCAATCGCGCGCATCCTGATCAAAGTCAATGTCGCTGGGATTCCAGACGCCGAACCGCTTGGCCTTCTCGAACAGCCGCATGGTCGGCGCCGCGCGCTGCAGGCCGCGCGTCGTGGTGGCGAATGACTGGTGTATCGGTTAAACCTCCTGATCTAGCGCAAAGTGCAGATTCGCGTCAGGCGAACCTGAGTGGGATTCAGTATAGGCGTTTGGCGCGCGAAACACAAGAGTTGCAAAGCGTAACTTGCTGTGTAATCATTCCGTCTTATATTTGCAGCACCGATTGATTGACTGAAGCAGAATTGAGGTGGAACGGAATGCAAACAATCAAAACACATACCACAGCTCGTCCAGTGCTGGACTTCCTGCTGGCTGTGCTCCTGGTGAGCGGCCTGTTACTGGCGCAACAGCCGGCAGCAGCCTCCGGCCAGCAGCCTGTCAGCGTGGTGCTCCCCGGGTCCGCTGACCGGTTCTACAAGATCACTATCGGCGCCTCCGGCATCTACAAAGTCACCTACGACGCGTTGCTGGCAGCCGGCATGCCCATGACGGGGCTCGACCCGGCCACGTTCCAGGTCTTCGAGCGGGGGCAAGAGATCGCCCGGCGGGTAGTGGATGCCAATAGCAACGGCAGCTTTGACGCCGGGGACGCGGTCCTCTTTTACGGCCGCGCTGTGGACACCGATTTCACCGGGGCCAACGTCTATTGGCTGACATATGGCTACAACACGGGGCAGGACATGATCACACGCGCGGCCGGACCCGATCCCAACCTGCCTCCGGCTCAGACTTTTCGCCAGACGATCCATCTGGAACAGAACACGCGGTGGATCAAGGGCTTGCCATTGACTGGCGCCGCCGATCGCTGGTATTGGGTCATCTACAACACGATCTGCAGCACCGGCACACCCGGCAAGTTCACCACTACAGCAAACACACCCGGCGTGGCTATCGGCGCCTTTAGCAGCACGCTCACCCCGCGAATCCGGGGCTTCAATGACATCCTGACGCACACTGCTATCTTTGACGTGAACGGCACAGTGATCGGGCAAGCACAATTCTCTTACAAGAACGAGTTCACCGGTAGCTTCAGTTTCAGCCAGAGCGTTTTACTCGACGGTGCGAACACCATTACGCTGACCGCCCCGTGTATCCCTGGCGTCTCCCTTGACGCTGGCACAGTCAACTGGTTCGATCTGATTTACAGCCGCACCTACGCGGCGCCGGCTGCGGGTCAGTTCCATTTCGCAGTGGATGAGAGCACGCCAAGGAGTGTCACTCTGACCGGGATGCCCGACACCGCCGCGCACGTCTATGATATCACCGATCCCTTGCGGCCTCTCCTGCTGACCGGCGTTCAGGTGACCGGCGCAGACCTGGCGTTCGCACACACGTTGGCCGCGCCGGCGCGGTACATCGCGGCCGCCGCCAGCCAATACCTGACGCCCGCCAGCATCGTACTGGATACACCCTCGCAGTTACGCTCTCCGGCGGCCGGCGCCGATTGGATCATCATCAGCCACCGCAACTTCATCAGCGAGGCCGCACGCCTGGCCGCGCACCGCCAGCAGTATCAGCACTATCGCACCGCGGTGGTGGATGCGCAGGATGTGTACGATGAGTTCAACGGCGGGCTGATGGATCAGGAAGCGATCCGTAACTTCTTGCGTTACGCTTATGAGACATGGCCGCGGCCCGCACCGCGGTTTGTTGTGCTGTTGGGCGATGGGCATTTTGACCCGCGCGGGCGCAGCTGGAACTACAACGGCGCGCCGTTCTTCCTCCCGCCCTACCTGGCGCCGGTTGATCCCTTCGAGGGCATGGCCGCGGCCGATAATCGTTACGTGGCCTATGATCCGCCGCCCAAACGGCTCAATCCACTGCCATTTATGCACCTGGGTCGGTTATCGGCCAACACCCTGGCCGACGCCAGCGCCATGGTGGATAAGATCATCGCTTACGAAACGACACCCGCGCACGCGAGCTGGAACACGACGACCATCTTTGTCGCTGACAATGCCGACGCGGGCGGGCTGTTTCCTGAGAGCTCAAACCTGGTCGCCACCGATCCCTACTACCTGCCGGGCTATGCGCTGACGACTGACACGCCCACAGCCACCAATCCCATCAGCCTGACCCTGGCGGCGACAGCGACGGTCAAGGTTGATTTTGGCTTCCGGCAGCCGGCGGCCGCGGCATTCAGCACAATGGCGGCTGCGTTGAGTGCGCACCCTGCCGCCATGAATGCGATCCTGGGCCACATTTGGGACGACCTGGATGGCGACGGAACGATTGACGTTGGCGAGGGCCCGCTGCCGGACATCGGCGTCTGTGTTTATCAAGATCCGAATTTCAACGGCAAAGTGGATGTGACCGATCCCTTGATCGGTTGCACGCAAAGCGACACCGCCGGTAATTACAGCTTTGCCAGCCTGGCCGATGGCCACTACCTGTTGGTGGTCAATGAACTGGACCCCGATCTGCCGTCCACGTTCCAACGCCGGGCGCTTTACTGTGCCCGGGTGGTTTCGACCGATCCCAACTCCTTTTTCTGCACGCAAGATGGCGGCACGGCACGACTGAACGCGACCGCGTCGAAAAACGCCCTCCTCAATCTGATTAACAATGGTGCGCTATTCGTCAACTATCACGGCCACGCCAGCGTTGATAAATGGGCAGATGAGAACCTGCTCAAAACCACAGATCTGCAAGGTGGACTGACCAACAAGGGACGCTACCCGATCATGTTACCCATGACCTGTCTCGAAGGCCAGTACATTGATCTCGTCACTTCCAGCTTTGGTGAAAGCGTCGTCCGGCTGAAGGACGCGGGTGCGGTGGCCAGTTGGTCACCCACCGGCAAAGGCACCTCAAACGGCCACGAAATCATTTGGACCGGATTTTACGAGGCGATCTTTGAAAAGGGTGAACGGCTTATCGGCCCGGCAACCACATACGCCAAGTCAATGCTTTACAACAGCAACCGTAACTTCAAAGACCTGATTGACGCCTATGTCCTTTTCGGGGATCCTGCGATGCCGCTCGACCTGCCCGCGGCCGACTTGTGGGTTGACAAGCAGGCACAACCGACCACTGCCTGGCGTCCGGGACAGGCGGTCACATACACGCTAACCTACGGTAATGCCGGTGTCGTTACAGCCGCCAACGTACAGCTAACCGATGCACTGCCCAGCGACATCGCTAACCGCTCCTGGACGAGTTCAGACCCCGGCGTCATAGCGCTCAACAGCCCCGATTATGCCTGGCGCCTGCCGGATCTGGCGCCGGGGATGACTGGGGTGATCACTGTGACCGGAGTTTACGCACCGCAGACGCCCGGCGCGGGCCTGTTACTCAACAACGCAACCATTTCCAGCGACGCTTGGGAGCGGCCGGCCCACCAGGGAGACAACACTACGCAAGTCAGCAACGCCACCGAGTCGCCTCTGGTCAAGATCGGAGGATACCTTTACAGAGAATTGGGCAGCAACTCAACCTTTGACCCGGGCGTAGACCAGCCGCTCCCCGGCATACAGGTTACCGTCACCGACAGCAGTAACCATGTGGCCGCAAGTCCGATCAGTGACCAGACTGGGTACTGGTCCGCCGATCTGCTGCCTGGCACATATACTGTCTCAGCTCCGCCAAAGGCTGCAGACGCGGCCCTGAGCACACCTTCTCCGGTGGTCGTCGCCGCAACAGGGGGCAGTGGCTACGCTTCATCGCTCAACTTCGGTTATACAACACCAACCGGCCTGGTGATCGAGAATGTGCGCGCCATATGGCTGGCAGATGGCGCCAAAGTGCTCTGGCATACCCGCGATGAGTCGCTCGTTAAGGAATTCCATGTGTATCGGAGCATGAGCGCAGACTCTCACGGCGCCAGGCTCAACCCAGAGCCGATCCTGCCTAAGACAGGGGCTGATCCTGGTGCAGATTACGAATACATAGACTACAGCACGACGCCAGGCCCAGGCATCTACTATTGGCTCCGGGTTATCAGCCTCGAAAGCGACAAGGAGTATTGGTATGGACCGCTGATCCCGCACCGGTCACCCCGGATCCTTTTGCCATTGGTGCTGAGAACCAAGTAACCTGAAGGACGAAAGACACCAAAAACCCCGTTACTTTTGAAGAGATGCTACGTCTACGCAAGTGAATCCATGTGATCACCGCCAGACCGCGTCATCGAGTTCTAGCGCTGGCTGACCATGCCAACTGGCCAGACGTAAGTGAGAGGAGAGAGACCATGCATAAACCACCAGTTTTGTATCGCAATCGTCGAAGCAGCACGACTCGCTGGGCGCACCTGGCGCGCCTTCTGCTGGTCCTGTTTTGGGTGCTGAGTTCGGCGCTCGTACCGACGGCTTCAGTAGCTCCCGTCTCGGCCAGACAGACTATCCCCTACGACGATCTTGGAGGGGGCAAGGCGACGCCGGTTAACCGGTCTCCTTTCAAGCCAGCAGGCGTCAATAGCGTAGATCTGGTGCTCACCAAAGTGCTGAGTCCGGCTGGTGTACGCCAGGTGGGTCAACTCGTCACTTTCGTGATCACTATCCGTAACGATAGCACGACGGGAGTGGCTTTCCTGCCGCTAACAGACACCTACGACCCTACCGCGCTGCAATTCCAAAGCGCAACTCCTGCGCCGGATAGCACGACCCCAGCGGGGACGCTAACCTGGAATGACCTGCTGAACGGTAACGGTTTTAGCGACCCCTTGGATAAGGACGAATCTATCACCATCACAGTGAACTTCCTGGCTCTTAAGCCTGGCACGACCATCAATACGGCCACGGTTGATGGCGCATTGGATATCGGCTCGAACACGGTCCCGCCAAAGACAGCCAGCGCCCCTGTAACGATCGTGGAAAACACCCCGACTCCCAC
>DAOUAT010000063.1:0-6358 GCA_034433275.1 Anaerolineae bacterium
CACCGGTATCAGCGCCATGATGCGCTTGTCATCCGGCACACCGAGCAGGGCTTTGAACTGCGCCTCCCGCGGCAGGGCATCTCCTTCGACCCAACAGGTGCCGTAACCCAGAGACGTACCGGCGAGGAGCATGTTCTCAATCGCGGCTGCACCGTCTTCGATCCACCAGCGTGATGCCGGGTCCATGACCACTACGATCACCGCGGCGGCCAGCTTAATCCAGGCGCCGGACACGGTGAACTTCTCGATAGTGGTCCGATCGGTGACGACAATGAACTCCCAGGGCTGCCGGTTGGAGCCTGTTGCCGCCAATCGGCCCGCATCCACGATGGTCTCCAGGTCCGTCTTGGGCACGGCGTCGTGGGTGTACCGCCGGATACTGCGCCGTCGGCAAATCGCTTCCAGAGTATCCATTTCGGGCCTCCTGCCTGCTACAACCTCTCAAACCGCGCCTGGAAGAAGCGCAGGTACTTCGGCTCGTACACCATCTTCAGGCCAGTAGCTTTGGATGCGTTCCACCACACTTCTTCCACGGCCTCGGCGGTCACGTCCATGTGCGCCTGGGTGTAGACGCGGCGCGGGATGGTCAGCCGCACCAGCTCCAGCTTGGGATAGCGGTGGTCGCCGGTGGCCGGATTGCGGCCCGCAGAGACCACCCCGCGCTCCATGGCCCGGATGCCGCCTTCCAGGAACAGGTCGGCCGCCAACGCCTGCGCCGGGAACTGGTCCTGCGGGATGTGCGGGTAGAAGCGCCGCGCGTCCAGGAAAATCGCGTGGCCGCCGATGGGCTGCACGATGGGCACGCCCCAGTCCAGCAGCTTTTGGCCCAGGTAGACGACTTGCCCGATGCGCGAACGCATGTAATCGTCGTCCACCGATTCTTCGATGCCGCGCGCCATGGCCTCCATGTCGCGGCCGGCCATGCCGCCGTAGGTGTGCAGCCCTTCGTAGACCACCACCATGTTGCGGGCTTCCTCGAACTTCTCATAGTCGTTCAGCGCCAGCCAGCCGCCGATGTTCACCAGCGGGTCCTTTTTGCCGCTCATGGTGCAGCCGTTGGTGTACGAGCAAAACTCGAACAGGATCTCAGCGATCTTCTGGTCCCCGTAGCCCGGCTCGCGCTGCTGGATGAAGTAGGCGTTCTCGACGGCACGCGTGGCGTCCATCATGATCGGGATGCCGTGGCGGGCGCACAACGCCTTGAGTGCCCGCGCGTTCTGCATCGAGACCGGCTGGCCGCCGGCCAGGTTCACCGTGGCGGCCAGGCAGACGTAGGGGATGCGTTCCGCGCCGACCCTGGCGATCAAAGCTTCCAGCTTGCCCAGGTCCACGTTCCCCTTGAACGGATGGAGCGACTGCGGATCGTGCGCCTCGTCAATGATGACATCCACGAACGTGCCACCAGCCAATTCCTGATGAAGCCGCGTGGTGGTGAAATACATGTTGCCGGGCACGTAGTCGCCCTGCTTGATGTAGATCTGCGACAGGATGTTTTCGGCGCCGCGGCCCTGGTGCGTAGGGATGATGTACTTGTAGCCGTAGTACTTCTGGATGGCGGCTTCCAGATTGTAGAAGTTTTTGCTGCCGGCGTAAGCCTCATCGCCCAGCATCATGCCGGCCCACTGGTAGTCGCTCATGGCCGACGTGCCAGAGTCGGTCAGCAGGTCAATATAGACATCCTCCGAGCGGAGCAGAAAAGTGTTGAAGCCGGCTTCGGCCAGGCACTGGGCGCGATAGTCGCGCGTGGTCCAGTGGGCGTGCTCCACCATCTTGATCTTCCACGGCTCGGCCCATGATTTCTTGGTCGCGTCCCGCAGGCGCCTGCGTGCTTCTGTGGTCATCGTTGTCCACCTCTCCTGATGTTCAGCATGAGATCTACCCGAATGGGCATATGATGCGATTCTAGCACAATTCCGCCGCCTGGCGTAATCGGACGCCGCGGCGCCGGGAAACTCCGAGCCTGTCCTTCGCGGCTGCTTCATCGGTTACACTGCCGCAAGCTCGATTTTTGACCAGCAATTCCAAATATGCGTTGGAATTCCTGATTTTTGACAGGGCGTGTGTCTCTCCGCTATACTGCGGCCATGTTGTACGTTCGCATCGCCTTTTCCCTCATCGCCATGCCTCGCGTCGCTTCCTGGGCGGCCCTGACTTAGTTCAACGCGCCCTTCGTTCGGATTGTTACGTCAACTACCAGGCCGTGGGCGCAACCTCACAGCCTTTTTGTTACCTAGCACGCATCACGAGGCATCTCATGGCAAACATCATCCTCAACCTGACCGACGTCAGTTACACATACTTCGACAAACCCATCCTGACCGGGTTAAGCTGGGAGATCCAGGCCGGGCAGAAGATCGGCCTGGTGGGCGCGAACGGGACGGGCAAGTCCACGCTGCTGCGGCTCATCCTGGGGCAAGACGCGCCCGATGCCGGCGCCATTTTTCGGGTCAGGGAATTGACCATCGGGTATTTGCCACAGGACGCGACGGACCTAACCCCCCAACCCCCTTCCCTCCCAGGGAAGGGGGAGCTAACTCCCCTCTCCTCGCAGGAGAGGGGTTGGGGGAGAGGTGACTCCGCGCAGGAGAGGGGGCAGGGGGTGAGGTCCGTCCTCGACGCCGCGCTCTCCGGCTCACCCGAGATCGCGCGGCTGCGCGGCGCCCTGGCCGAGGCCGAGGCGCGCATGGGCGACCCGGCGGTCTACGGCGATGCGGGGCGGCTGGCGCGCGTGTTGGACGAGCACGGCCGGCTGCTGCACGAATACGAAACGGCCGGCGGCCTCACCTACGAGAAT
Organism: Anaerolineae bacterium; assembly: GCA_034433275.1. Classification (GTDB taxonomy): domain Bacteria; phylum Chloroflexota; class Anaerolineae; order CG2-30-64-16; family CG2-30-64-16; genus DAOUAT01. The sequence continues at coordinate 2,795 of DAOUAT010000063.1, forward strand.
CGCGTCCGCGCCACCCTGCGCGAGCTGGGCCTGGGTGATGAGACCTTCGACCAGCCGGTGAGCACCCTCAGCGGCGGGCAGGCCAAGCTGGTCGGGCTTGCGCGGTTGCTGGTATGGGGGCCGGATGTGCTGCTGCTGGACGAGCCGGATAACCACCTGGACGTAGCCGGCAAAGAGGTGGTCGAGCGGCTGGTGCGGGGCTATGGGGGCACGGTGATCATCGTCTCCCACGACCGCTATCTGCTCGACCAGGTGGTGGACCGCATCGCCGAGCTGGAAGGGGGCCGCATCACGGTCTGGCCGGGGACGTACTCGACTTACGCGGTCAACAAGCAGCTCGCGCGACTGCGCCAGGAGCAGCTTTACCGCGCGCAACAGAAGCGCATCGGCCAGATCGAAGCGGCCATCGCCCGGTTCGAGCTATGGGCCAGCGTAGTGGTGGACGAGCGCCACGCGCGGCAGGCCCGCGCCCGCTACAAGATGCTGGAGCGGATGGACAAGATCGAGCGGCCGGCCGGGGGGCGGCGCATGCGGTTGGAACTGGGCGGCTGGCGGGGCAGCAACAAGGTGTTGGAAGTTGGTAAATTGGTGAAATGGTACGGGAGGGCCGATGATATCAACGTCGTGCTGGATGGCGTTGACCTGACCATCTGGCACGGGGAGCGGGTGGGGCTGGTGGGGCCCAACGGCGCGGGCAAGTCGGTGCTGTTCCGCTGCCTGCTGGGGGCGGCCGGCATCGGCGCTGAGCAGCCCGACGGCGGCGCCATCAAGCTGGGCCCCAGCGTGACGGTGGGCTATTACGCGCAGCAGCACGAGACGCTGCACCCCGATTGGACGCTGATCCAGGAGGTCCGGGACGCGCGGCCGATGTACGAGGATGACGCCATCGCGTTCCTGGGCCGCTTCCTGTTCGATTACGGGGCCTGCCGCAAGCTGGTGCGCCAGCTCAGCGGCGGCGAGCGCAGCCGACTGCAGCTCGCCCGGCTGATGCTCTCCGACGCCAACTTCCTGCTGCTGGACGAGCCGACCAACAACCTGGACATCCCCTCGGCCGAGGTGCTGGAGGCCGCGCTGGAGGAGTTCAACGGCACGGTGCTGGTGGTCTCCCACGACCGGTATTTCCTGGACCGCATCGTGGATCGCTGCGCGGCGTTGGAAGGCGGCCGGATCGTGGCGTTCGACGGGGGCTACTCGGATTACCTGGGCAAATAAGGGGCAGCAGCCTTCTGGAGAAGAACCTTGACGATCCTTGAGCGACATCCTCTCTTTCAGACGCTGCGCGAGCTTAAGGGCAACCCGCGCGTCTCCGTGCTCACCGAGCCGATGTTCGGCGTCCCCTACAACCTGTTCGCGCCGTTCCTTTCGGTGTACATGCTGGCCCTGGGGGTGACGGACCAGGGGATCGGCGCGATCGCCAGCCTGGGACTGGTCGTCCAGATCTTCAGCGCCCTGCTCAGCGGCGTGATAGTAGATAAGTTTGGCCGCCGGCTGACCCTGTTCATCGCCGACCTGGTCTCGTGGAGCGTGCCGTGTCTGATCTGGGCGGCCGCGCAGGACATGCGCTATTTCCTGGCCGCGGCCGCGCTGAACGGCGGCTTCCGAGTCGCCCATACCGCCTGGACCTGCTTGATGATCGAGGACGCGGCGGAGCGCCACCTGGTACACATCTGGACCTGGGTGACGATCTTCGGGGTCTCTTCGGCCTTTCTCACACCGCTGGGTGGATGGTTCGTGGGGCGGTTCGGCCTGGTGCCCGCGATGCGCGGGCTGCTGGCGTTCGGCTTCGTGATGCTGACAGCCAAGGCCGGGGTGCTGTACCTCTATTCACACGAAACGGCCCGCGGCCGGCGGCGCATCGAGGAGACCCGCCACCGGTCCGCGATCAGCCTCTTGCGCGAGTACCGCCGCATCTTCGGCCAGATCGTACACGCCAGGCCGATCCTGGCCGCCCTATCCCTGATGGTGCTCACGAGCATCGGCGCCACCGTCAGCGGCAACTTCTGGGGGGTGCTGTTTGTCAGCAAGCTCGGCTTCCCCGAGTCGCAGATCGCCATCTACGTGATGCTGCGCTCGCTGACCATCGCCCTGTGCTTCTTCGTGATCGGGCCGCGGCTCACCACGTTACAGCGCTTCCGCCTGCCGTTGTGGTTGGGGTTCGCGGCCTTCTTCGCCAGCCAGGCGTTACTGGTCTTCATGCCGCCGCGCGCTGCGCCGCTGCTGGTGATCAGCGTGCTGCTCGAAGGGATCGCTTCGGCCCTGATCAACCCAATGGCCGAGTCGCTGCTGGCCGTCGCGCTGGACTCGCACGAACGCGCGCGCATCAGCGCGATGGTCTATGTGGCCATGATCCTGTGTACCTCGCCTTTCGGCTGGATCGCCGGGCAGCTTTCGGCCATCAACCGCTCCCTGCCTTTCGCGCTCAACATGGGCCTGGCAGTGATCGGCACAGGGCTGGTGGGAGTAATCGGCCGCTGGCGCCCAGCCCTGACGCCTCAGACCGAATAAAAGGGGGAGCACCGACTTCGGGGATTTGCAATTTTTTGCACAACCCTGCTAGAATAACGCAACTCTGTTGAACCCGACCTGCCAGGACATCTTCCCACCAACACAGGAGTGTCAACGATGCCCCGTTCAACGCGCTGCTTTTTCCACCTTGCACTTCGATCCCTCCTGGGCCTGGCCGTTGCCATCGCGGTATTGACCGCGGGCGCACTGGACGGCCAACACGCGCAACGAAACGTTCACGCCCAGGCCCCGGAAGGCGTGGCAGCCCAGGTCACGCTGTACGCAACCGCTGACACCTACGTGAACGCCTTCGCGCCAGCTACCAACTACGGTGGCGTCGGCGAGCTCTTGATAGGTCGTTCCAGCAGCGGCTATGACAACTGGAGCCTACTCCGATTCGATCTCACCTCCATCCCAACCGGGTCCACCATCAACTCGGCCACGGTGCAGATGTACGCCGACGTCGCGCTTACGGCGGCCGATGCGCCTGAGAGCGCCTACCAGGTCACTGTGAATCGCCATGTGGGCGGCATTACCAACCTGTGGGCCGAGGGCGGCGTGACATGGAACAACAAGCCGGATCGCTATGTGGCGGACGACGCGGCCAGCACGGTCGGGGCCAGCAGCGGCTGGTATAACATCACCGTGACCAACGCGGTTCGACAGTGGATCCAAAACGGCGCGGCTCAAAATGGCATGACGCTGCGGGGGGACGGTAGCTCGACCTGGTTCACCTCGTTCCGGTCAAGGGAGTTAGGGGCGACCTATCACCCACGGTTGGTGGTTGATTATACTGCGCCCACACCGACCAGCACCCCGACCGCGACTTCAACGCTGACGCACACCCCCACCGCGACGCGGACAAACACACCAACCGCCACGCGCACGTCCACACCGACCGCCACGGTGACGCTGACGCCCACGCCGACAGGCACACAGGCGATCACGTCTACGCCGACGCGCACGGCGACAACCACATTCACCCCGACCCGCACGCCCACGCGCACCGCGACCCCCACCACGTCACCGCTGATCTCGGGCTCATGCCCCGGCACGTTG
>DAOUAT010000064.1:0-8926 GCA_034433275.1 Anaerolineae bacterium
TGATGGGGTGATGGGGGGACACGGTGACACGGTGATGGGGAGACGCGGTGAAAAACCAGTCCCCGCGTCCCCGCGTCCCCGCGTCCCCGCGTCCACCTACCCCGCGATCAGCGCCGCGGTCTCGGCCAGGCGGGTCGAGTAGCCCATCTCGTTGTCGTACCAGGCGGCCACCGACAGCAGATCGCCCATCACCGCGGTCAGCGGCAGATCCACGATGCACGAGTGCGGGTCGCCGACGATGCGGGACGAGGCCCATTCGTCCTCCAGCACGCCCATCACGCCCTTGAGCGGGGGCGTCGCGGCCGCGGCCCGGAACGCGTCGTTGACTTCCTGCACCGTACACGGCTTTTCCGTCAGCAGGTTGAGCTCGGCGATGCTGCCGGTGCGGGTGGGCACCCGATAGGCCTTGCCCGTGATCTTCAGCCCCGGCCAGACGAACCCCAGCGCGCGCGCCGCGCCCGACGAGGAGGGAATGATGTTCTCGGCCGCGGCCCACGAGTCGCGGCGGTCCTTCATCGGCTGGTCGGTCAGCGATTGGGTGTTGGTGTAGGCATGGACGGTCGAGAAGAGGCCGTACTTGATGCCGAAGTTCTCGATGACGACCTTGACCACCGGCGCCAGGCCGTTTGTGGTGCAGCTCGCCATGCTGATGATGAAGTGCTTCGCCGGATCGTACGTTTCCAGGTTGATGCCCGGCAACAGCACGGCATCACAGTCGTCCGCCTTCTTGCTCGGCCCACTCACCAGCACCCGCTTGGCGCCCGCGTCCAGGTGCGGCTGTGCGCCGGCGCGCGTCACCGCGCGGCCCGTGCAGTCTATCACCAGCTCAACGCCCAACGCCTTCCAGTCGGGCAGTCCCTTCATCGAGTCAAAGTACAAGATCTCGCGGCCGCCGATGACGAAGCCCTTGTCCGTCGTCTTGACCTCTTCGTGCCAGCGGCCATAGTTGGAATCCACCTCGAACAGCGCCGCGAGGGTGCCGAGGTCTTTGATGTCGGAGATGGAGACGGGCGTGAACAAGTTGTTCTTGAGCGCCACCTTCATCAGCGACCGACCGATGCGTCCGAAACCGTGAATTGCGATCCTGGCCATGAGGGTGCTCCTTTCAAGTTCAAGGTTGGTGTGAAATGGTTAGCCTTTCGCTTTGCCCTGCTTCGCCACCGCCTCCTGGGCTTTGCGGATCTCCTCCGGGTCGCCCAGGTAGTAGTGCGCGCGGGGCTTCAGGTCATCATCAAGTTCGTAGACCAACGGCACGCCGGTCGGGATGTTGAGCTCGACGATCTCCTCATCGGAGATGTTGTCCAGGTACTTGACCAGCGCGCGCAGGCTGTTGCCGTGCGCCGCGATGATCACACGCTGGCCCGAGCGGATCGTCGGCGCAATCGTCTCGTGCCAGAGGGGCAGAAAGCGGGCGACGGTGTCCTTCAGGCACTCGGTGAACGGGACATCCTGCGGGGCGAGATCCGCGTAGCGCCGATCGTGGCCGGGATAGCGCGGATCGTCGGCGGTCAGCGCGGGCGGCTGGATGTCATAGCTGCGGCGCCAGATCAGGACCTGCTTATCGCCGTACTTGGCCGCGGTTTCGGCCTTGTTCAGTCCTTGCAACGCGCCGTAGTGGCGTTCGTTCAACCGCCACGATTTGTAGACCGGCAGCCACAGCAGATCCATCTCATCCAACGCCAGGTTCAGCGTGCGGATGGCCCGCGTCAGCACCGATGTGAATGCGACATCGAAGGTGTAACCCTCCGCCTTGAGCATCTGCCCCGCGCGCTGCGCCTCGGCCAGCCCCCGTTCGGACAGATCCACATCGGTCCAACCCGTGAAGCGGTTTTCCTTGTTCCAGGTGCTCTCGCCGTGGCGGAGCAACACGACCTTGTACATGCAGCCTCCTTCCGTGGTGCGTGCCTTCGCTGATTCGCTGATTCGCTGATTCGCTCTACTTGTCGTTCAGCGCCGCCACACCCAACAGCACCTTGCCCTCGAGGAACTCCAGGCTGGCGCCGCCGCCGGTGGAGACGTGCGTCATCTTCTTCGCCACACCGGCCTTCTTCACCGCGCTGGCGCTGTCGCCGCCGCCGATGACCGTCGTTGCGCCCGTTTCGGCCAACAGCTTCGCGATGGCGAAGGTCCCCTCGGCGAATTTCGGGAACTCAAAGACGCCCATCGGTCCGTTCCAGACGACCAACTTCGCCGCCTTCAGCACCTCCCCAAACTTCTCGATGCTCTTGGGGCCGATGTCCAACATGCGCCAGCCGGCCGGGAGTTTGTCCACATCCACCACCTGGCTGGCCGCCTCGGCGTCGAACTTGTCGGCCACGACCGCATCCACGGGCAGCAGCAGCCGGCCGCCGGCCTTCGCCAGGATCGCCCGTGCAGTTTCGACCGCGCCGGCTTCCACCAGACTGTCCTGCATGTTGTAGCCCTGGGCCGCCAGGAAGGTGTTCGCCATGCCGCCGCCGATGATCAGCGTGTCGCACTTCGCCAGCAGGTTCTCGACCACCAGGATCTTATCACTAATCTTGGCGCCGCCCAGGATGGCGACGTAGGGGTGCGCCGGGTCCTCGGTGGCGCGGCCCAGGTACTCCAGCTCTTGCTCCATCAGGAAGCCGGAGACGGCCGGCAGGAAGCGCGCCACCCCCTCGGTGGAGGAATGCGCGCGATGGGCCGAACCGAAGGCGTCGTTGACGTACACATCGCCCAGCGCGGCCATCTGCTGCGCCAGCCCCAGGTCGTTCTTCTCTTCGGCCTTGCGGAAGCGCGTGTTCTCCAGCAGCAGCACGTCGCCGGGCTTCAGCGCCTTTGCCAGCGCCTCCACCTCGGGGCTCACGCAGTCGGGGGCCATCTGCACGGGCTTGCCCAGCAGCTTCGCCAGCGCCGCAGCTGCGGCCTGGAGGCTGAACTCGGGGTCGAACCCGGTGCCCTTGGGCCGGCCCAGGTGACTCATCAGGATCAGCGCCGCGCCCTGGTCGAGCACATACTGGATCGTCGGCAGCACGGCCTTGATGCGCTTGTCGTCAGTCACCGCTATGAACCCAACATCACATCTTCGCCAGGTCCGCCTTCCGAGGCGTGTTCCACTTCCGCCTCGCCGACAACAAGTCGCTGTAAGTGCCAAAACAGGAAGAAACAAGCCTGTCACTAGACAGCCAGGCGCACGCGTGTGCAGTCACCTGGGAAGATGCTTAGAAGCCTTTTGCCAAGACACGTTGCACTACTGGCTTAGGCGTGCGATCTAGATAAAAAAGTCCCCAGTGCTTTTCAGGCTCTAGCGGATCAGGGGAACCCTTCCAGGGTTCATCAAATGCTTCGAAAACAAAGGTCAAGATCTTTTCTTCCAGGGTCCATGCCACCAGTTGCTGGCAATACTGGGCTTGCGCCTCTTCAGATGCGTTACGTGGATCAATGCCCCGTCCATTAGATGCTGTCGGCCAACCCGCTTCGGTAATCACAACTGGTTTATTGGGAAAGTGAGCGACAACAGACCGGTAGTTCTGTTTAGTATACTCGAGAGCATTGTCTGTCGTGAAATTTTCCCAGGCCGGGTAGGTGTGGACCGAGATGAAATCCAACTCAGCGGCCAAAGGTTCCAATTTGGTTGTCCACGGCACGTAGTTGTCGCAGAACGTAACCGGCTGCGGCACGGCGCGCTTGACGCGCCGTGCATAGGTCACCAGCTTAGCCATGGGGACCATGTGATCAGTCCATTCGACGCTTGCTTCATTGCCGACAGAGACCGCGATCACGATGTCATCGTAAAGATTCGCCAACGCAATCATGCGATTGAGATTGACCTTGTTCGTTCTGCGGTTTGCGAGAAGGGTTTTGTCATCATACTCTGCCCCCCAGGGGCAATTGGGATTGCTGATTTCGGCAGCCAGATCCGTGCCCAACATCACCTTCAAATCCAGCCCCTCGTCGCGGATCACTTCGAGCGTTGTTTCAGCGTGTTGACTGCTATCATACAACCGGATGAACGACCAGAATCTTGCCAGTAGCCGGAGATCTTCACGAATCTCCTCACGGCTGGGGTAAATCTCCTGGCGAGGATCCTGGCCCTCCCGGTATCCTGAGTAGCAGATAGCCTTGCCGGGGTTTTGGGTAAACTGCTCGACCATTCGATGTTTGCTCAACAGACTAGGCATATTTTAGATTGCCATCCTTGTCCCATAGCCCCCAATATGCGCCCACATCCCCTTCCTCAGCGGTTTTCCATGGTTCATCGAATGAAGAAAAGTAGAATATGTCAATTCCCTCCTCCTCCGCCCACTGATAAGTGTTGATGAAATAGCGGATGGCGTTCTCAAAAGAAGGTATAGCAGCACCCCTGAGGGCCGTGCCAAGATTGGGCCAGCCTGTTTCGCTGATAATCACTTTTTTGCCCCTACCTGCGCGGACAGCCCGGTGGTACATATCCTTCATGTAAACCAGTGCATGTTCTGCTGGATAACCTTCCCAAAAGGGATAACAATTGGAAAAGATCACATCGCAGGCATCACTTACCCGCGGGTGATTGACAAAATTGAAGTAGGCGTCCACGTAACCCACGGGAACGCCCGGCGCCCCTTCGCGGGCGCGGTTGATATAATCAATCAACTCAGTTTCGGGTAGATCCCCACGGTATAACACTTCGTTGCCTACCCCCAACAGGTTGGCGTGACCGCTTCTCGCGACTTCGATTGCGCCGTTGAGCTCCATTTCGTTCTTTTCGCGGTCTTTGCCGAGCCATACTCCCACCAGCGTTTTTAGCCCGAGCGCTTGCGCGAGTTCAGGGATCAGCTCGTTGCCTTCTGTACAGGAGAAAGTCCGGACCCAGTTCACATAGGGCTGGACAATGCTAAGACGCTGGCGGATATGAGCGCCTGTGATTTGCATGCCGGGTTTCAGTTCTTCGTTATATGGGCTAAAGGCAATCCCATGAATTTTCCGCCTTAGGATTGCGCCGACAGCGGCTTTCAAATCATCGGTGGAAAGACCGGCAATATCAATTCCCGCCAATGGTTTGTAGTCATAAATCATTTTCGACATCTTTACCTTCTCTGTTGTTCAGGAGTTGTCGGAGCCTACGCTGAAACCGGGCAGGTCACTTCCAGGTGGTGGATCACGCCCTCACGCTGGAAAAGCTGGCGGCTGGTGGCCGCATCCAAAAGTAGCCCGGCGACCTGTTTGACCGTCCCGTCATTGAAATGAACGCGGATGCCGGGCGCACCCTCGGCGCGGAGGATAATCGGCGTCTGGCAGAAGGTGGCGGCCAAGGATCTGGCGGGCAATTCGAGGCGCTGGCGCTGTCCGGATACATCCAGGTAGTCAAATTCAGTTGGGGCGGTGAGCAGTTCCCTTTTGTCCAGCAACAATGGGTCGAATGCCAGGCAACCATTTTTCACAGACAGGCCGACTTCGGCCAGCCGGGTCAGGATGACCTCCTTGACCAGGCCCGTCATGCCCGGTTGCTTCGCGCCCTGCCCCTTCGGCGTGTGTGAGTAGGGATCGGTGGGGAAGGCGCCGTAGGCCGCTGGGGATTTGTTGAAGCTCAGGCCCTGCCGGATGTCGAGATAGTGGTCAATCAACGCCGGTGCGCAAGGCTCGGCTTTGAACCGCAGGACGGTTTCCTGCACGGCCAACAGGAGCTTGGCCACCATGTGCCAGTAGACGCTGCCCAGGCCCTCGAAGGCGAAGAAGGTGCCCGAACGGCCGGTGAACTGGTCGTGGTGGAAGGTATCTTCAAACAGCGCCTGGACCTTGGTGAAGTCGGCTTCGACCAGGGCAGCGTAGCGGGGTTGCGATTTGAGCGTTTCCAACACACGACTGACATCGCGGAAGTTGCGGAAGCGGCCGTTGAAGTGGTAGACGCCATCAACATCGCGGGTGATGATGGATGAGTCCCCCGCGTCAACCAGGGTAGCCAACAGCTTCACCGACTGCACCTGATCGCGAGTCAGGCAGTTCCGCTCCAGGAAGCCCGGCAGTTCGCGGTCAGGATACAGGATATAGCTGTGCTGGTCGGCCTGATAGAGTGCGCTCTGGCGCAGGCCCTGGAGCAGGGCAAGCGATTCCGCCCCTGAGAGCAGCCCGGAGGAGAGGATGGCGACCTGGCCTTCGAGCATTTCATAGAGCCGGCTGACGGCGGCGCGACCGTGCGCGAGGTGCAGCACGTTATAGGCGTGGTACAGGTTGTCGCTGCGCTTGTTGGCCCGCAGCGTATGCTCGATGTACTGCTGCGCCAGCGCGAGGAAGGCGACGATCTCCTCGACCGGTGTCTCAATCACCGCACCTGCGAACCCGTCCCGGTAGAAGCCCCAGCGGTAGTCGCTGCCGGCCTGGCCCAAGAGATCCATCATGCTGCGGCGTTGCTCATCGGTAAACGAACCGCCCAAAACTGGCTGGAACTGCTGCAGGGCGCCGAACACCTGCCGATAGAAGCGCTGCACCTCCGCGTGCAGCGGCACGGTCGCCAGTCCGCTGCTGCCGAGCAATTCCTGGCAGAAAGCGAGATAGCGCCGCAGGTAGCCCAACGTCACCACCGACAACCCCTTGCCCACCAGGGCGTTGTTGGCATCGTTCCATTCCGGGCGTTGCGTATTCATCCAGATGCCGCCTTCGGGCACGAAGTTAGCCAGTTTGGCGAGCAGCAGCGTCAGCAGCTTTTCGGCCAGCGCAACATGGAGCACCTGGCCATCGTGGGCGTACACGAGCTTGCCATCCGTGCCGCGCTCACGGCACCGCGCGCCGATCTGCTGTTCCAGGTCCCAATCGAAATCAATCGTGTTGTAGGGGTCCTGCAGCAGCTCACCATAGGGTTTCAGGCGATATGGGACGTTGGCATAGCTGAACAACGGCTGGGCAAGAAATTCCTGCAACCTGCCGGGATGCACCGCGGCGCTGATCTCCAGCAGTTTCTGGAGATAGATGATCTGATGATCGCTCCAGTAGCCGATATTCGACCAGGGGTTGCCCGGCTCCGGGATCTCCCAGTCAACGCCGTGATAGGTGATGCGGTAGGGATTGTAGCCATCGGCCGTGGTGGCATTCAGAAAAGTGCTCACCATGTTCTCGATATATTCAGGATAGGAATAGGCCAGGGCCTCCCAGTTCTGGAAGATATCGCGCCAGTTGCCTTCGTAATCCAATTTAATCGAGCCGTCGGGCTTCTTCAGGCTGATCGCAAAGCGATTCCACGGCCGGCTCGGGTCGCCGTGCCGGCGACTGAAAGTCAGGGGCAGATAGGCGCGGCCCAGGCGGATCAGATCGGCCGCGCCGCTGGCCTGCAACCGGCTCTGCAGATCGGTGAAAAGCAGGCGCGGGGGCAAGCCGGCGAAGAAGTCCGCACGGGCTTGCAGAACCGGCAAATTGCAGGCAGCCACAAGGTCAGCGAACGCCTTGGTCTCGACCCAATACTGGTCCGCAAACGTGCCGCCGCGCATCACGTTGAACAGCACATTCGCGAAATGATAGGGGGCATATACGGGGTTATTGGAGAGATGTATGGCATCCGCGTTGGCGATGATCTTCCACAGGTTGAACTGCGTGGCGGCGATATCGCCTTCGATCTCCCCAACCAGAGCCGTCCGGTCGCCATGTAGCCACTGGCGCATTTGTGCGATCGCGGCGCTGTCCTGCTGGACGTCAGCCAACAGGCGCCAGCTCTGCTCCGCGCCTGGCCCCAGATCAAGCGTTGTGTGTACGAAGTACGCGCAGCGCCGGCCGCGCACCTCTGTTTCGGTCACGATCGCCTTGCCCCAGCGGAAATTATCGAGCTGCGCCGAGGAGAGAAGATACTGCGCCTGGCCCAACCCGACCTGGGCCACGGTGGTAGCCAGGAGGGATTCGCTGGGCTCCGCCAGGTCGGTCAGGGTCGAGTTCAAGGCGAAAATGGCTAACCCGGTCCCCCGATCCAACTCACTACGCTTGTAGGCATCCAGCAAAGTGCTAAACATTTGCTGCGTCGCCATCGCCACGTTGGCCGGCAGGATGTTCTGAATGCCGTCGAGCAGCCTCACCTGGCAGGGCGAGTCGCCGGTGTTGATCAGCCAGGTCGTCTTAACGAAACCGAAGCGCTCGCTGGTCCGCCAGGCATAGCGATAGGCCAGGCCGAGATCGAGATTGACCTCTTCGAAGATCACCGTCGTTCCGGTTATGTTCTTATAGAGATTCCGGACGATGGTATAGATGCCCTGCTGCCGCTCAGACAACGGCTCCCAAAGGCTCGTCTGATCGGCGCGCTTGACCAGCAAGATGGCTTTGTTGCCGGTGTTTTCGTTGTTCTCCGTGAGCTTATCTACGGTATAGTAGGGGAACAAGGATTGTTCGGGGCTGACCCGGCCGGCGGACAGACCGCCAGTTGATGCAACAAAGAGCCAATGATCGGAGCTGCTGACGATATTGAGAAAAAACGGCTCCATCGCATCGAAATTATTGATTCGGTAGTACACCTCGCCCGCCAGGGTGAGATACTCACCCTGAACGCGTTTTTCGATCTGCTTAAGAGGCGTGTTGCCGATGACGATTGGTGATACTGGCATCGTTGTAGTCTCTCCTTGTCGCTGAGAGGATTATGTGGCGCCCGCAGGACGGCAGGTCAAACAGACTCTTCATGGCCCAGGCGCCGCCCGGTGCGCCTTGTTTGCCGGCTGGACCGCTACAGCCGACGCTCCCCGCGCCGGGTCTGGGCGGCTGCAAGCACAGCCCGCCCAAACCTGGCTGAGTCGTCTGAGAGTAGCGCTACTGCCTGACAGCAGCGCTCATGTCAGGGTCAAGATCAAGACCCCATCGCAAAGTCGTCGAAGTAGTAGGCGCCGGCCGCGCTGGCCTGGCCGAAGAAGTTCGGGAAGATCGAGATTTTGTTGTAGGTGTTCGCCAGGTTCAACGCCGGTGTGCCCGCCGCCGGGTTGGCGAAATTGAAGGTCAGCGTCTCCCACGCGGCCGCCACCGT
>DAOUAT010000065.1:0-7500 GCA_034433275.1 Anaerolineae bacterium
CGTCTCGCCGCGGCCTTCCGCGCCGATCTGCAGCGGCTGCTAGAGGCCGGGTTCTACCCGGTCAACCTGCGCGACCTGGCCGAAGACCGGTTGCGCGCCGTACCGGCCGGCAAGCGGCCGGTTGTGCTGACCTTCGATGACTCAGTTGCGTCCCAGTTCCGCTGGCTGGCTGATGGCCAGGTGGACCCTAACTGTGCGGTCGGCATCCTGTTGGCATTCCACGCCGAACACAACGCGGACTGGCCCCTGCGCGCGACCTTCTTCGTGCGCCAAGAGGTGGGGCGCCCCGGCGATGGTCTCTTCGGCAACTCCGACCTGGCGGTGGCGAAGCTTCAGCAACTGATGGCGTGGGGCATGGAGGTGGACACGCTCCCCATCGGCGGCAGCAGGCTCAACACGCTGACCGACGCGGAGGTGCAAACGGCGCTGGGGCTGGCCAGCCAGCAACTGGCGGGCTGGCTTGATGGCTACACCGCCTCCGCCGTCGCGCTGCCGGAGGGTGCGTTGCCGGCCAACGCCCCCTTACTCAGCGCGGGTGTGCACGAAGGCGTCACTTATACCTACGCTGCCGCGGTCCTGCCCGCCGGCGGCCTGGCGCCCTCACCGCTGGCGGCCAAGTTTGCCCCCCTCCGCATCCCGCGCATCCCTGTCACCGACACAACTCTGGACGAGCTGCTGGCCCAGGGCGCCCGGCGCGGGACGTTCTACGTCTCTGGCGGCGAATGATGCGGGACAACAAAAAGCCCAGCGCTAACGGCGCCGGGCATGGGTTACCGACTTAAACAGAGGGGCCCCAAGCAACCTTACGGCGTATCCCTTCCTGTCGCTCATCATCTTCTCGCTGGTCGATCCGTTTTCTTGAACCTTACGTCAAGATCTTGCCGTTGGCTCTTTTGGATCTGCGAGAACGCCGGTTGCCCGGTCAGTTTTGAGCTTAGAGTTACCGTTCGATTTCTCGGGGCTCCCTCGCCACCGTTCTTGCACTTGTAAACTCACCGCTGATACCTCGCGGGGTTTCCGGTCTAGACTGTGCAAGCTTTACCTGCTTGCTTACCTGGGCGGTAGTTCTCGCCGATTTCACTGATTGAGTTTACGTGTGCTTTCGCAAATGGCATCCTTAGTATACCCATTCACGCGCCATCTGTCAATCCCTTTTTGCGAAATATTAAGCTACAAGGCCGAATTGGTGGACAGGGTTCAGTATCTTCAGTCAGCAAGGGTTATGATTATTTTAATCGTAATCATAGAGGTTAGGGATATGTGGATAATTAAATCTCGGCAAGAGGAAAAATCGCCTATGTGGGATGAAGGAACGGCGCAACCCCTAGATGCAGGGGGAAGATCAGCGCGAAGCCAGAGTTATACTTGGGGATGACGGGGTGGATAAGTTTACAGGCGATTTTCTCCGGCACAACAGGGCTGTGCCGGCTTTGGCCCCCATATTTAGGGCGCGGCGGGTGGGACTCGCCCAGCGCTGGGCTGTGCGCCAGGCGCCAACGAGGGGGCGTCGTGCGGTGGCCCTGGGGTGGGTGTGGGCGCTTGTGAATAAGTCCCCCCAGTATCCCCAGGGTTATCCCGTCGCGTTTGTGGATAGGCCGGGTTTTGGAACGGGACGAAACCGGTGATATACTCGCTTCTCGTGTGTTGCCGCCAAGCCCATCGTCGCGCCGGGGCGGTGTAAGTTCTTTCAGGAGTAATGCCGGTGCGCGTCAGGAGAGATGTTTCAGCTTTGCGGCTAATGACCTATAATATTCATTGGTGGGCCGGGCGTGATCAGCGTTTGGACCTGGATCGTTTGGCGGCAGTGATTCGGGCTGCCGATGCCGATGTGGTGGGGCTGAATGAGGTCCTTCATCCCGTGACGATGAACGGCCGGCGCTATGCGCCGCTGGCCGAGCTGGCGGAGCGCTTAGGGATGTATTATGCCTTTGGCCCCAGCGGTTGGGTGGAATACCGGGCGCCGGGTTGGCACGGTCCCATCGGCAATGCCTTGTTGAGCCGGTATCCGCTGGCCGATGTGACGAACACCCTGCTGCCACGGTTCTTAGGCTCCCAGAAACGGTCGTTGTTGAGCGCAACGTTGGCGGCCGGTCCGGCGCTGGGGTTGACGGCGTTCGTCACTCACCTGGATCACGCGTTTGAGGGCACCCGGCTGTTGCAATTGCGGGAGGTCCTCCGGCGCATGACGCGCCGCGATCCCCACTTCCTGGTCGGTGATTTCAACACCCCTGGCTTTCTCGGCCGGCGCAGCCGCCGGCTGTTGCCGCCCGTCTTGCGCATGTTGCAAGACGCGGGCTACCAGGATGCCTTTCACTCGGTCGGGGAGGGGCCAGGCCGCACCTTCCCTGCGCATTCCCCTTTGGTGCGCATTGATTTCCTGTTTTTGCCGCAACGCTGGGCGCACGGCCTGCGCTCGGCCCGGACGGTAAACGACGCCCACATTCGCGAGGTCTCGGATCACCGGCCGCTGCTGGTCGAGTGGGCCTGGCCTGAGCGCCCGGCAGCACATCCTGCGTGACTGCTGCGCTGGCCTGTACACTACAGAGGACAACCATGCGGATCCTCGCCTACAACGTACACGGCTGGCGCACCGCCGATGAGCAACCGAACCGCGACGGCGTAGCCGCGGTCATTGCGGCCAGCGGCGCCGATATCATCGGTCTCAACGAAGTCTTTCATCGCGCCGCCGGCGATGCGGAGACGCCACTGGCCGAGCTGGCCGGCCGTCTGGGGATGTGCTACGTGTTTGGCCCGACGCGGCCCGCCCCCGGCGTCGCCAGCCACCCCCCATACGGCAACGCCATCCTGAGCCGCTGGCCGATCCAGGCGTATGCGGCACATCACCTGGCGCCGGAAACCACCTATGGCCGCCGCGGTCTCTTGGAAGCGCGCGTGGCGCTGCCATCCGGTCGCCCATTCACCGTTTATGTGACCCACCTCGATCACCGTTCGGAGGATATCCGCCTGGCGCAGTGGGCCGCGGCTGTCACCTGGCTGCAGCGTGACCGCGGCCGGCCGCACCTGCTCCTCGGTGATTTCAACGCGCTGGCCGAGACCGACTATGCCGGACCGGGCGCCCTGGAGCGGCTGAACGCGTACCAGCAGGCGCAAGGCTGGCCGGCGCCGCGGTTCGACCTGGTGGCCCAGGTGTTGAAGGCCGGTTACGTGGACGCGCAAGCGCACGTCGGCGCTGGCCTTGCGCCGAGTTTCCCGGCTGCCGATCCGGAACGGCGCATTGACTACATCTTTCTGCCCCAGGTCATGGCCGGAGCATTGCGCGCGTGCGTGTGCGTTGATTCCCCAGCTGCTGGCGCGTCATCCGATCACCTGCCGGTGACCGCCGATCTGGATTGGCCGTGACGATGGCAGCTGACTCCGCAGTTGATCTGCCGCGCGACTCCGCGGCCTGGTGGGATGCACGCTACCAGGGCGGCGACATCCCGTGGGACACCGGCATCGTGCCGCCCGAGGTGGCCGCGCTGCTGGCTGCGGGCGATGCGCCCTCCGGCTGGGCGCTGGACCTGGGGTGCGGCAGTGGGGTGAGCAGCCGCTACCTGGCGCGCCACGGCTTCCGTGTGGTGGGCGTTGACCTGGCCCAGAGCGCACTGCACCGCGCCCTCCAGGCGGCACAGGCCGCTGCTCTGCCGGCCTACTTCTGCCTGGCCGATGTGAGCGACCTGGCGTTCCTGCGGCCGCGCGCGGCCCTGGCCCTGGATATCGGCTGCTTCCACGCCCTCCCTCTTGAGCGCCGTGCCAGCTACGTCGCCTCACTGGCCCAACACCTGTTCCCCGGCGCCCTCTACCTCCTGTACGCCTTCGAGCCTCACGACGATCCCCTCAGCAGCGACCTGCGCGGCATCGGCCCGGCCGCCATTGCGGATTTTGCACCGCACTTCGTCCTCCGCTGGGCGCAACATGGCCGGGATGCCGCTCGACCGTCTGCCTGGTATCTGCTGCAACGCACCGGTCAGTGAACGCCGGAACGTTGCCGGGCTTACTGATCGGTGCTCGGTTGCTCGGCTAAAATGCTGCTTACAAAGATAGCTATTCAATCTCCATCCCGATGTCTGCATCCTTCGACTGCATGGCGGGAACAACACCGCCACTCCGCTCAGGATGCTCCGCTACGGTTGAATAGTAACAGCAGAAACAGGTTAACGGAGGCGCCCATGCGTTTCGAGAATCCGCTGAAGCGGGTGGAACGGCTACGGCAGGTGAAGAACCGGCCTGCGCCCAGCGGCGATGACAGAGTTCCCCCCGGCCAATTCCTCACCGAAAAGTTCCCGGTGTTGCACTACGGTTCTGTGCCGATCTACAAGAACCTGGACAACTGGGACTTTCGGGTGTTCGGTCTGGTCGAACAACCACTGTGCTTCACTTGGAACCAGCTCATGGCGCTGCCGCAAGCCACGCAAACCGTGGACATCCACTGCGTGACCCGGTGGAGCAAGCTTGACACCACGTGGACCGGCATCCCCTGGCGCGAGTTGATGAAACTCATCCAGGTCAAGCCCGAGGCCACGCACGCGATGGCGCACTGCGAGTACGGTTTCACGGCCAACATCGGCCTGGAGGTGCTGGACGACGACGACACCATGCTGGCCTTCGCGTACGACAACCAGCCGCTCGAGCCCGATCACGGCTATCCCTTGCGCCTGCTGGTGCCCAAGAAGTACTTCTGGAAGAGCGCCAAGTGGTTGCGCGGGATCGAGTTCATGGATGGGGATCGCCCCGGCTTTTGGGAGCGGAACGGGTATCACATGGAAGGCGACCCGTGGCGCGAGGAACGGTTCGGGTGGTGAAGGCGCTGGGAAACGGCCAATGAGGATGACCGGCTGAAGCCTTGATTCCAGAAGAAAGCCTGCTTCGCTTGAGAGACCTGATCGGTTTGGCAACCGGTCAGGTTTTTTGTTATCATAAGCGTCATGATCAGCTATCAACTACGCCAACGCGAATACCTGTTGGAGATCAGCCGGGCGATGACCTCCCGGCTCGATCTGCCGTCCCTCCTGCGCCTGATCCTGACCAGCGCGGCCGACCTGGTGCGTGCCGAGGCCGGCCTGATCGCCCTGCGCCGCGGCCAATCCGCTTCTCTGACCATCCACGCCAGCTACGGCATCCCGGCCGGCCTGTTGGGGCGGTTTGCGCCGCTGCTCACCGATTTCCCGCTCCAGGCCGACCAGACGCGCCTGGGCGCCATCCCTGACCTGCAAACGCGGCTCAACCTGGTGGCACGCGCCATCCGCCTGCCGCTGACTCAGGTGGTGGCGCTGCCGCTGCTCACCCAAGAGCGGCTGTTGGGCCTCATCTATCTGTTCCGCGGGGGCAGCAGCGCGTTCACGCCCAACGATGAGGACGTGCTCGCCAGCTTCGCCGACCAGGCGGCCATCGCCGTGCGCAACGCCCAGCTCTATCAGCAGGTGAGTGCGGAGAAGCGCCAGCTCAACGCCATCATCGAGCACAGCGCCGACGGCGTCATGATCCTCGACCCCGAGCTGCGCGTCCAGGTGTTCAACCGGGCGCTGAGCCAGATGACCGGCTGGCCGGCGGAACGGGCCATCGGCCGGCCGTGCTACGAGGTGCTGGCGCTGGAACAGATGACCGGACGAAACTTGTGCGACGCTGAGCCGGGGTCTGTGACGTTCGACGACGGCGCGCCGGCCCAGGCGGAAGGTGTGCTGCTGCGGCCCGGCGGCTCGCGCATCAGCGTGAGCGTGACCTGCTCGCCGCTATACGACGACGAAGGCCGGCTCAGCGCGGTGATCGCCAACGTGGTGGACATCACCCGGTTTCGCGAGGCCGAGGAGATGAAATCCACCTTCGTGTCGGTGATCTCGCACGAGCTGAAGACGCCGGTGGCCCTGATCAAAGGCTATGCCAGCACTTTAGCACGCGAGGATGCGCAGTGGGACGCCGAGACGTTGCGCGAGGGACTGGCGGTGATCGGCGAGGAGAGCGACCGGCTGAACGCGCTGATCAACAACTTGCTCGACGCCTCGCGCATCCAGGCCGGCGGGTTCAAGCTCGACCGGGGGGATGTGGCGCTCCCCGCCCTGGCGGCCAGCGTGGCCGAAAGCTTCCGGCTGCAAACTGCCGTCCACGGGTTCGTGCTGGACTTCCCGGCCGATTTCCCGCCCGTGTTTGCCGACGAGGAACGGCTGCGCCAGGTGCTCAACAACCTGCTCAGCAATGCCATCAAGTACGCGCCCGCTGGCGGCGAGGTGCGCGTGGGCGGCTGGCGCAAAGGGGATGCGGTGACGGTCTACGTGGCCGACCAGGGCATCGGCATCCCCCTGGCCGAGCAGGACAAGCTGTTCCAGCGCTTCTATCGGGTGGATTCCAGCCTGCGCCGCTCCACCCAGGGCGCAGGGCTGGGGCTGTTCCTGTGCCGGTCCATCATTGAAGCGCACGGCGGCCGCATCTGGCTGCGCAGCGAGCCCGGCAAGGGGACGACGGTGTTTTTCACGCTGCCGCTGGAAGAGCAGGAGAAGGAATGAAGAAACGTATCCTCATTGTAGACGATGAACCCCGTATGCGCCGCTTTGTGCGCATGAACCTGGATCTGGAGGGCTACGAGGTCAGCGAGGCCGAGAACGGGCTGGTCGCCCTGGGCAAGGCGCGGGATGAGCTGCCTGACCTGCTGCTGCTGGACGCCGCCATGCCGATGATGGATGGGTTCGAGACGCTAGAGCGGCTGCGCGAGGTCTCGGCGGTGCCGGTGATCATGCTCACGGTCAAGGGGGACGAGGAAGATCGCGTCCGCGGCCTGGACCTGGGCGCGGATGATTATGTCACTAAGCCGTTCAGCCCGCGCGAACTGCTCAGTCGTATCCGGGCCGTGCTGCGCCGGGTGGAGCCGGCCAGGCCCGGCAGCGAGGGGCCGCTGCAGATTGACGAGGACCTGGACATTGATCTCCCGCGGCGGGAGGTCATTGTGCGCGGGGAGCACATCAAGCTGCGGCCGACCGAATATCGCTTGCTGAACCACCTGGTGGAGAACGCCGGCTGGATCGTGCCGCAGGAGACCCTGCTGGCCAAGGTCTGGGGGCCGGAATACCGGGACGACAACCAGCTTCTGCGCCTGTACATCACCTATCTGCGCAAAAAAATCGAACCCGACCCGGCGAATCCCAGGTATATCCTGACGGAACGCGGGGTCGGGTATCGGTTTGTGGATTATAAGCGGCAAAAGTAACGCGACTGCGCCAGGCCCCATGCAGCGCCCCGGAGTCGAGGCTTCAGCCGGTTGCTCGCCACGTGCAGAGAGACCGGCTGAAGCCTCGATTCCTTGAGGTGATCTTCCGCTACACCACAATGATTTGCACTGTCAGCCGCCCCACGACTTCCCCGGCCTGCAACTGCGCCACCGCCAGGGTATAGCGCGCACCGGCCGCAGCGTCTGGGGGCAGCGTCACCGAAAAGCTGGCCTGGCGGTGTTGGCCGGCCCCTAACACCACCGCGCCCCCCACCGCCCCCAACACCACCTCCTCCACCAGCCCG
>DAOUAT010000066.1:0-9367 GCA_034433275.1 Anaerolineae bacterium
ATGAACGCGGATACTGAGTGTTCATCCCTGCTTTCAGCTCCCAGCCGGTCTGCGAGTGCGAAGCCTCCCAGTGGGACAGACCCCCTGCGAGCAGAACTGATAGCTAAGAGTCCACGTCGTCCGCGGTATCCGCGTCGTTCGCGTTCCGATCAAAACGCACGTTACGATAAAGGTCATACGTAGTGATGCAATTCGTAAGACGAATCATTCTTGCGCTCCGCGACATCTTTGGCGGCGCGACCCCGCTGCTGGCGACCTGGGTGATGGCGCTGCTGGCCATGCCCATCGTGCAGTGGGCCGTCGGCCACCCCGGCCTGATCGCGGGCGTGATCCTGGGCGTGCTGCTCCAGGCGTCGCTGGCGGTGCTGTTCCTGGCGCAAGCGACCACCTTCCGGCGCACCGCGCTCAGCGTGCTGATCGTCCTCGCCGTCGCCTGGGCGTCCGAGGCGCTGGGCTCGAAGACGGGCTTCCCGTTCGGCGCGTACGATTACACTGCCACCCTCCAGCCGCAACTGCTGGGCGTGCCGCTGCTGATCCCGCTGGCGTGGCTGATGATGCTGCCGCCCGCCTGGGCCGTGGCGCAGCAGGTCACGGGGCGAACTTCCGGGCTGGTATTCGTCATCGTCAGCGCTGTAGCGTTCACCGCGTGGGACCTGTTCCTCGATCCGCAGATGGTGCATTGGGGCCTGTGGGTGTGGGAGGATGGGGGCGCATACTTCGGCATCCCGCTGGTCAACTTTGCGGGCTGGCTGCTGGTCTCCGGGCTGATCACCGCGCTGGCCCGGCCGCCCGCCCTGCCCCACAAGCCGCTGATCGTCATCTATACCCTGACCTGGATCATCGAAACCGTGGGGCAAGTGGTC
Organism: Anaerolineae bacterium; assembly: GCA_034433275.1. Classification (GTDB taxonomy): domain Bacteria; phylum Chloroflexota; class Anaerolineae; order CG2-30-64-16; family CG2-30-64-16; genus DAOUAT01. The sequence goes on from DAOUAT010000066.1 coordinate 864, forward strand.
TTCTGGCAGCTCTACGGCCCGGCCGCCTTCGGATTTGCCGGGATGGGGATTTTTGTGTGGCTGGCGTGGCGGAAGAGGTGATACGTGCTGCGTGCTGCGTGACTTACGGCGCCGCGCTTCCTGCACTTCACGTCCTCACGTCTCACGCCATCCCGCTCACCTCTTCATCCAGCCTGCTGAAAAACGCGCGCATGACCGCCTGGCGCTCAGCGGCGATGGCGCGCGCGGCCGCGGTGTAGAGCCGGGCAGGGATGCGATCCAGCTTATAGACGAACTCGTGAACCGGGGTGTAGTCGCTGCCGAGCGCCGCGGGGGAGCGAATCGCATCGCCTGCCTCGCCGGCGATCTCCTGCCAGGGACGCCGCCACAGCGCCGTGCCGCGATTGCCCGCATACGCGAACACCCGCGCGATCCCGACCGCGCCGATGGCATCGAGCTTGTCCGCGTCGGAGAGGCACTGGGCCTCGAGGGTGCGCGGGGCCGGGTCGGCGCGGAAGCGGTGCGCTTCGATGGCGTGCGCGACCGCCTCCACGAACGCGGCCGGCTGATCGGCCAGCAGATCCCGCGCGCGGGCCGCGCCGATCAGGTGGTGCGTCTCCCGCTCCTGACTTTCCCCGATGTCGTGCAGCAAGGCCGCGGTGCGCACGATGGCCCCGTCCGCGCCTTCCGCGGCCGCGATGCGCTCGGCCAGCGCGGTCACGCGCAGCACGTGGTCGAAGTCGTGCCCGCCGCCGCCGGTTTCGTACAGGCTGCGGGCTTGTTGAATGGTGATCGGTGTCTTGCGCATATTGAAAACTAAAGGTTCTCAATCGCGACCGGCTCAACGGGGTCAGCCAAATCGAACCCGAAGACGCGGCTGTAGAAGTACAACTCCGCGTCCAGGGCCCGCTTGATGTTCTCCGCGCGGCGGAAGCCGTGCCCTTCCCCCTCGAACGCCACGTAGGCCGTGGGCAGCCCCTTGGCGCGCACCGCGGCGAACATTGCCTCGGCCTGGTTGGGCGGCACCACCTGGTCGTCCAGGCCCTGGAAGAAGATGACCGGGCAAGATAGCCGTTCGGTGAAGTGGATGGGCGAGCGCGCGATGTAGAGGTCGCGGCGTTCGGGATACGGCCCCACCAGGCGATCCGTGTAGCGCGCCTCGAATTTGTGCGTGTCGCGCGCCAGCGCCTCCAGGTCGCCGATGCCGTAATGGCTGGCGCCGGTCCGGAACGTAGCGTGGAACGTTAGCGCGCAGAGCGTGGTGTAGCCGCCCGCGCTGCCCCCGCGGATCGCCAGCCGCGCGGGGTCAACCTCGCCGCGGCCGGCCAGGTAACGCGCACCGTTGACGCAGTCATCCACGTCCACCACGCCCCAGCCGCCGTTCAGCCGCTCCCGATACGCGCGGCCGTAGCCGGTGCTGCCGCCGTAGTTCACGTCCAGCACCGAGAAGCCGCGGCTGGTCCAATACTGAATGCCCAGGCGCAGGGTGGTGGACGAGTTGCCGGTGGGCCCGCCGTGGCTGAGGACCAACAACGGCGGCTTCTGGCCGGCCGGCGCGACGTGATCGGGGTTGCACGGCGGATAGAAATGCCCGAACGCGGTCAGCCCGCCCGAGGTGGGGAACTCGATGGTGCGCGGCTGCGACAGGTAGCCCGCGTCCACCGCCAGGTCGCTGGAACGGCGCAGCACCGTGCAGCGGCCGGTCGCCAACTCCAACGCGACGATCGAAGCCGGCCGATCGGGCGCACCGCCCAGGAAGTACACGTGCTCCACGGTCGCGCGCACGTTGCTGATTTCGGTGTATGGGATCTCGAGCGGCGTCAGCGTGCCAGTGGCGCTATCGAGCAACGCCAGACGCCATACGCCGGCATCGGTGTATGCGCACGCGGTGCGGCCCGCGTCCACAAAAGCGTAGGTGGACATGCCGAAGACCCACTGCGGCAGGCCGAATTCGGCGGACATCTCGGCCAGCGGCTCAACACGGCCATCCTGCCAGCGACACAGGTTCCACCAGCCGGTGCGGTCGGAGATGAAGTGCAACACGCCGTCGGGCGACCACTGGGGTTGGAAGATGGACTCCTCCGGGCCGCCGGCCACCAACTCCGCGCGGCCGATCGCGCCGACCGAATCCAGCTCACCGACCCAGAGCTCGCAGCCGTCCCACGGCATGTTGGGGTGTCGCCAGGTCAGCCAGGCCAGGCGCGTGCCATCGGGGCTCAGCCGCGGGGACGCGTAGAAATCGTTGCCGGAAACCAGGACGCGGCCGCCGCCCGCATCCCCGGCCAAGTCCAGGCTCACCACGGTGTTCACCGCTTCGCGACTGGGGTCGGCGTGATCCTCCCGGACGCAGATCAGCCGGCCGCGGCCGCGATCCAGCACGAAATCGGCGTAGCGCAGCGGCAACTCCGGCGTGATCGGCCTTGCCGCGGCCGCGCTCCCCGGCGTCAGGCGGTAGACGCGTTGATCCGCGAAGTTGACAAAAAAGACCTCGCCCCCGGCGGCCAGGTACTCGCCGCCGCCGTACTCGTGGACGCGCGTGCGCACGTTGAACGGGGCCGGGACGACGTCCGCGGTTTGCCCGTCCGCGCTGCGGCGCACCAGCGCCGAGCGGCCGCGTTCCGTGGGCCGGCTTTCCAGCCAGTAGACGTCCGCCCCGTCGGCCGTGATGCCGCCCAGGCCGATGGCGCCAGCGATGATCAGATCGGAGGTGATGGGGGATTTCCATGCACCGTAAGGCGCGAGAGTTGGTTTGGTCATGGTGAGCCTCATCTGCCCGGAACCGAGGCTTGAGCCAGTTGGTTGCTCGACGCGAAAGACCGGCTGAAGCCTCGATTCCAGAATGCCGGGGGCGATTTGCGGGTTAGCGTCCATGTCGCGGGCGACACAAGCGGCGATGAAAGTGCAGCCACCCGCGTTTATCCGCGCTCGTCTACGTCCTATTTTCAGATCAGTAACCCAATGCGCTACCTGCCCGCGCGCCGGGTTTGCAGCCACAGCACCCCGCCCGGCAGGCTGCCCAGCAAGGCGATAGCCTGCATCAGCAGCGACACCGCCAGCGCATGGTCGCTGGGCACGCCCGCCAGCCCGAAGAAGAACGGGTACGCGGTCTGGCTGACGCCGATGCCGCCGATGGAGATGGGGATCATCAGCACCAGGGCGATCAGCGGATTGAACAGAAAGATGGTGGAGAGAGGCATCAGCCCGCCCATGGACTGTGACAGCAGCCAGTTGACCAAGGTGGTACACAGGATGCCGGTCAAGGCGATGCCGAACGCCAGGGCCAGCGCGTTGTAGCGGAAGCGATACGCGTTGAACGCGTCGGAAATGCGGCCCCAGAGCGGCGCCAGCGGCCGCAGCCAACGCCAGGTGAACAGTTGGGCGATCAGCGCGCGCAGCCGGCGGCTGAGCAGCACCCCGAAGCCGAGCATCAGCACGCCCAACGCCACCAGCGCCACCCACTCCACCTGCGCCAGCTCACTGTGCCCGGTCAGGTTCACCGCCACGATAGCGGCCACCACGGCCGTGCTCATGTAGGCCATCAGCCCGATGATACGATCCATGATCACAGACACCGCGGCGTCCGCGGCGCGCTCGGTGTAGCGCGCCAGGCCGTAGCCGCGCATCACGTCGCCGCCTACGTTGGCCGGCAGGAAGTTATTGAAGAAGAAGCCGACGAACAGGAAGCGCAGCAGCGCAGTGAACGGGATGCGGATCCCCTGGGCGCGCAACAGCACCTGCCACTTTGCGCCGTTCACCACGATGGCCAGCACATAGACTGCCAACGCAGCCACGAACAGCGCCGGCCGCGCGCGCGCCAGCTGCGCGCCGACCTGGCGCACGTCCACCAGCGTGAACGCCAGCGCGATCAGGCCGCTGCTGACGATGATTTTGAGAATAGTGATAAATCGGTCTCGCACGGAGTTTGTCTTTCCTGCTGCGTGATGCGTGACAGGTGAGGCGTGACCCCTGACGCCTCACCCCTAACGCCTGACCCTGACCCCTGCTCAGACTTTGCGGGCAATCGCTGTCGGTCGTGTGTCGTCGGCCTGGAGCGTCTGCGCGCGCTCGGCCTGTACATCGGTCTTTTGCGACCAGGCCATATCCCACACCACATGACGGTCCTTTTTGATGGCGAAGTCGTACCAGCCTAACAGCCGTGACCAGCCTTCCAGCACGGCCAGCAGGAACAGCGTCCACACCAGGCGCACCGCGCCCCAGATCTCCTTGAGGGCGACCTTGGCCACACGGGTGTTTTGGATGCTAGAGACCGCGTAGCCGTATTTGGACTTGAGATAAAGGTGGCCGGCGTGGTTGCGCCGCCGCTGCCGCACGAAGTCCTGGACGGTGTCGGGGCCGGTGTTGTAAACGACCGCGTCGGGTGCGTAGCGCACCTGCATTCCGCGTTTCACCACCAACGCCTCCACGAACGCCTCGTCCATTGCGACATCAGGCGGCAGCCGATCGAAGACCTTGCGGAACGCGATCATCTCGCCCAGCCGCGGGATCTCCAGGCAGAGCTGGTGCTCCAGGCGCAGCCGGATGTGGGTGAACAGGCCCACCAGATGGTCGGGCGTGTTCACCGGGATCTTGTGCGCGCCGGTCATGCCCACGGTGGGATCGGCGAACATGCGCACCAGGTGCTCGACCGCGTCCTCGTCGGGCAAGGTGTCGCCGCTCTCCAGCACGCAGATGGCCTCGTGAGCGTGCGCCAGGAAGAGGTTGATGGCCGCGGTTTTGCCCTCACGTTTCGGCTGCACCAACAGCTTGATGCGCGGGTCTCGGTCCAGGTATGACTCCACAATCGGGATCGTGTTATCAGTGCAGCCGCTGGCTACGATGATGATCTCGCTGATCTCCACCTCGCGCAAGTGCTGCGCCAACAAGGCGTCCAACAACCGCCCGATGTTAGCTTCCTCATTATAGGCAGCGACCCCAACGCTACAACGCAGCGGGGTTTTATCTTGTTCCAAGAACGGCCTCCCATAGCTCTTGATCTCAGAGATCAAGATTATAGCAGGGACAGGGGCGCAGGTCTAATCGCGCGTCGCTTCAGGCAGCAACCCCTCCAGGGTTTGGCCGATGATGTGGGTGGCGGTGCGGTGCAACGGTTGGTAACCCAGCGCGGCCAGCTCAGCGGCAGGCGCGGTTGCCTCATCTGGCTTATCTGACAGCGCCACCATCAGGCAGCCGCGGCGTTTCAGCCAGGCGCTGACGTCGTAGGCCTCGCGCGTCAGGCAGATCTCTTCCAGCAGACGGCGGGCCAGCGCCGCGTCCTCCGGCAGACGCCCCATGCGTTCCACGGTCTCCCGATATTCGCGCCGGCGGAACGCCTTGAACGGCGTCAGGTCGCCGGCGCACACCCGGCCGTAGATGTCATCGTGCAGCGCAACGAGCTCGGCCGTGGACAGGCGATCCCGTCCCGCGTCCACCTGCGCCATGAAGGCGCGGTAGTCGGGCAGGGCGCCCGCGGCGACATCGGCCAGCAGCGCGTCCAGCGTAGTGAAGCCCGCGCTCAGCATCAGGCAGATGTAGGCCACGTTGTCCTGGTTGTCGGCGGTGAAGGGATGATACTTCGCCACGTTGAGCGCGGCGTAGGCCCGGCGGAAGGCAGCCTGGTCGAACGCAGGCCCGACGGCTTCGGCCAAGGTCGCCTCGATCGCGGCCAGGCGTGCGCGGTCAATCGAGCCATCGTTGCGGCCGCGCGCGCCCAACAACGTCTTGTCAATGTCCACGATCACGACCGTGCCCGCATCCAGCGCCGCGCCTTGCTGGCCTTGCAGCCAGGCCACAAACTCAGCGAGCGCGTGCCACCGGTTGGCCTGGTACAGGCCGTTCTTCTCGGTCACGACCAGTTCCTCGTCCTTCTCCGTGCCGATAAAACACCAACCCGGCCAGCCGGTGAAGTCGCGCAGGTTGCTGAACGCGCCGCCGTCGTTGAGCAGCGTATCGCCGATATAGACGATCTCCCGCAGCGGCCGGTCGGGGTGCTCGACCGCCTGGGCGCGGGCCAGCAGCCAGGCCAGCGCCTGCGCATAGGCCCGCTCCAGCTTGCGCGGGGGCATCGGACTCGCCAGCCCCATCTCAGCGTAAGCCGCGGCATACCGGGGCAGCCGTTCATCCACCGCGTTCAAATCGCGGTAGATCACCAGATCACCAAAGAGCTCAGAGAGGGAGGATTTTGTACACATAGGGCCTTCCGTAATGCGTGATGCGTGATGCGTATTCATCTGATACGCGCCAAACCGCCCACATTCTACATTCTACATTCCACATTCCACATCGAACATCGTCCATCACACCCACCCCTGCGCCACCAACAGCTCCGCGTTGAGGAGCGAGCCGCCGGCCGCGCCGCGGATGGTGTTGTGGCCCAGGACGATGAACTTGTAGTCGAACAGCGGATCGGGCCGCAGCCGGCCGACGCACGTCGCCATGCCGCCGCCGACCAGCCGGTCGAGCCGGGGCTGGGGCCGGTCGGCCTCGGTGAACAGCACGATGGCCGGGTCGGGCGCAGTGGGCAGGCCCAGGCGCTGCGGCTCACTCCGATAGGACGCCAGCGCCTCGGTCACTTGTTCCAGGCTGGCCGAACGGCGCAGCTTCACGCTGACCGCCTCCAGGTGGCCGTTGCGCACGGCGACCCGGTTGCACTGCGCGCTGACGGTGAAATCGGCCGGCCGGATTGCGTCGCCCTCTAGCGTGCCCAGCAGTTTGCCCGGCTCCCGCTCCACCTTCTCCTCCTCGCCGCCGATGTGCGGGATGACGTTATCCAAGATGTCCAAGGCCGAGACGCCGGGGTAGCCCGCGCCGGAGATGGCCTGCATGCTCACCACGTTGACCGCGGTCAGGCCGAACGCGTCGTGCAGCGGCTTCAGCGCGCAGACGAGGTGCGTGGTAGTGCAGTTGGGGTTGGTGACGATGAAGCCTGACCTACCCCCCTGACCCCCCTCCCTGTCAGGGAAGGGGGAAGCGGTCGGTTGGGTCCAGCCGCGGCGTGCTTGCTGGATGGGGATCAGCGCGGTGTGCTCAGGGTTGACGTCGGGGATCAACAGCGGCACATCGGGATCCATGCGGTGGGCGGATGCGTTGGAGCACACGCCGTAGCCGGCCGCGGCCAGCGCAGCCTCCACCTCGCCCGCGTTCCCGCCCGGCAGCGCGGAGAAGAGCAGCCGCACATCCGGCCCGATGGCGCCCGGCTCGGTGGGGACCAGGGTCATGTCGGCCACGCCCGCGGGCATACCTCCGCGCAGCAGCCACTTCGCCGCGTCGGCGTAGCGCTTGCCCGTCGAGCGATCCGACGCGGTCAGCACGGCGATCTCGAACCACGGGTGGCCAGCCAACATCTGGATGAAGCGCTGCCCCACCGCCCCGGTCGCGCCGAGAACGCCGACTTTGATTTTGGGTGTTGGGTTCATAAGTGTACCTCCATTGGAACTGGGATACTACCCGAGTTTCCTCTGCGCCAGCGCCACGATGTCCGCATGCACGCCCGCGGCAGCCGCATCTACACCCGCGCCGCGGCCTTGCAGCACCAGCGGCGTGTCGGGATAGTAGCGCGTGTGGAACGCCACCAGGTTGTCGTTGCCCCGGAGCTGACCGAGGGCGCTGTCGGCTGGCACGGCGCGCAGGCCGACGGCGGCGCGGCCATCTCGCAGCTCGGCCACGTAGCGCAACGCCTGGCCCGCGCCGGCCACCTCGACCACCTGGGCCGCGAAGCCGGCGTCGAGCTCCGGCAGCCGCGCCAGGCACTCTGCCAGCGGCAGCGCCGCGAACGCGTCCGGCAGCAGGCCGGTCACCTGCACTTCGCTCAACTCCATTTTCCAACCCAGGGTGCGCGCCAGGATCAGCGCCTTGCGCGCCACGTCCATGCCGCCCAGGTCCACCCGCGGGTCCGGCTCGGCGTAGCCGCGGCGCATGGCCTCGGCCACCAGCGCGGAGAAGGGCTGCCCGGCCCCCAACCCGGTGCTGATGAAGCCCAGCGTGCCGCTCAGCGCGCCGCGCACGGCGTCCACGCGATCCGCCGCGCGCATCAGCGCCTGCGCGGCCGCGATCACCGGCACGGCCGAGCCCACGGTGGACTCGTAGCCCAGCCGGCCGGCCGCGATCAGCCGATCGAAGGTCGCCTGCGGCCCAGCCAACGGCACCTTGTTGGCCGTGGCGGCCGCGTACCCGCGGCGCAGCGCCAGCTCCAGCGCCGGCACGGTCGCATCCGACGCGGTGACGTCCACCACGGTGCAGCCGTCCGCGCCGGCCACATCCACGATGGCTCGGGGGTCGGTCTGGGGCGAGCCGTACGCGGTCTCGACGAAGGGCGTGCCCGCGGCCTTGGCGTCCAGCAGCGCGGCCAGGACCTCAGCGGGCAGGCCCTCCTCGTCCACGGCCGCGCCGTCGTGGTCGCACCAGGCCGCGACCGGGAACGCCAGCCCGTCGCGCCGCGCATGGAGCTCGGCCGCGTCCAGCAGTTGCTGCACCAGCGCCCGGCCCACCTGGCCCGCGCCAAAGATGATGAGAGGTGTGTGTTTCATGAG
>DAOUAT010000067.1:0-5441 GCA_034433275.1 Anaerolineae bacterium
TGGCCGACCGGCGGGGTGGCCGCGGTCTCATCCACCAGCGGCGCCCGGTTCAGCCCGTAGACTGCCACGCTGCTGATGTAGATGAACCGATCGACCCCGGCCGCCCTCGCCGCGGCCAGCACGTTGCGCGTCCCCTCCACGTTGACCCGCAGCCCCTCGGCGTCCGACAGCTCGCCCCCGCCGGTCCACGCCGCGGCATGGACGACCGCGCGGCAGCCCGCTGCGGCCCGGCGCAGCGCGTCCGCATCCAGCAGGTCGGCCTGGACGACTTCGATGCTACCTCCAACACTCTCTGAACGCTCGAAGCGGGTCTGCGACCCGCGAGCTTGCTCCTCCGCCGCCGGTCGCAGACCGGCTGGGAGCGCGGGCGGAACGGACGCCGGATCCCGCCGCGCCGTCCCGCGCACGGTCGCACCCTCCGCCACCAGCCGTTCCGCCAGGCGCCCGGCGACGAAGCCGGTGATGCCGGTGAGGAGGACTGGAGGTTGGAGGTTAGATGTTGGAGGTTGGAGGTTGGATTCGCCCATTCGCTGATTCGTCCATTCGTTGATTCGCTGATGCACATTGTAGCTGATGATGGCAGTTGGGCCAAACGTGAGTTGCGCGACGAAGCTGTCGGTGGTAAACTAACGCATCGGAAGAACGTGCTGCTGTATGTACGGTCGGGAGGTTTCGGATGCCTGAACTGGTTTTCAAGGGTCAATTGCCATCATCTGCGGCGTTTCATCAGTCCGTTGCTGAGGCCATGGCTGCGACGAACCCGGTAGATGACTTGTTGTTCCTGGCAGAGCGGCTTCACCAATACGAGCGGCAAAACCGGATGTCATCGGCCAGCTTTTATCACGCCTATAAGGCTGGATCGCTGGACGATGATTTGCAGCATCGCGCGGAGTGGGTTGCGACCTATGATCTGTTTCTGAAGACTAAGCGCTCGCTGGAGGCCACATTAATGCGGGTCGCCGTTCGGCCGGAATTCAGTGAGGCGTTGGCGTGAGCCTGCAAAGCTATGTTGCACGTCTGGCCGATCTTTTGCGTTCGCGCCAGGATATCGCAATCGAGGATATCCAACTCGTGTTCGCTACTGCCGGCGCCGTTTTGCAGGCCCGTGTAAGTTTCTATGATGGCTCGGTGCTATCTATTGTTGAGGAGATCGAAGGAACAGGTTTACGGGACATCAGACGGCTCGTATACAAGTTCCACTACCAACATGCTGATGGAACTCTCGTCTTTCGGTATGATGATTCGCCTCATTATCGCCACCTTACCTCCTTTCCCCATCACAAACATATCGGCAACTCTGTGATTGAGGCAGAACCGCCCGACCTAGTGGATGTGCTGCGAGAGATTGACGCGCTGATTTATCCTGATACCAGCGCATAACTGACCGGAAGATACCTGTATCTGTCTATGACCACCCAACCTACCTGGCAACACTATCTCACCGACTACAACGAAGGGCTCGGCCTCGTCTACGAGCGCTTCGTGCTCAACGACTTCCTGCTGGCGCTCAAGGGCCGGCACGGGTTCCATTCCGTGCTGGAGGCGCCGCTGTACGGCATGGCGGGGGTGAGCGGCATCAACAGCGTGGCGCTGGCGAAGATCAAGACGCCGGTGACGCTGGTTGACGACAACCCGGAGCGGCTGGCCGGGGTGCAGCGCATCTGGGGCGAGCTGGGGCTGCCCGCGCAGTTCAGCCTGGTCGAGGACTGGGGCAAGCTGCCGTTCCTCGACCGCAGCTTCGAGCTCGTCTGGAACTGGGCCGCGCTCTGGCATCTGAAGGCCCCGGACGCGCTGCTGGCCGAGATGGTGCGCTGCGCCAACAAGCTGGTGTTTGTGGCCGTGCCCAACCCGGTGCAGGTCGGCTACCAGTTCCGCAAGCGGGTCGTCGAGCCGGAGTTCGTCAAAGAGATTGACGAGCGCTGGACCGATATCGGCATGATCCGTCGCAAACTGGAGGCGCTGGGGGTCGAGATCCTGGCGCAGGGCGTGCTGGACACCCCACCCTGGCCCGACACCGTGATGCCCGCGTCCGAGCTGCTGGGCCGGCTGGGCATCCGCTCGAAGAAGCTGCAAGGCCGCTTCCAGGGCGCGGGCTGGCGCTGGTCCACCATGGATTATTACCTGGGCCAAGACCTGGGCCTCTACCCGCGGGTGATGAAGCACGCCTGGCTGGAGCGGCTGCGCATCCCCTGGCAGGTCAAGCAGATCTGGTCGCACCACCGGTGGGTGTTGGGCAAGGTGAAGCTGCCATGACCCGTGGCGATCCCGTGCACCGAGTACCGGGGGCGGACGCCTGGGTGGCGCTGGCAGTCTTTGCCCTGAGCCTGGCGCTCTACCTGCCCACCCTCTCCCCTTCGGTGGTAGCCGACGACGGCGGTGAGTTCCAGATGCTGGCGTCGGTGCTGGGTGTTTCGCACCCCACCGGCTACCCGCTGTTCATCCCGTTGGCGGCGCTCTTTGCCCGGCTGCCGCTGGGCGGCGATGTGGCGTTCCGCGTCACCCTCTTCGGCGCGCTGACGGCCGCGGCCAATGCCGCGCTGCTCTATCTAACCGCGCGCGAGCTGCGCGCCGGCCGGCCGGCCGCCGTCGCGGCCGCGGTGCTGCTGGCCGCGGCCCCGCGCATGTGGATGCACGCGGCCGCGGCCGAGGTGCATCCGCTCGCCGCTTTCTTCATCCTCCTCGGCATCTGGCTGCTGTTGCGCTGGGGGCACGGCAAGACCTCGCTGTGGGCCGTGGCGCTGGCGCTGGGGTTCGGGCTGACCCACCACATCAGCCTGCGGTTGTTCGGGCCGGCGATGCTCATCTACCTGCTGCTGGTGGATGCGCGACTGCTCCTGCGGCCGCGGCGCTGGCTGCCGGCGCTGGCGTGCCTGTTGGCGCCACTGGCGCTGTACGCCTATGTCCCGCTGCGCGCCGGCTACTTCGCTGGCCTCCCGCAGTGGTCGGGCGAGATCCTGGGGCTGCCGAAGATCGTGGCGGCCGGCCTGGTCTCGCCGCACTACGTGGGCGGCGGGTTCTGGAATCTGGCCCTGGCGCTGGATTATTCGGGGCAGTTCTTCGGGGGCCAGGGCGCGGGGCTGGACGCCATCGCCGCGCAGTTTTTCGCGATGCTGCGCCAGCAGTTCCCCCTGGCTGCGTTTCCGTTCATGGCATTGGGGATCGGCGTGCTGGCGCGGCGGCAAGCGAAGGCAAGCTGGCTGCTGTTGATCGCGGCCGCGACCGTGATCGCCTCCGGGGTCCGGTTCCTGGCGTCGGTGGGCGAGGGCAGCGATCACTTCAACCCCGTCTACCTGCTGCTGGCGCTGTGGTTTGCGATCGGCGCCGATGCGGTGTTGACGTGGTTGGCCGGCCGGCTGGGGCCGCGGCCCTGGGCGCGCGGGGTGCTCATCGCGGCCCTGGGCGCCATCCCCCTGGCGAGCGCGGTCAGCCACTACCCGGCCATGGCCGCGTTGCGCCAGACCGATTGGAGCCGCGCGTTCCTGGCGCAGCCGTTGCCCGCGGGCGCCGCGCTGGTGGGCGATTGGAATGTGATCACCCCGCTGCGCTACCGCCAACGGGTGGACGGCATCCGCCCCGACCTGTGGATCATCCACAGCGACGCGGGCGGCGCGGCGACGCTGATGCAGCGCGCGCTGGCCGAGGGGCGGCCGTTCTACGCGCTCCGGCAGACCCAAGCCGGGCTCCGCCTGCTGCCCCTGCCCGCGCGGGATGCGGCCGCCGTCACGCACCCCGCCGACCTCGGTCTCGGGCCTGCGGTGCGCTGGCGCGGGTACGACCTGGCGCCGGCCGAGATCGAACCGGGCGCCGTCCTCAGCCTGACGCTGTATTGGCAGGCGGACGCCGCGGTGGGGCAGGACTGGACGACCTTCATCCACCTGCTGGACGAGCGCGGCGAGAAGGTCGCCCAGGTGGACCGCGTGCCCGGCGACGGCATCTACCCGCCGTCCGCCTGGCAGCCCGGCCTGTTGGTGGCCGACCAGTACGAGCTGCCCCTGCCCGCCGATCTGCCCGCCGGGCGCTATCGGCTGATCTTCGGCTGGTACCGGCCTGAGGGCCGGTTAACCTGGGCCGACGGCGCGGACGCGCGCACGCTGGCCGAGATTGTGGTGGGGCAGCCGTGAGTGTTTTCTGTTTGCGGGCAAGTGTCAGGAATCGAGCCTGTGCGAAGCCTCCTTCAGGATCAGGCGGTTTGACGCTCACAGAGAGTGACCGGCTGAAGCCTCGACTCCAGTGACGGACGCCCATGCCCGAAAAGTAAACTGCGCTTGGGAGAATCGTGATACTTGCCGCCCATCCTACCCTGTGATACCATCGCACCATGATCGAATCCAAAGCTGCCCTTGATCATCTCACCACACCCGACCCCGGTTCGCGGCCACGCTACCGGCACATCTGGGCCATCCTGGGTCTGCTGACCATCCTGGCCCTGGCGCTGAGCTGGCCACTGGCCCGCCACCTGGCCGACCGGCTGCCGGGCACCGCCAGCTGGGCCTTCGATGAGTCTACGTTCGCGTGGAACATCTGGTACTTCAAGCACGCGCTCCTCGACCTGCGGGCCAGCCCACTCCACAGCGAGCTGATCTGGTATCCGCTGGGCATTGACCTGATCCTCTACACCTACAACTTCTTCAACGCCATCATCGCCCTGCCGCTGCAACTCGCGACCAACGTGCCCCTGGCCAGCAACCTGACCCTGCTCCTGGCGACGGTTTTGAGCGGCCTGGGCGCGTACCTGCTAACGTACTACGTACTGCGTACTGCGTATTTCAGGGACGCGGCAGACGTGACTGAGCACCATTCGCCATTCGCCATTCGCCATTCGCCACCCGCCCGCCTCGCCGCGCTCATCGCCGCCATCATCTACGCCTTCGCCGCCAACCGCGCCATCTACGCGGCGCTGGGGCACTACGATATGGTGACCACCCAGTGGCTGCCGTTTTACGCGCTCTACCTGCTGAAGACGCTGCGCGAACCACGGCTGAAGAACGCGGCGCTGGCCGGCCTCTTCTTTGCGCTGGCGGCGCTGGCTGAGATGATCTTCGCGTCGTTCCTGGCGCTCCTTTCGGTGATCGTGCTGTTGGCGCTGTGGCGCGAGCTGCGATCGCGCTGGGCCGCGCTGGGCCGATTGGCCGTGGCCGGGGCCATCGCCGCGCTGATCTGGTCGCCGGCGTTGATCCCTATCGCCCGCGAGTTCGTCCGGGGCGACTACGCGCTGACCGGCTGGGGCGAGAGCCTGAAGCTCAGCACGGACCTGGTCGGGCTGGTGACGCCCACGGAGCTCAATCCGCTCTTTGCCGGCGACGCCGCGGCCGGGCCTGACGTGCGCTGGCAGGCGGCGCTGCGGGCCGTGGAGGAGGGCAAGGGCCCGTTCAGCGACATCAATACCGTTTTCGTGGGCTGGGTCACCCTGGCGCTGGCGAGCCTGGGGGCCTGGCTGGGCC
>DAOUAT010000068.1:0-7758 GCA_034433275.1 Anaerolineae bacterium
GCCGTCGCCGCGGCCAGCGCCTGCGCGCCCATCAGCCGCGTGCGATAGAGCAGCCGGGCCAGCACATCGCCGCCCAGCCGCCACAGCCAGTCGGACCAACCCGTCAGCAACCAGAACAGGAACAGCCCGGCCAGCGCCGCGACCAGCAGCGCCGCGGCCAACCGGCGGTCGCCGCGGCGGGCCGCCAGCGCGACCACGGCGACCGCGGCCGCGGCCCCGAGCAGGAGCGTCTGGCCCAGGCCAACCCGATCCCCCATGTTGTTGTTCGCGCGGCCGGTGTCATACACGGCCGGCGGCGCCAGCAAGTCCTCGAGGGGCAGCGGGTTGTCAAGGGGGATGGCCTCCGGCTGGGTGAAATCGCGCTCCACGTGCACCCACGCCTGCTCCGGGATCATCGGCGCCCAGATGAACGCTGTCAGCAGGCCGCCGGCCAGCAGCGCCAGCAGGGGGGCGGCCGTGCGCCGCCGCCAGCCCAGATAGAGCGCCAGCAGCCCGGCGAACGGCGCCAGCATCAGCGGCCCCAGCACGTGCGAGCCAATGCACGCGGCCCAGATCAGCGTTGCGAACACGAAACGGCCCGCCCCTGATCTGAAAATAGAACGCGGACGAGCGCGGATGAACGCGGATGACTGCACTTTCATCGCCGCTTGTGTCGCCTGCGACATGGACGCTGCCCCGAAAATTCTCGCTATTGTCACTCTGAGCGAGTCTGGCGGCCAAAATACGCTGCGGCGCGACACCAGCAAAGATTCTCGGCCACCGGAGGGAGATACTTCGCTGGTCTCTCGTCGTAACGGGTTGTGATTTGTCCACCCGCTCAGCATGACATTCTCATCACCCACACCACCGGCCGCGGGATGAGGCTCCGGCCGCGCCAGACGGAGCAGGCTCCACACCACCAGGGGATAAAGGAAGACGCTGTACGCCTCATTGGACCCGCGTTCCAACGCGTTGCGCAGGATGTAGGGCGCGTACAAATATGCTGCGGCTGCGGCCAGCGCGGACCAGCGCCGACTCGTGAGCTCCCGCACCAGCAGATAGGCGCCGGCAAACGCCAGCCCGAAGCCGGCCGCGACCAGCCAGCGCCAGCCCAGGTCGTGCGGCAGGCCCAGGCGGTGCAACAGATCCAGGGCGTAGTAGGGCAGCGGCGGCTGGAAGGTGAACAGCGGGCTGCCCAGGCCCCAGTGAAGCGTTTGCGACCAGCGCGGGTAAAGCGCGCCGTCATCCATCGTCGCGGAGAACGCGACCGCGCGCATGATGTGCTCCGCGGCCGCATCATGGGCCGTCGCGCCGATGTCCTGGGCCAGCGACACGATCAGCACGGGCGCGGCGAACAACGCCAGCAGCCAGAGCCAACGCAGACGAGGGGATAGGATGATGCGATTCCGGTGAGATGCGGGCATGAGCACTCGTTCGGTAGACGATCAGGTGAGGCGATTATAGCGGGTTCCTGCCGGATGCACCAATGGAAGTGAGCACGATATCGGACGCTCACACACAACGACCCCAGCCCCGCCTCCTCGCTGCGCTGACCGGTGAATCTGTAGTTGGTTGGTAACGTGCTGGCCGGCCCGCGCGGGGTGCCGTAGGCGAAGAATCCTTGTCAGGCCACTTCTGTCACTGCAGCTGATTTTGGTCGCCTTTCTGGCGCTGCTCGCTCTTTTTTGCCTTAGTTATACTCGTGTATCGCTTTGATGATCTGCACCAGGCATGAGATGCCCATCTGGAATTGGTTGTCCCCCGTAATGATATATCAGACCAGCCGGCCCTTCGATTGCCTCCCAACCAGCTTTGTATAATAACGCGTGTCCGTTCGAATCGGCAATCTGAAGAAAGTCATAAAGGATTTTCTTTGTTTCCTTCCTGAAGGCAATCACTGCTGCGGCAGCAAACAGACGATCTGGAGCGGTTCTTAGTTTGTTTGCGCTTTGATGAACCAAGATAAGTTCATCAAACATCAACTCGCGTGGGGCAAGCCATAGCCACCAATCCAGCTTGATAATCAGAGCTATCAATCCTTTCATTAAGACTGTTTCAGAGCTTTGACGCACGCTCAACATGGCCATGCGGCTTGCAAAGTAACTTAGAACTGCGGAGATGTCCTCGGATAGAGCTGATAGGAACACTTCTTTTTGGGGCAGAGTAGCCTCGTTATATAAGTCACTTGCCTGCGCAACCAATCCGTCTTCGACGGAAGGCAACTGGCTTAGCCAGTATTCCCTAGGCTTGATACCTTTTAGAATGCTGAGGAGTTGTCCTGCCTGAGAAAGGAATTCATCATCCTGGATCATCTTGATACGTCCCTCTGCCTAATGCGGCGGAATCAGGTAATCGCCAACGCGGCGATAGCCTGCCTGTAAAAGAGCATCCAATTCCCTGGCAAAGATGGCAACACCATATTCCTTGCTGCTAAGGTGAGCAAGGTCAACCGGCGACGCAAGATAGAATACTTCCCCGTTTTTCATGGCTTCCTGAATCCAGGCATAATTGGCTTTTGCAATGGAGTCCCAATCTGTGAGCTCAGGCGCTGGTTTGAAAATCCGTCCCCCAAATTCCTCTGCCACCTTAGTATCCCACCATCTACCGATCACTCTGGTACCACGTTCTTTGAAGGCAGCCGGAATGTCACCGGCGACGCGCCCTCCATCCCCAAACGCGTTTAGTACATCTGGTACGATCTCGGTCCCCGCGCTCGAGAATCTCCGCAAGCCGGCGGCAGTATCCGCAGCCCGATTGACCAACCGCGCCGCATCCATCATCTCATCGGCATGCGCTGCCAGCTGCGCCGCAGCCGTTTTGCCACTACGCAGGGCGCTGCCTGCCACGGCCGGTGTGTAGGGCAGCGCCCACAGCCCCACGTCCACGGCCAGGGCCTGCCAGTTCTCCCGCGACGGCTCCCGGATGATTTGGTAGATGTCAAAGGCGATGCCACCGATGTCCAGGAGCCAGTCAACGGGAATGTGGCCGCTGGGATCGCGGTACTTGACAGGATTATTCAACACATACGCGTACCGATTCAAGCTCTGCGGATCGCCCGGACTCGGCACGATGGTGTCCGGGCTGAGGAACCGGCCCACGACCGGATCATACCACCTTGCATTATAGAACAGCAAACCGCTCCCGCTATCCTTGCGCTGCCCCGTGAAGTTGAACGTCGTCGGGGTCGCACCGGCCGTATAGCGCGCCACGCCGTAGGGCATGTAACGCAGCTCGGTGTTCGGGTTGAACCGCGCGCCCGCGTTGGTCAAGGTCAACGCCTGCGAGCCGAGGTGGTCGCTCAGCAGGTAGTTGAGCGTGCTGCTCCCCGTGCGCATGGCGACGCGCGTCCCGCCAGCGTAATAGTACCTCTTCATTGTGGTCGTGCTGCCGGTCCACTCGAAGTAGGCGCCGATGAACACGCGCGTGACGCCGCCCGCCGTCTCCTTGACCCGCACCCCGTCCCCGTCGTACACATACGTCCCGCTCACCGCGCCGTTCTTCTTGAGCTGCGTCAGCCGGTTCTCGGCGTCGTAGATCAGGTCGTAGGGCGCGTCGGTGATGCGTTTGGTCGCATTGCCGTTGGCGTCGTACCAGTACTTCTGATAGCCCGCCGTCGTGCCGCCGACGTGGGTCAGCGCGTGCTTGTGGGCCGCGTCCAGGTAGTACCGATTCTGTGTTGTGCCCTCGAAGTGCGTCAGGTTGCCGATAGCGTCGCAGTCGTAGTTCTTCTGGCTGTAGGCCCCGTAATTGGGCGGCACGCCGCTGGCCTGCGCGGTCTTGAGCCGGTGCAGCGGGTCGTAGGTGAAGGTCTGCGTCTGCGTCGCCGGGGTCGCATCACCGTCATACGCCGCCGCATCCGTGATCGTCAGCACGTTGCCCACATCATCGTAGCCGTAGCTGATGTTCTGCAGGTTGGCGTAGGTTGGGCTCACGCCGGCCTGCAACGTCACCAGCCGGAAGTTCTCGGCCGCGGTGTAGGTGTAAAGCTGTTTGACCACGCCGGTTGTGCTGCCCAGCCGCCGCTCCGTCACCTGGCCCAGCGCATTGTAGAGCGTCTCGCCCACGTAGTAGGTGCTGCCATTGCTCCGCACCTGGCGCAGCAACCCCTGGGCGTCGGGGGTGAAGTTGACCTGCTCGCCGATCTGACTGCCATTGCCGCCGGGGTACTTCTGCCACGTGAGCCGGTCGGCCGAGTCGTAGGCCCATTGCGTCACGAACGTGCCGCCGCCCGTGCCGCTGACGACTTTCGTCTCCTGCGTCGTCCGCCGCGCAAGTCGTAGACCCAGCTCGCGCTGCCCGAGGCGTCGGTCATGCCCGTGCGCCGGCCCAGGCCTTTGTTGTCGCCCGCCGTGCCGCCCGACGTGGGCCAGCGCGTGCGTGTGGGCCGGGGCCCGGGAGTGATGGTTCTAAATCCGAAATTCACATTCACCTGTTCTGGCTTTGTAACGATCCACTTGCTCTCTCACATATTTTAGCAGTAGCTCACCAAATGTGGGTGCAATGACCTCATAATCCTGCAGCTTGACGGACAACCCAGGAATCCAGCGCACGACACGGCACTCGCCATCGCTATCCAGAGCGGCAGTGTCAAGGCAAAAGATTTCACCCAGGCCGGCATTATAGATCACAACTAGAGCCTCGGGGAAAGCTTTTTCCGTGTGTCGAAACCAGTGAGTGGTCCAAATGACGTTTGGAATGCCGGTAGAGGGCACCCCTAGCCCAAAGAACTCCTGCGCTCCGAAATTGCCACAACCGTACTTTCGCAGGAACAAACGGTAGCTTACCGAAAAGGTTACCGACAGCTCTCGTTCGGCAGCAGTGATCTCATCATCGCTAACCGGGCCTACGAAGTCGGCAAGCTTTGAATATTTCTTGATCAGCGCGTTGACCTCTGTAAAACTCAATCCCGACATGATTCACTCTCCTGGCCTGGCATTCAAGGCCTCTGAGGCGCGCCACTGCCAATAGCTCTGTCGCCATCCGGAAAAAGCGTCTCTGTCCACTTGACTCGGGCCACTCGCCCTGTGGAGGATGGCCGAAAAACGTTGATGTGTTGTTTGGCTAACTTCCGCGATAGGCCCAAGCGCTGATTGTCCAACATGATGAAGGTTTATTGGGGCACCATCTGGTCCCAGCGGGGCAAGCCCCGCCTGTGCTCGCTCCAAGTTCGTGCGCCCCTTCGCGTCCTTCATCTGCCAGTCAATTTGCATCTGACGTACCACGCGTATGCCTTGGAATACAGACGCGCCTACGGACCCCGCCATTTCCTGCTTCAAGCCACCCAGATTGGCGCCAGCCAGTCCTGTGCCGGCCATGATAGCGCCCGCGAGCAAGGGAGCATACTTGTCATTCCGGAGCCCAGGTAAATCACCCCCGGCAAAGCTGTTGGCGAACATCGCGGCGTATGCCTGGGGCACAACGGCATTCGTCTCGCCGTAAAGTTCTTCCAGGATCGCTCCCACGGCGATAATGGTGGCCATGTCTTGGTGATCAATCATCCGCTGGCGAATCTCGGCATCCAGTCGTGACTGATCGTAGATACTGACCCAGTACTCAAACAGCCCACCGTAGCATTGGCTGGCATCTTGTCCTGGACAGGCCACGTCATGCCCCGTCGGATCCGTGTACCGCAGCGGGTTGTTCAGCACATAGCTGTAGCGATTCAAACTCTGCGGATTGCCCGGACTCGGCACGATGGTGTCCGGCTGCAGGAAGCGGCCCAGCGCGGGTGAATCCCCCACGGGGAGGCTGCGCGCTAGTGGCGCGCGTTATAATCATACAGCGACCCCAGCCCTGCCTCCTCGCTGCGTATGGTCGGTGAACTGATACGTCGTGCTGCCCAGGCTGCCGTTTCGTCACCTGGCCCAAGGCGTTGTAGAGCGTCTCGTCCACGTAGTAGGCGCTGCCATTGCTCCGTACTTGGCGCAGTAAACCCAGAGCGTTGGGGGTGAAGTTCACCTGCTCACCGATTTGGCTGCCACCAGGGTGCTTCTGCCACTACCCCCGGTCGGGTGAATCATAGTCCCATTAGTTGCAGCCCCGCCACAGCCGTTCAAGGCCCATCGCCCTCTCACGACAAGTGCGAGGGGGGCTGGCTCGACTCATCCGTGAGGATTTCGCCATCTTCCAGGAAGCTCACATTGGTAAAGCCGGCTGACTCGATGAATTCCTTCATTCGCTCAGTGCAGAAAATCCATCCAGATTGTTCGATGCGAAAAATATCTTCTCCTCCCCAGCTTGTGGAATCCACTACTAGATGGCGCTCCTCAAATGGCGGTCCCTTGTAGAATTTTTTCCCACAGATCGAGCACTCTTTCTCAAAAGTCACGCCAGAACGTCTGAGATCCAGATGACACCGAGCCGTAACCCACAAATCCCAAAGAGGCGGCCCCTCATAGGGGAGCCAAACTCTGGATTGAGTGCGCTTGGTGATTCGCTGGGATCGCTTAAGTTTCGGATCTTGCCACATTGCTATAGGCTGGAAGTTAAATCCCCGAAATCGCCCTTCTAAAGCATGTCTGACTCTTTCCGTAATCACTATTTCGTCATCTATGCCGGGCCAGACAAAATCTCCTATCTGATCGGAGCCGGGTTCCCATTCCAAAATCAGCGGTGGTACCCGCTTTTGTTGCGATGTCCTGCATTCACGGCAGAGCCCTGGGCCAGGATGAGGATACCATGTCCCACGCCGTCCTGCTTGCGCAAAGTAGTAATTGTGAGGATTGTGGAAGTGAAAGAGCTTGATCATTGGGGCCTCCATGGATCAAGACCAAACTCTTTCACTAACCGATCCCGTATCTCTAAGATGGCTTCCGGGGTGATCTCCGTGGAATAGAGCTTGAGCTTCTCTATCTCCTCGATCCAACGTTGGTTGTAACGACCACCTCCGGGGCCGGAATGAATATTTTTATGAATTTCCTCCGGAATACCCCAGATGTTAGGTGCGCCTTTCTTTCCTCGTACGGCATTCGCTATATCTGGGGGAAGATACTTTTTCAGAACCTCAACTGGTACCGTGTGATGTCCAACTTCTTTGATTGCCTTCTCTGTGGTATTCTCAACTGCCCCCTTACTAAGCTTCTGGATGCCCTTGCGCGCCAGATCATCCAGGGGCAGGCTGACCGGCAGCAGATCATCCGGTTCGGCGGCCTCGAACGCGATGGTCAGTGCCAGGCTCGCGGCCGCGGCGGTCTTGGCTGCCTCCGCCGCATTGGGATCGTTCATTACCTTGAGGCTCTGCGCGGCGTCATAGGCGGTCCAGCCGTAGTCAATGGCCTTGAGCAGCGCAATGCCACCGATGATCAGCAAGGGCACGAACGCAATATGCCCATCGCTATCAATGTAGGTGAGCGGTGAGTTGTTCGCGTAGCTGTAGCGATTCAAACTCTGCGGATTCCCCGGCTCCGGCACGATGCTGTCCGGACTAATGAACATCCCCAACGCGCTATCGTAGTACCGCGCGCCATAATACAGCAGCCCGCTGCCGCTATCCAACTTCTGCCCGGTGAAGGTGTGATCGGTCGGCAGGGCGAGCAGGTCGCCGCTGCGTTGGCTGCCGTAGGCGAAGTAACGAACATTGTTCGTCGCCGCGCCGCTGTTGCTGGTCGTGACCGCCGTACTGCCCAGGTGATCGCCGTGCAGGTAGCTGAGCGTCCCATTCTGTCTGACCGCGATGCGCTGGCCGCCGAACTCGTAGTATTTCGTCGTCGTCAGCACCTGCCCGCTGCCC
This sequence comes from Anaerolineae bacterium, assembly GCA_034433275.1. Taxonomy (GTDB): domain Bacteria; phylum Chloroflexota; class Anaerolineae; order CG2-30-64-16; family CG2-30-64-16; genus DAOUAT01. The sequence continues at coordinate 7,709 of DAOUAT010000068.1, forward strand.
ACCGCCACCACCACTTCATAGTGCGGGCCGATGGTGCGGGTGACTTCGGT
>DAOUAT010000069.1:0-5099 GCA_034433275.1 Anaerolineae bacterium
GGGCGCGGAGGGGGGCGGTTCGGGCATGGTGAATCACCCTGCCGCCGGACAAACCAGGCCTCTGTGAGAAACGGGTTTGTCCGACGGCCTAAGATCACATCAACGCGGCCACCATCTCGGCGATCTCGCCGGGGTGTTTGGCCACCCGCACACCTGCCGCCTTCAGCGCCGCGATCTTGTCGGCCGCAGTGCCTTTGCCGCCGCTGATGATGGCGCCGGCGTGGCCCATGCGCTTGCCGGGCGGCGCGGTCTGGCCTGCGATGAACGCGGTCACCGGTTTGGTCATCTGCGTGGCGATGAATTCGGCCGCGTTCTCCTCGTCGGCGCCACCGATCTCGCCGATCATGACCACCTGCTGCGTCTCCGGGTCGCGCTCGAACATGTCCAGCACATCCACGCAGCTGGTGCCGTTGATGGGGTCACCGCCGATGCCGACCGCGGTGGACTGGCCGATGCCGCGCAGGGTCAGCGCGTACACCACTTCGTAGGTCAGCGTGCCGGAGCGGCTGACCAGGCCCACGTTGCCGCGGGTATGGATGTGGCCGGGCATGATGCCGACCTTGGCCTCGCCGGGCGTGATCAGGCCCGGACAGTTGGGGCCGATCAGGCGCGCCTTGGACTGGTCCAGGTAGGCGCGCACCTTCAGCATATCCAGCGCGGGGATGCCCTCGGTGATGCAGATCTCCAGCGCGACGCCCGCGTCCGAGGCCTCCAGGATGGCGTCCGGCGCGAACTTGGCCGGCACATAGATGATGCTGGTGTTGGCGCCGGTGGCGTTCACCGCCTCGGCGACGCTGTCGAAGATAGGCACGTTGCCGACGGCCCAGCCGCCGCCTTTGCCGGGGGTCACGCCCGCCACCACGTTGGTGCCGTAGGCGATCATCTGCTCGGTGTGGAATGCGCCTTCGCGGCCGGTGATGCCCTGCACGACCAGGCGGGTCTTGCTGCTAACCAGGATGCTCATGCTGCCCTCCCCGCCGCAACAGCTTTCTGGGCCGCTTCGGCCAACGTGTCCGCGGTGATCATGTGCGCATCGGCCAGGATCGCCCGGCCCTCCTCGTAGTTGGTGCCCACCAGGCGCACCACCATGGGCGCCTGGGTGGGGACCTGGCTCAGGGCCTGCAAGATGCCGCGGGCCACTTCGTCACACCGGGTGATGCCGCCAAAGATGTTCAGGAGCACGACCTTGACGTTGGGGTCGGAGAGGATGATGCGCAGCGCGGCCGCGACCTTGCTGGCCTTGGCGCCGCCGCCCACATCGAGGAAGTTGGCCGGCGAGCCGCCAAAGTGTTTGATGATGTCCATGGTGGCCATAGCCAGGCCTGCGCCGTTAACCATGCAGCCGATCTCGCCGTCGAGCTTGACGTAGCTGAGGTCGCTGAGCCGCGCCTCGCGTTCCTCGGGCGTCTCCTCGTCCTCGTCGCGCATGGCGGCCAGGTCAGCATGGCGGAAGAGTGCGCTATCATCGAGCACCATCTTGCCATCCAGCGCCTTCAACGTGCCATCGCCCAGCTCGGCCAGCGGGTTGATCTCGGCCAGGCTGGCATCGCAGCCCAGGTAGCAGTTGTAGAGGCCCTGGCAGATCTTGGCAAACTGGCCCAGTTGCTCGCGCGGTAGGCCGATGTTGATCCCCAGGTCACGCGCCTGGTACTCCTTCAGCCCCAGGCAGGGGTCCACGGCGACTGTGACGATCTTCTCCGGCGTCCGGGCGGCCACTTCTTCGATGTCCACGCCGCCCTCGCTGGAGGCCATCATCACCACGCGGCGCCGCGCCCGGTCGAGCACGATGCCCAGGTAGAGCTCTTTGCGGATGTCCGCGGCCGGATCGATCAACACTTTCTTGACCGTCAGGCCCTTGATATCCATGCCCAGGATGCGGCCGGCCACCTGCTCGGCCTCGTCGGCCGACTTCGCCAGCTTGATGCCGCCGGCCTTGCCGCGGCCGCCCACCAGCACCTGGGACTTGACCACCACCGGCCCGCCGATCCGCTCGGCGATGGCGCGGGCCTCAGTCGGCGTCGCGGCCACATCGCCGCTGGGCACCGGGATGCCGTACTGTCCGAAGATACGTTTGGCCTGGTACTCTTGTAGCTTCAATCTGGAACCTCCTTCGGTCTCAAGTTGGCAGCACGACGTTGTGCTGCAAAATTATGGAGTCTCGAGTGCTTCGTCGGCAGAGGAAGTATACGACTCGGTGGTTTCTCGCAAGGGCAACCCCACCGAAGCCTGCACCTGCGGTTTATAAGCACGCCTTTCCGATGTGCTTTCTCGCTCCATCCAGACAGGTTTCAGGCCATAGTAAAGCACATCTGGATCAATATCGGCTCCGTTGGGCCATGCAACCACACCGTGATCAACTCGCACCGAGCGGAACACGGCCGGGTCGCGCCGGATTGCACCGAAGATGGGACCATGAAGATAACACTCCAAGTCCACTTCTCGTTGCGTGCCGTCCTCGAAACTCAAGCGAACGTGAAAGCCAGCAAGCGGTTCAACACTGCGCACGCGCACTAATCGCTGCATCGTCCCTACTGCTCCAACAGTCTCCCTATTCGGCATGGAAGTGCGCCGGCGCGTGATCGTTGTAGTACATGTAAATGGCAATGCCAAGAAACTCGCAGATGCAAGGCATGACCTTATCCCGGCAGACGCTTCACCAACTCGATATACGCCTGCATCGCCATATCTTTCGACGTCCCCTTGAGCTTCGCCCACGCATCGTACTTGGCCTTGCCGACGATATCGAAGCCGGTGGGCCGGCCACCGGTCACATCACCGGCGGTAGCCTGTTTGTAGAACGCATAGAGGCTGAGCAGGGTCTTGTCGTCTGGTTTCCGGGCCAGCTTTTGAACATCCTGGGCCGCGGTCTCGAATTGAGTTTTGAGATCAGACATGAGGAGCCTCCAGGCAATTTACAATCAGTATATCTGTATCCTCGATTGAGGTCAAACAAACGATTGAAAGACCAGGTTCCTCGATCCTCACTGCAACGGCGGGAAGATCATGACCCGGTGCGCGTCGCCGTCGGCGACGTAGACCTTGCCGTCCGGCCCCACGGCGATGCCGGTGGGCAGGGTGAAGGATTCGGCCTCCGTGCCGTACTGGCCCCAGGTCGCCTTGAAGGCGCCGTCGAGGCCGAATGCCAGCACGCGATAGTTCTCCGGATCCACGGCATAGATCACCTTGCGGGCCGGGTCGAGCGCCAGCGCGGGCTTGTTGACCACCGACTGCGAACCCCAGCCAGCCACGGGCCACTGTGCGATGAACTGAAACGCCCCGCTGAACTGCTGGATGCGGCGATTCCAGGTGTCGGCCACGTACCAGTTGCCGCCCCCATCCTGGGCCAGGCCCACCGGCTCATCGAAGCGGCCATCAATCACCCCGCCGCCGCCCCACTGGGTGATGAAGCTGCCTTCGGGCGTGAACACCTGCACCCGCTTGTTGCCGGTGTCCATGACGTACAGGTTGCCATCGCGGCCGATCGCCAGCGCGCGCGGGCCGTAGAACAGGTTCTCCTGGCCGAGCTCGCCGCCGGTGGAACCGAAAGTCCCCCACTTGGTCACAAACTGGCCCTGGTTGGTGAACTTCTGGATGCGATGGTTCCAGGTGTCCGAAACATACACGCTGCCATCCTGGCCGACCGCGACGCCCCAGGGCTCGTTGAACTGGCCGTCGCCGCCAGCCACGCAGCCCTCACCGGTGTCCAGCTTGCACAGGCTGCCCCACTGGCGCAGGAAGCTGCCGTCCGGGTTGAACACCTGCACCCGGTGGTTGCCCGAATCTGCCACGTAGATGAGACCCTCGACATCCACCGCCACCGCGCGCGGGAAGCTGAACTGGCCTGCGGCATTGCCCGCGACCCCGGCCGTGCCGATCTGCTGGATCGCCGGGATGGTGCGCTGACCAGCCTCGTAAGGGTTGAGCTCCACCGCGCCAGGGATAGTCCCCGGGACTGAGGCCGGCGCGCCCCAGTTCCACACCTGCGCGGCGATGTCTTTGCGGACGAACACGCTGAACCGCTTCATGGGATCCCACTGGGCGGTCTTGGTGGTGTAGCGCCGATGGATCACTACGTTCCAAAACTGCCCACGCTGCACCGGGTCGCGCAGGCCGTCGCGGATGCGCTGCCAGCTCAGCCCCTTGTAGGTCTCCCGCGGCCACCAGATCAGCCGATAGCTGAACTCGTAGTAGCGGTCGCCCAGGTAGGGTTTGACCTTGGCGATATTCGGGTCGGCCGCGATCACCACCGGTGAATCCATAGCGTCCCGGCTGGGGCTGGTCCCGAAGTAGACTTTGTTCGGGTAGTCGCGGAAATACCATTCCAGGGGCCAGGTCGCCTCGTTGTCATAGGCTACACGCAGAGCGTGATCGCCAACGGTGCGCCGCGAGATCTCCTCGATCTGCGTCATCACCAGCTTGATATCCGGAGTGGCATGGGCGTAGACCATGGGCTCAATGGGGTAATCGTAGTTGATGAAGTTGAACCGATAGGACACACCCACCGTGAGGATCAGCAGCAGTGCGGCCAGGCTTGTCCCGGCCGCGGCCACGCTCTGCCGCCAGCCCAGGGCCATGACCCGGTCGTAGATGAAGTAGATCAGCGCCAGGGCCACAACCAACGCCAGCAGCCACTGAGCGGTGTTGCTCATGCCGTTCACGGTGACATCCACAAAAGGACGTTTGGTCGCGGGAGGCAGCACCGCTTTCACCGCCAGCAGGAACAAGGGCGTCAGGCCCATGAGCCAGATGATGCCTCGCTGCCGGCCGCCGCGCCAGTCAATGCCATCCATCACCTTGCCCAGCCACCAACCGCCCAACGGCGCCATAGACATGGCAAAGTAGACGGTGTGCCACGGCATCTTCTCGCCCACCCAGGTGAAAACCGCCCAGGTCGCCGCGGGCCAGAAGACCAGAAAGGCTTCGAAGACGCGTTGGACGGGGATGGGGGTGGGAGTATGGGGGGGTGAGATTTCAGCCCTTTTTTCGCCCTGTCGTCCTGTCCCCTTGTCGCCCAATCTCCGCGTCTCCTTTTCCCCTTGTCTCCCGGTCTCCGTGTCTCCCTGTCTCCTTATCTCCTTGTCTCCTTGCCTCCCTTTCTC
>DAOUAT010000070.1:0-8468 GCA_034433275.1 Anaerolineae bacterium
CACTATCAACTGAGCCACGCACTTCCAGGCTCTCGGCCGGCACCCACACCGCCTGGTTAGCCATGCAGCACACCTGCCACCAGGCGCCATCCAGTGTGCGCGCCAGGAGCAGCAGCTCAACACCCTGGCTGGCCTGCCCTATGCGTTCAAAAGCGGGATCAGGGCCGCGGCGCCCAGTCAACGTGGTGACGCTGACCACTGCATAAGGGGTGGGCTGCGGGCCGCTGGTAGGCGCCAGCTCGGCAGGTTCGGCGCCCTGTGCAGGCCCCGGTGTACTGGTTGGCTCGCTTGTCGCGGCGGGAGCCGGCGTGTCGGTGGCGTAGATCACGAGGCTGATGGTGGTGTTTTCCACGCCCGTGCCTGACGGAGGGGCTTCTGCGCTGTTGCTCGGTGGCGGTTGCACGGTGACGCCCGGCGGCAGCGCGCCGCGAACCACGCCACTGCCGGGTGTGGCCGGAGTCAGCAGGCCGGGCAACGGCGTGAACGTGGGCCGCGGCGTCTTGGTCGGTGTGGCGGCGGCGTTGCCGCGCGGCCCAACCAGCGCCTGGCCCAGCGCACAACTGGTGCTGACGATGACCAGCAGTGCGGCAAGTATCAACAAAGCGCCGGCAGCCCGGCGGCGGACGGTGATGTGGCTTTGCTCGTTCATTGGCGGCCGGTGAAGATCACGTAATACCATTTCGATGCCGAGATGCTGGTTGCAATGCGCAGTGGCGCCGATAGCGGGTTTGGCGGTGATGCGCGGTCGACGACAGTGACTTCCCACACGTCATCATCCATGGTCACACCGATGCCGTTGCTGTCCCACTTCACGTTGGTTCGAATGCACAACGCGCGACCAGACGGACAATCAATATTCGGGTTGAATGATTTGCCGTCATTGGGCCACTGCAGTACAACCCAATTATATGAGGCCTGCGAGTCATCGCTCAACCATTCCTGGCCGGTGGAAAGCTTGCGTATTTTCAGACGATAGCCCCACAGCGGCGTCGCCCCATTGTAAACGATGGCGTCGACGCGGAAGAAGTTCTGGCCATGAGGATAGTGGCCTCCTGCTTCCACATTGAACGGCCATGCATAGGTGGGCGTGGGTTGCGGTGTCGGCGGCGGCGGCGCTGTGGGCGGCGGTGGTGGAATGTTGGCCACTTCTTGCACGGCCCAGAGTGGCCCCGTGACCTTGACCACAGAGTCCGCGATCCAGACGTCCGTGCCGTTCACGCAGCAGATCTTCCACCAATCGCCGCCCCGATTGCGGCCCACCACGGTCACCTGTGTGCCGATGTCGAGCTTAGTCACGACCGGGTAGAAGGCGCTGGGTCCCTGGCGTACGTTCGCCTTATCCATGGTGACCTCGACCAAAACCGGCGGCAGTGGGGTCGCTGTGGCAGTAGGAGTCGCGGTCGGCGGCCCTGGCGTTGCCGTGGGCGTGGGCGTGCTGGTCGGCGGACCGGGTGTCGGCGTGAGCGTCGGCAGCGGCGTTGCAGTGACGATGATGACCACGACTGTCTGGACGCCGCTTACACCTTCGGGGGGTATCGGCACGAAGATCGGCCCCTCGCCGCCCGGCACAAACACCTGGGCGGTGGGCGCAAGTTCGGGCTGGGTGACACCTGGGAAGCGCGTAGGATCAAGGGTGGGCGGCGCAATACGCACCGCGTTGGCTGCCGGCGTCCACGTGGGGCGCGGCGTGCGTGTCGGCGTGGCTGGCGGGCCAGCGGGCCGAAGCGCAAGTTGTGAGACCGCACAGCCCAAGGCGCTTACGGCTAGCAGCAACGCTGCCCCCAAGAGCACCCCCCAGGTGCGCTTGCGCATGGAATCTTACCTCGTCAAGGATATCCGCGTGCCCGGCACAATGCCTGCTGCACGCACACATCAGAGTATAGCACAGGATGTCGTAAGACAGCAATCGGGCGACCTTCACGATTGAAGTTGTATTTGATGCATTTGGTGCGAGAAGTATGATTTAGATCAGCGACATCTTACTGTATTTGGTGCATTATGTTGGTGATTTCACGAACATGTTGTGTTGGACTCGATGAGTGTATGACTGACCTATTGACGACCAAACAGGTGCAGGCGCTGCTGCGGGTGGATCGGACGACCATTTATCGGATGGTTGAAGCCGGGCAGTTGCCTGCTATGCGCGTCGGTAAGCAGTGGCGTTTTGCCAGGGGCGAGGTGGAGCGGTGGCTTCATGCCGGGCGCACGCAAGCGCCGGGGGTCTTGCCGTTGACCGACGGTGCAAGCGCACCGAATGGGCGCACGGAACCTGAGCTGCGGGCGTTGCTGCCCCTGTCTTGTGTGCAGTTGATCCAGGACACCTTCGCCGAAATCCTGGGTGTTATGGTATTGGTGACCGACATGCGCGGCCGGCCCGTCACCCAGATCAGCAACCCGTGTGGTTTCTTTGCGACGCTGGCGCAGCAAAACCCGCGCCTGACTGAGCAGTGTGTGCACACCTGGCAACAACTGGCAGGCGAGCCATCGCTGGAACCTAAATTCATGACCAGCGAGCTGGATTTGTTGTGCGCGCGAGGCGTGATTCGGGTCGGCACCGAGCTCAAGGGGATGGTGGTGCTGGGTGGCATCGCGCCGGATGCCTGGCCCCCCAGCGCTGAACGTATCGCGGCGATGGCCCGGGCGCTTGCAGTGGAGCCCGCCTGTGTGCAGGCCGAGATTCAGGCAGTGTACCGGTTGGATCGGGCAGCCCAAGCGCGCGCCCTGGGGTTTGTGCAACGCATCGCCGATATCTTCTCGCACATCATCGAAGACCGTAGCCAGGCCATGGGCTATTCCACCTCAGGTTGAACGAACCTGAATAGTCTGGACCGGTCACACAATCTCTTCTCTTAGCTGACGGGAGGTTCCTAAAGTATGAAGAAGCTGTTGGTTCTGGGCGCCGGCACGGCCGGCACCATGGTAGTCAATCGTCTGTGCCGGATGCTGGATTGCGAGGATTGGGAGGTCAAGATCGTTGACCCGCACGAGACGCACTACTATCAGCCCGGTTTTCTGTTTATTCCTTTCGGGATGTACGGCAAGAACGACGTGGTGAAGCCCAAGCGTGACTTCATCCCGTCGCGGATCGAGATGATCAAGGCGGAAGCCGACGTCATTGAGCCGGACAAGAACCGCGTCAAGCTGACGAACGGCCGCACCCTCACCTATGACTTCCTGGTGATTGCCACCGGCGCGCAGACCCGGCCCGCTGAGACGCCGGGCCTGCACGAGCACGAGTGGTACAAGTCCATCTATGATTTCTACACCATCGAGGGCGCCCTGGCGCTGGCCAAGCAGCTGCGCAACTGGAAGGGTGGCCGCATGGTGGTCAACGTGGTGGAAAACCCCATCAAGTGCCCGGTCGCGCCGCTGGAGTTTCTGATGCTGGCCGATTGGTTCTTCCACGAGCAGGGCATCCGCGACCGGGTGGAGCTGATCTACGCCACGCCGCTGTCGGCCGCGTTCACCAAGCCTATTGCGGCGAAGCACCTTGGGGACATCCTGGAGCGCAAGAATATCCAGGTCGTCCCCGATTTCATGGTCGAGCATGTGGACCCGGACGCGAAGAAGCTGGTACACTACGATGAGAGCGAGATCGAATACGATCTGCTGGTGACCGTCCCGCTGAACAAGGGCGATGAGCTGCTGGCTCGCTCTGAGATGGGCGATGAGTTGAATTTCGTGAAGGTGGATCCGCACACCTTCCTGTCGCCCAAGTGGCCCAACATCTTCGTGCTGGGTGATGCGGCGGCCGTGCCCACCTCCAAGGCCGGCTCGGTGGCCCATTTCGCGGTGGATTGCTTTGCCGAGAATTTCCTGCGCCACGTGGATGGCCTGGAGATGCACCCGACCTTCGACGGCCACGCCAACTGCTTCATCGAGTCCGGCTTCGGCAAGGGGCTGCTGATTGATTTCAACTATGATGTCGAGCCGCTGCCCGGCCGCTACCCGCTGCCCGGCGTCGGCCCGTTCACGCTGTTGCAAGAGTCGGAGATGAACCACTGGGGCAAGATGATGTTCCGTTGGATGTACTGGAACATCCTGCTGAAGGGCCAGGAGCTGCCGCTGCCCGCGCGCATGAGCATGTATGGCAAGTGGCGGCAGTAAGGAGGACGTCATGGAAGACCAGGCACTGGTCGCACTGAACGAGAAGCTAGACGTCCTCACGCAGCAGGTGGCATACCTGACCGAGCAGGCCCAGCGCGCCGAGCGTGAACGCCAGGAACGCGGGGAGCTGATGCACGACCTGACTCCCATCGTCAATGACGGCTTCCGGCTGGCGGTCGAGCAGTTGGAAGAGGTGCAGGAATACGTTGACCTGGGCGACCTGCTGCGCATCTTGAAACGGCTGCTGCGCAACGGTCGCAACATCGAGGCGATGCTCGACCAGCTTGAGAGCCTGATGGACCTGGCCCAGACCGTGGGCCCGCTGTCCAACCAGGCGTTCGCGACCGCCACCGACCTGCTGCAACAGGCCGAGCACAAGGGCTACTTCGCCTTTGCTAAAGGCGGCCTGAAGATCGCCGATAACATCGTCACTTCGTTCACCGAAGAAGACGTCCTGCACCTGGGCGACAACGTTGTCCTGATCTTGAACACCGTCAAGGACATGACCCAGCCCGAGATCTTGGGCCTGGTGCGCGGCATCGTCTCCGATGTGGAGGCCGAGGTCGCCAAGCCGGTGGTCAATGTCTCGCTGCTGGCGCTGCTAGGCCAGATGCGCGACCCGCAAGTGCGCCGCGGCCTGGCGCTTACCCTGCGCATCCTGCGCGTCATCGGCGCGCGGGCGGTGACGGGGTGACACGGAGATACGGAGACATGGAGATACGGAGAGAAGGCCCTTGTTTCCTTGTCTACCAACTTACCAACCTACCAATCCAGGAGAAACACAATGGCAACCCGAGTAATCGCAGGCAAGACCGTATCGGTCAATGATGAAGGCTTCTTGACCAACCCGGCCGAATGGACCAAGGAAATCGCGGCCGAGATCGCCGCGGAAGAAGGCGTGGCGGCGCTGACCGACGCGCACTGGAAAGTGATTGACTTCTGCCGGGCCACCGCACCCAGCCTGGGCGGCAAGTCCCCCACGCTGCGCCAGATCACCACCGGCACCGGCGTTTCGACCAAGGATCTGTTCGCGCTGTTCCCTAAGGGCCCGGCCAAAAAGGTCGCGCACATCGCGGGGTTGGGAAAGCCGGAAGGGTGTGTGTAAGATGGCTGAAGAAACCCGCAAAGTCGCATTCATCTGTTCCAAAGGCGACCTGGACATGGCCTATCCCGCGCTGGTGATGGGCTGGGCTGCGTTGGGCAACGGCATTGATGTCACCATCTTCTTCACCTTCTGGGGCATGGATATGATCACCAAGTCCCGGCAGGACAAGCTGGAGCTTTCGCCCATCGGGAAGACCAGCATGAAGATGAAAATGATGGGGTTGCCGACGGGCAACCTGGGCATCCCGAACTGGATGGCAGCCATCCCCGGTATGACCGCTTTCACGAGCTGGTTCATGAAGAAGAAGATCGCTGAGGTCGGTGCGCCGCCGGTGGGCGAGTACCTGCAGATGCTGGTGGATGGCGGCGCCCAGCTCTACGCCTGCAAGATGTCGGTGGATATGATGGGCCTCAAGAAGGAAGACTTCGTGGACGGCGTCATTGACATCGTCACCGCCAGCGACTTCATGGATATGACCGACGGCGCGCAGATTATCTTTATCTGATCAGTCACCCTCACTGGGCTTGCATGATGGAATCGAGGCTTTAGCCGGTCTGACCGCCTGAAGGCTCGATTCCATTTGTATCTGTTCTCCTGATTTCCTCTTCAGTTCAAAGCGATTCTTGGCAAATGCGCGGCTGTGGTACAATGGCGACTTGGGCCAACCGGCCTGCGTAACACACGCCAGGAGCATGAGTCATGTTCGATAAAGTCGAGATGGCGCCTCCCGACCCCATCCTGGGGCTGGAAGAGACGTTCAAGCGCGATCCCAACCCGGCCAAAATCAATCTTGGGGCCGGGGTCTACAAAGACGAAACCGGCAACACGCCGATCTTCCGCGCGGTCAAGCGGGCCGAGGAGCACATCCTGCGCAGCGAGATCAGCAAGAGCTACCTGGGGATCGTCGGTGCGCCCGAATACGCGACCGCCGTCCAGCAATTGCTCTTCGGCGGCAGCCATCCGCTCGTGCAGGCGCATCGGGCGGTGACCGTCCACGCGCCCGGCGGCACCGGCGCGCTGCGCGTGGCCGCCGACTTCATCAAGCGGGCCAACCCGTCCGCGCGCGTCTGGATCAGCCAGCCGACCTGGCCCAACCATCCCGGCGTGATGCGCGCCGCGGGTCTGGCCGTCGAGACCTACCCGTATTTCGACGCGGCCGCGAACGGCATTGCCTTCGATCAGATGATGTCCGCACTGGCGCAGGCCGCGGCCGGTGATGTGGTGGTGTTGCACGGCAGTTGTCACAATCCCACCGGCGCGGATCCCACCCCAGCGCAGTGGGCCGCCATTGCCGATCTATTAGCCGAGCGGGGCGCGCTGCCGCTGGTTGATTTTGCCTATCAGGGGTTTGCTCATGGTCTGGCCGAGGACGTGACCGGGGTGCTGACGCTGTGCGACCGGCTGGATGAAGTCCTGATCGCCAGCTCGTACTCCAAAAACTTCGGGCTGTACAACGAGCGCGTCGGCGCGTTGACGTTAGTGGCCCGTTCGGCCGCGGCCGCCGAGGCCGCGCTGAGTCAGATCAAGACCATCATCCGCGTGATCTACTCCAACCCGCCCGCGCACGGCGCCAAGATCGTCACCACCATCCTCAGCTCGCCGGAGCTGCGGACCGAGTGGGAGGCGGAGCTGGCCGCCACGCGCGGCCGCATCCGCGAGATGCGCCGGCGCTTTGTGGCCGAGCTGGCCGCGCTGGGTGTAGCGCGCGACTTCTCCTTTATCGAACAGCAAAACGGCATGTTCTCCTTCACCGGCCTGACCGTCGAGCAGGTGCGCCAGTTGCGGGAGGAACACGCCGTCTATATCGTGGATTCGGGCCGCATCAACGTGGCCGGGCTGACGTCGAGCAACCTGGCGGCCGTGTGCCAGGCGATTGCGGCGGTGTTGTAGAATAAGCTGAGATCCGTACTGGAATCGAGGCTTCAGCCGGTCTATTGGTTAACGCAAGAAACCGGCTGAAGCCTCGATTCCGGATTACTTTAGACCCGCAGCACCGCCCCCTCGCTCCCCGAAGTCACCATCGCCGCGTAGCGTTTCAGCCAGCCGGTGAGCTCGCGGCGGACCGGCTGGCACTCAGCCTTCCGCCGGGCCAGCTCCTCATCCGATAGCTCTGCGTTCAGCGTCCGCCCCGGCACATCTATGCTGATGAGGTCGCCATCCTGCACCAGGCCGATAGGGCCGCCGGCCGCGGCTTCGGGCGACACGTGGCCGATGCTGGAGCCGCGCGTGGCCCCGGAGAAGCGGCCGTCGGTGATCAGTGCCACCGAGCTGCCCAACCCCATGCCCATGATGTTGGACGTGGGCGCCAGCATCTCCTGCATACCCGGCCCGCCCTTGGGCCCCTCGTAGCGGATCACCACCACGTCGCCGGGCTTGACGCGGCCGTTCAGGATGCCCGCATTGGCCTCGTCGTGCGAGTCGAACACCACCGCCGGGCCGCGATGGCGCAGCATCTCCGGCAGCACGCCTGCGGTCTTGATCACCGCGCCGTCGGGGGCCAGGTTGCCGAAGAGGACCGCCAGCCCCCCCTGCGCGCTGTACGGGTTCGCCAGGGGGCGGATGCACGCCAAGTCGCGGCTTTCGACACCCTGGACGTTTTCGCGCAGCGTCTTGCCGGTGACGGTCATGGCGCCTTCGTGCAGGATGCCCGGCCGCTTGTACAACTCCCACAGGATGGCCGAGATCCCGCCGGCCCGGTCCACGTCTTCGATGTGGTAGTGCGACGAGGGCGCGACCTTGCAGATGTTGGGCACGCGCTCGGCCACCTCGTTCAGGCGGCTGAGGGGGTAGTCCACCCCGGCCTCGCGGGCCAGGGCCAGGGTGTGCAGCACCGTGTTGGTCGAGCCGCCCATAGCCATGTCCAGCGCGAACGCGTTGTCAATGGCCTCGGGGGTGACGATGTCGCGCGGCCGCAGGTCGAGATCAATCAGCCGCATGATCTGCGCGCCGGCCTGGCGCGCCAGATCCTCGCGGCAGGGATCAACCGCCAGGATCGTGCCGTTGCCCGGCAGCGCCATGCCCAGCGCCTCGCACAGGCAGTTCATCGAGTTGGCGGTGAACATGCCGGAGCACGAGCCGCACGTCGGGCAGGCCACCTCCTCCAGCTCGGTCAGCTCTTCCACCGTGATCTTGCCGCCGCGGTACGCGCCCACACCTTCAAACACGCTGGACAGATCCACCACGCGGCCGGCCGAGGTCACGCCGGCCTTCATCGGCCCGCCGCTGATGAAGATGGTGGGCACGTTCAGGCGCATGG
>DAOUAT010000071.1:0-12725 GCA_034433275.1 Anaerolineae bacterium
GCGGCAGACATCATCCGCGGTCACCCCTCCCCTGACCCCTCCCCTGACCCCTCCCCTGCGAGGGGAGGGGAGCGCGGCTCCCCCCTTCCCTGGCAGGGAAGGGTGGTCGGGGGGGTTAGGTTCGGCCTCTCCACCCAGTTCGTCGTCGGCCCCGCGGGCGAGAGCGACCGCGAGCTGCTGCTGACCGCGCAGATGCTCTACCGTGACGTGCGGCTGGCGCGGGCATACTACAGCGCGTTCTCGCCGGTGCCGGGCACGCCGATGGAGCAGGTCGCGCCCACCGACCCCACGCGCGAGTTCAGGCTCTATCAGGCCGATTGGCTGCTGCGCTTCTACAGCTTCAGCGCCGAGGAACTGCCCTTTGGCGCCGATGGCCTGCTGCCGCAGGACCTGGACCCCAAGGCGACCTGGGCCAGGCTGCACCCGGAGCGCTTCCCGGTCGAGGTCAACCGCGCGCCGGTGAACGAGCTGCTGCGCGTGCCGGGCATCGGGCCGGCCTCGGCGCGGGCCATCGCGACCGCGCGCCGGCAGGGCAATCTGCGCGAGATCGGCGACCTGCGCAAGCTGGGCGCCCGCGCCGACCGCGCCGCGCCCTACGTCACCCTGGCCGGCAAGCGGCCACCCTATCAGCCGCCGTTACCCCTCTGACCCGAAAAGTATGACATTCCGCTTCCGGCGGGTCAGTGACCCGCCGGAAGCGGTCGAAGAGTCCGATGTGCCAGACCCTTGTGAAGCGCCTGGCACGTGGCGGCTTCCACGAACAGGCAAGGTTTCGTTCGTCAGCGTGAGATGCTTCGCTGGCTGCTCGCCGCGACGTAACGATCGCCGCAAACCCGCTCAGCATGACAAAGAGGCCATCTCCCACAGAACCGTAGCCTGCCCGCTCCTTTCCTTCAGTTCCCTGCACAGTTGCCGCAGTTCCCTGGCTTCCCTCAGTTCCCTCCTTCCCTTCAGATCCGTTCACCGTTTCCTCAGTTCCCCAATCTCCCGCAATTCCCCATTCTTCCGTTTGCATCTAGCCCTTCCATGCATTACACTTCCGGCCTATGACGCTATATGCCCTGCTCTCCGATGTTCATGGCCGTAGCGACCGGCTGGCGCGCGCGCTGGCCGACGCCCGTGCGCAGGGCGCGGCGCGGGTGGTGGCCTTGGGTGACATCGCCGGCATCCGCGCGTTCGAAATGCTCGATGCCGCAGGCGCCATGTGCGTGTTTGGCAACTGGGAGTGCTCTGGGTTGCGAGGCCTGCCGCCGCCGTTTCGAGGGTGGGTGGCTCGCTGGCAACCTCAGGCCCGTCTCGACAGCTTTTGGGCCGCGCACGCGACCCCGGTCTGGCCAGCGGGCTTGGGCATCGCCGATGTGGTGGACTATCTGCGCCGGCAACAGGTACACTGGACCGCGCTGTTCCCTTCGTTGCAGCGCTCCGAAGAGGCGCGCTGGGCCGCTTTTGCGGAACTGGAAGCGGCGGACGACGTGCCCGTCTTCTTCCACGGCCACACCCACATCCAGGAGGCCTGGCGCTGGCCGGCCGGCGGCGCGCCCGCGAGAGTGGATGGCGCGCACGGCGAGCTTTCCCTTGCCGATGACGAGCGATGGCTGGTAGGCGTGGGCAGCGTGGGCGATCCGCACGACGGCAGCGGCGCGTGTTACGCGTTGTATGATTCAGCCGCCCGGCGCCTCACCTGGCGGCGAGTGTAAGGCGAAGTCGGACAACTATTCTGACTTGACTCAGAATGTGAGCATCCTGAGCGGAACGGAGCGGCGTTAGCGGAGTGCAGTCGAAGGACGCGGCCTTGGGCAACACCGCTGCGCATCCTTCGACTACGCCGGGGGCCCTACCCTGGCTCCGCTCAGGATGCTCCGCTACGGCTGAATCGTGACAGATGTCGGAACGTTGAAACGAGCAAACCTGAGAGGGCTTCATGTTCACGCTTGGCACAGTCCAATTCGCGCCGCAGCGCTACGACGTGGCGGCGAACATCGCGCAGGTAGCCGCGCTGCTGAACGGCGTGCGGGCCGATCTGCTGGTGCTGCCAGAGCTGGCGAACTCCGGCTACTTGTACGCGTCGCCGGCCGAGCTGGCGCCCTATGCCGAACCCGGCGACGGCAGCGGGCCCTTCCTGGCCGCGCTGCGCGACCTGGCTGCGTCCACCGGCGGTGTGATTGTGACGGGGTTTGCGGAACTGGCGCCCGAGGAGCTGTACAACTCGGCCGCGGCGGTGAGCGCGGCGGGCGTGCTCCAGGTCTACCGCAAGACGCACCTGTTCCTGGATGAAAAGACGCTGTTCCTGCCGGGCGACACCGGCTTCCTGACTTTCGAGCACGCGGGCGCGCGGATCGGCATGATGATCTGCTTCGACTGGTATTTCCCTGAATCGGCGCGGACGCTGGCGTTGCGCGGCGCGCAGATCATCGCGCACCCGTCAAACCTGGTGCTGCCGCACTGCCAGACCGCCATGGTCACCCGCTGCCTGGAGAACCGCGTCTTCGCCATCACCACCAACCGCTACGGGACGGAGGCGCTGGCCGACGGCCGCGGCCTCACCTTCACCGGTGCGTCACAGGTGATGGGCGCGCGGGGCAACCGGCTGTGCCAGGCGCCGGCCGTCGGAGATGCTGTGCTGGTGGCGGAGATCGATCTCGCCCTGGCCGACGACAAGCGCGTCACCGCGCGCAACGACCTCTTCGCCGACCGCCGGCCGGAATACTACGCGTGAGGCGTGAGTAGCAGTGCTTTTCCGGAATTGAGGCTGTGCGAAGCCTCCTTGAGGATCAGCCGGTCATCGGCATCCCTGCAACATCTTCGGTATTATCATCATGGACATCAGCTTCCGTCTCGCCACCCCCGCGGATAGGCCGCGCATCCTGAAAATCGCCGCCCAGGTGTGGGAGGGTGATGACTACGTGCCCGATGTGATTGACGACTGGCTGGCGCCGGGCTCGGCAGCTCTTGTCGTGGCCTGCGTCGGCGGTGTGCTGGTGGCTTTCGGGCGTTATGACCGGCTCCTGCCCGACTACGTCTGGCTGGAAGGGCTGCGCACCGACGCCGCCTGGCAAGGCCGCGGCATCGCCAAGGCGGTGACCGCCCACATGCTGGAACGGGGACAGGCCGACGGCGTTGTGCGGATCGGGCTGTCCACCTATCTGGATAACCTGGCTTCGCAGCGCGTCGTCGAAAGCTACGGGTTCCGACGCACAGCCGATTTCGTCTACCTGGAGGCCCGTGCGGATGCGCCGGCGCGCGGCCATGCGCAGCCATCGGCGCGCGTGGTGGCGGTGTCGCCCGGGGAAGCGGCCGCGTTCATCGCCGGTTCCGCTTCGTTGGCGTTGGGCGGGGGGTTCTTGCCGCAAGGGTGGCGCTTCCACCCGTTTGCCCGCAGCCCGGAAACGGCGCTGGCCGCGATGGCGCATTTGCTGGGGATCCGCCGCGACGGGCAACTGGCCGCGCTGCTCTGCCTGGGCCAGCCGGCGCACGGCCCACAGGTAGTCAGCATCGGCTTCCTGGAAGGGGCGCCGGATGCCATGCGCGAGCTGGCGCGCCACGCGCTGCACCTGGCTGCCGCGGCCCGCTACGTCGAAGCGCTGGCCCCGCGGCAGGACGAGACCGCCGCGCCCGCGCTGGCCGTGTTGCAGCAGCTGGGGTTTATCGTTTGGAATGACGGCGCGGCAGATGTGCTTGTTTATGAGCGCCAGTTAACGTGAACAGGCTGAATGGCATCTGGAATCCTCCGATCCCCGCAAACTCATCGCAAATTGGGTCTTGACAAACCGCCAGACGCGTGTATAATTGCATACGTATACATTCAAGCTGACTGAAAGCTCCTTTCGGGGTGTTGCGCATGGCTGAACGAAACACTGTGGCGAACAGCGGGAGACGGCGGGCCTCGTCCGTAGAGGTGGCCGAACTCGCCGGCGTATCTCAGGCCGCGGTGTCGCGCGTGTTCACCCCCGGAGCCAGCGTCTCGCCAGAGATGCGCGCCAAAGTGCTCGCTGCGGCTCGGCAGCTCGGCTACAGGCCCAACGCCATCGCCCGCAGCCTGAGCTTGCAGTCCAGCCGCATCATTGGGCTGGTCATGATCCGCTTCTGGAACCCTTTCTATGCGCGGCTGCTGCAGGAGTTCACCAACCGGCTGCAAACGCTGGGCTACTGGGTGTTGGTCCTGAACGTGGCTGACGATACGCCGTTGGAGAAGGCGATCCCAATGGCGCTGCAGTACCAGGTGGATGGGTTGATCATCACCTCGGCCACACTGTCATCGGTGTTGGCTGAAGAGTGCGCCCGGGTAGGTACGCCGGTGGTGCTGTTTAACCGCTATTCGTTGGAGAGCAGCGTGAACGCGGTCTGTTGCGACAACGTGGCCGGCGGCCGCATGGTGGCTGACGCGCTGTTGAGCGCAGGCCACACCCGGCCAGCTTATATTACCGGCGAGGCCGGCAGCTCCACCAACCGGGACCGGGAGCACGGGTATACCGAACGACTGGCCGCGCGCGGCGTGTCGCTTTTTGCACGTGAGGCTGGCGATTACTCTTACGAATCGGGCTACCAGGCGGCCTTACGGCTCTTTGACCGACCGGAGCGTCCCGATGCAGTGTTTTGCGCCAACGATCTGATGGCCCTGGCCGCGCTCGATGCGGCGCGGTGGCATTCAGGGCTACGTGTGCCCGAAGATGTTTCTATCATCGGCTTCGACGACATTGCCATGGCGGCCTGGCCCAAGTATGACCTGACCACGATCCATCAGCCTGTGAACCGGATGATAGATGCTACCATCGAAGTCCTGGTGCAGGCGATCCAACACCCTCAGCCGGAGCGCGTCGTGCGTTTCATGGCGCCAACTTTGACCGTGCGGTCCTCTGCGCGGGTTGTGTTTCCCTAGACGCAAATTGCGGGGATGGAGGTGAGTATTCTATACACACAAATGAATACGTATACAATCAATTGGCCCCAATTTGCCCATTTCCCATCAATCTTACCAGGAGGAATCAAGTGAAGAAGCTGTCCGTTTTGCTCGTGGTTGCCATGTTGGCGACCCTGTTCGCCGCCTGCGCGGCGCCGACCCCTCAAGTGGTGGAAAAGATCGTCACCCAAGAGGTGGAGAAGGTCGTGACCAAAGAGGTGCAGGTCGAGAAGGTCGTGACCCAGGTGGTTGAAAAAGTGGTCGAGAAAGTGGTCGAGGCCACACCGGTGCCGCCGCAGCCGTCCGGCTGCAACGTGGCTTCTCCAGAGAAGGCGACCCAGGTTGATATGATCGGCTGGGCCTTCCCCATCACGTCGTTCTATGCCAAGGAACTGGAGAAGTGCAACGGCGTCGCCAACCTGCGGGTCAACACGCAGTTGTTGGACTCCGGCTCGGCCAAGGAACAGACCCGGCTGGCGCTGTCAGGTAAAGGCACATCGCCGTATGAGATCGTCCACGTGGATGACGCGCTGCTGACTGATCTGGCCTCCCAGGGGCAGATCCAGCCGCTCGATGAGTTTATCGCCAAGTACAAGGCTCAGTATGATCTCGGTGACATCTCCGATGCCCTATACAAGCTGGGCACCTACGACGGTAAGGTGTATGGTATCCCCATCGTTGCCAACACCATGCACTACTTCTACAACATGGATGTTTTCGCCAAACACGGCCTGTCAGTCCCTGAGACCTACGACGATGTGATCGCCTCGTGCGCGGTGCTCAAGCAGGACAAGGATATCGAGATGCCGTTCACCATCAACCTGCACGCGGGGTGGGCGTGGCGCGTCGAATTCCACAACATGCTGAAGGCCTACGGTGGCACGTGGCTGAACGCGGACAGCACGCCAGCCTTCAACGGCCCCGAGGGCGTGAAGGCAGTGGAGAAGATCCTGGCGGTCGTGGAGGCGTGCATGGGCCAGGAGGGGCTGACCTGGAGCATTGACGACGTCGAGATCGGCCTGGAGACCGGCACGCAGGCGAGCGCCAACACCTGGGCCAGCCGCGCGGCCAACATGGACAACCCGGAGAAGTCGAAGTTCGTGGGCAAGATCGGCTTCGCCCCGGCCCCGAGCGCAGTGGCAGGTGGCCCGTACGCCGGCCCGGCCGCAGCTGACTTCTACGCCATCCCGACGAAAACCGATATTGATCCCGACCTGATCTTCCGCATCATCATAGAGGCGGCGGATCTGGAGAGCCAAATGGAGGCAGCCAAGCTGGGTCTGGTGACGCGCGGCGCAGTGGCTGCGGCGGGCGCAGGTGGTCGCTACCTGGAGGCGGCGCAGACGACCATCGCCAACGGCGCCAGCAACTACGGCACGAACCCGGCCGTGGCGTTGGCCCGCACCGCCATCGAGAATACCCTGCCCAAGGTTGCCACCGGCGAGATGACGCCGCAGCAGGCGTTGGATGCCGCGGCCGATCTGTATGTGGCCGAAGCCACCAAGCAGGGCTTCATCAAGTAACGTGACGTTGACCGTGGAGCCTGGTCGTGCAGGCCAGGCTCCGTCTTGATGCCGGCCGGAGGAGACGTCGTAGATGGACCGAAAAACATTCTTCACATTTATTAGCCCCAGCGTCACCATCATGTTGTTGCTCATGGTGTTCCCGCTAGTAACCGCCATCTGGCTCGGCTTCCACTTCATCACGTTTCGCAACCTGGACGCGCCGCAATGGGTGGGATTGGCCAACTATACCGAGGTGCTGACAGATCCGGCGTTTTGGGAGGCGTTGCGGTTCACCTTGCTCTACATTGTGATCACCGTGCCTTCCCAAATCATCCTCGGCTTTTTGGTGGCGCTGCTGTTGGATCAGGTGCAGCGATTCCGCGGCTTTTACATCGCTGTTTCATTGCTGCCGTTCATTGTGACGCCGGTGGTCGGCACGCTGATCTTCCGCACCATGTTCGACCGGAGCGGCCTGTATACCTATCTACTGAGAGAGCTGTTCGACTACCGGCTGGTGATGAACACGACCACCGTGCGCGCGTTGATCATACTGCACGGTATCTGGTACACGACGCCCTTCGCCATGATCACCCTCTTCGCTGGCCTGCAAACCCTGCCTCAGGAACCCATGGAGGCCGCGACCGTGGATGGCGCGAACGCGCTGCAGAAGACCTGGTACGTGATCATCCCGCACCTGCGCTCGCTGCTGGTCTTTATCAGCCTGATCGGCATCATGGACGCCTACCGCGTCTTCGACAGCATTTTCGTCATCACCAAGCAGAACCCGCTGTTCAAGGCCGACTCGATCATGTACTATAACTTCAAGATGGCGCTGTCGTTCGGTCAGATCGGCAAGGCCAACGCGATGGCGGTGATCACGGTTATCGGTATCTTCGTGGTCCTCATCCCGTTCCTGATCACGACGTATCGCCAACAGATGGAGGAGCGCTGATGTCACGCGTCAAAAGCCCATTCATGCGCCTGGTCGTCCATCTCCTGTTGCTGGTTTGGGTGCTGTACAGCGTGCTGCCGTTCGGCTGGACGCTGCTGAATTCCATCAAGCAGCCGATAGAGGCCAACGCGCGCGTCCCGAAGATCATCGGGTTCGAGGCGACCAGCAAGAACTACGCTGCCCTGTGGCTCTATATGCCGCCCGAGGAGTTTGCGCCCATTGGCATTGCGCTGTTGGCGCTGGTAGCGATGCTGGTGCTGTTTGCGCTGTGGGCCAGGCGGGGGACGGCCTCAGGCCCCACCGTGACTCTGATCATCGTGGGAGTGCTCGTCGCAGCGGCGCTCATCTTACCGCGCATCGCCAATATGGCGCCGTTTTACAGCTATTTTCTCAACAGCATCATCGTGACCGTCGGCACTCTGGCGATCTCCATCAGCATCGCCTGTCTGGGCGGCTATGCGCTGGCGCGCTATTCCGGGGTTTTGGGTGTCATCATCCTGGTGGCCGCGCTGGGATTCCGCGCGTTGCCGAGGATGGCGTTTGTGTTGCCCTATTACTACCTGGGCCAGCTATCAGGCATGTATGATACGCATTTGCTGCTGATCCTGATCCTGGTGGCCGTGAACCAGCCTTTCGCTATCTGGATGCTGCGCAGCTTCTTCATGGAGATCCCGCGCGAGATCGAAGAGGCCGCGATGATGGACGGCGCAGGCCGCTTGCAGTCGTTCATCCGGGTGATCATCCCCATCACCTGGCCGGGCATCATCACCACCAGCCTGTTCACGTTGTTGCTGGCCTACAACGAGTTCCTGCTGGCCCGCATTTTGACGCAGACCAACGCGGCCACGCTGCCGGTGGCGATCGCCCAGTATACCAGCGGCGAGGACGCCAGCTACATCACCCTCGCGGCCGCAGCGTCGGTCTCGATTTCCTTGCCCATCGTTTTCGTGATCATCTTCTTCCAGAAGTATTTGGTCAAGGGGTTGGCGTCGGGCGCGGTGAAGGGGTGAGCAGCGCCTGGCGACCGAGGTCCTAAAGGATGCTTTGCAATCGCAGCAACCATTACGAAGTCTGCCTGTGCAGACTGGCTCAGCCGAGGAATGATGACCTACACCACTTGTCACCAAGACAGGCAGCTCATCGGTAAGTTCCGCGCGGCGCTCTACGATTGCGACGTCACAGCGCTGCCGGATCAACTGCAGGACATCTTCGCGCCGGACTGTGTGGTGCGCTTGACGACCCCCTTCGAGGACCTGGTTGGGCCGGACGCACTGTGCGAGATCGGCTACCGGCCGCTGCTGGCCGCCATCCCCGACCTGGAGCGTCGCGACTTCATCGTGATGGCGGGCAAGGCCGGCGAGGACGCCTGGATCGGCTGCGCGGGGCACTACCTGGGCGTGTTCGAGCAGCCGTGGCTCGACATCCCGCCGACCCGCCAGGCCGTCGCCATGCGCTACCACGAGTTCTTCCGCGTCGCCGATGGCCGCGTGGCCGAGATGCACGCGGTCTGGGATATCCCGCACTTGATGATGCAGGCGCAGGCCTGGCCTATGACCCCCAGCCTTGGCGTAACGTGGCTGGCGCCCGGCCCCGCGACACAAGATGGCATCACCGAGCGGCCATACGATCCCGACAAGACCGCCGCCAGCGTGACGCTGGTGCGCGACATGCTGACCGACATGGGCAAACACCCCCGGCAGGGCGGCCCCGAGATCATGCGCCTGGAGCGCTACTGGCATCCCAAGATGAACTGGTATGGCCCGGCCGGGATCGGCACGGTGCGCGGCATCGCCGCCTTCCGCCGCCAGCACCAGATCCCCTTCCTCAAGGCGCTGCCCGACCGCCGGGCGATCCTATCCGGCAAGGGTGTGATTTTTGGCGACGACGACTACGTGGCGACCACGGGCTGGCCCAACATGCAGATGACGGTCACCGGCGATGGTTGGCTGGGGATCGCTCCCGGCAATCAGGCCATTACGATGCGTAGCCTGGACTTCTGGCGCTGCGAGAGCGGCTTGATCCGCGAAAACTGGGTGCTGATAGATCTGCTGCACGTGTACAAGCAGCTCGGCGTAGATGTGTTTTCGCGGATGCGGGAAGTGACGTATGCCCGCCAGCTGCGCGGCTGACCTCACCCCCTGCCCCCTCTCCTGCCAGGCGAGGGGAGGAACATGACCCGGCGACCAAGGTCGCGGCAACCAGCGCGATGCCGACCTGCGTCGGCTGAGCCAGTCTGCGCAGGCAGACTTCGTGATGGTTGCTGCGGTTTCCAACCGCCGAGAAATGGGATTCACCATGACCAGTGACCTGATCCAACACAACAAACACCTCGTCTGGAACTTCTGGCAGCAGCTCGACGCCGCATCGCCGGACGCGCTGCCTGCCGTCGCGGCGACCGGCCTGGCCGAAGATGTCGCCTGGACCGGCTTCCATCCGTTCAACGAGCTCCCCGGCCGCGCGGCGGTCGTGGACGGCTGGTGGCGGCCGCTGCGCGCCGCCTTCCCCGACGTGCGTCGCGAGACGACCATCCTGCTGGGAGGTTCGTTTGAAGGCAAAGATTGGGTCTCGGCGACCGGCTGCTTCGTCGGCACGTTCGCGGCCGACTGGGCCGGCATCCCGGCCACCCGCAAACCAACCAGCATCCGCTGGGGCGAGTTCTGCGCGGTGCAGGATGGCCGGATCATCGAGAACTACCTGCTGCTCGATCTGGTGGACGTCATGCGCCAGGCCGGCTACCGCGTGCTGCCGCCTGCGCCCGGTGAAGACTATTGGCCGCGGCCCTTCGATGAGGAGAGCGTGCTCCTTTCGCCGCAGGACGACGCCGAGTCGCTGAAGAGCCTGCGCCTGGTGGAGGCGATGATCGGCGGCCTGGGCAAGTTCGACGGCGCGGACGCGGCCAAGATGGGCCAAATGGCGTTCTGGACCCCCGACATGCACTGGTACGGCCCCTGTGGCATCGGCAGCTCACGGGACCGACAGGAGTACGAGCGCAACCACCAGACCCCGTTCCTGACCGCTTTCCCCGACCGCAAAGGCTTCACCCACCCCGACGGCGGCCGGCACAAGGCGCGCATCGCCGAAGGGCACTTCGTCGCCTCGACCGGCTGGCCCAGCGTGCGCGCGACGCACCTGGGGCCGTACCTCGGCACGCCCGCGTCCGGCGCGCGGGTCGGCATGCGCGTGGCCGACTGGTGGCGGCGGTCGGGCGATAAGCTGGTGCAGAACTGGGTCTTCATTGACCTGCCAGATGTGTTTTTGCAGATGGGGGTGGATTTGTTTGGGCGGTTACACCAGCAGGTGCGATATCCCGGCGGTTGAAACCGCGGCAACCTTTGCGAAGTCTGCCTGCGCAGACTGGCAAAGCGTCAGCCGACGAAGGTCGGCTTTGCGATGGTAGCCGTGACCTTGGTCGCCAGGAAGAATTCAGGCGGTTACACCAGCAGGTGCGATATCCCGGCGGTTGAAACCGCGGCAACCTTTGCGAAGTCTGCCTGCGCAAACTTGCAGAGCGTCAGCCGACGAAGGTCGGCTTTGCAATGGTTGCCGTGACCTTGGTCGCCAGGCAAAATTTAGGAGGTATCCTTGACCACACCCAACGTCACCGAAGTCATCGGCAACGACATCACCAAACTCATGGCCCCCGGCGCCGAAAAGCGCCAGGGCATGCGCGGCTTCGATCCCGACTATGTGGACATCGTGGATTACATCGTCCGCTGCACGCACAAGATCTGGGAAGAGAAGCAGGTGGGGCTGATCTACACGCATTACGGGCACAACGCGCTGGTGCATGGCACGCGCGGCGACAGCTACGGGGTCGAGTCGGTGGTGGCGGGCACGGTGCAGACCCTCGCCATGTTCCCCGACCGCCGCCTCTTCGCCGATGACGTGATCTGGAGCGGCGACGACGAGCAGGGCTACTACACCTCGCACCGCATCACCAGCACCGCGCACCACAGCGGCACCGGCCCCTATGGCCCGCCGACCGGCCGCAAGCTGCGCTACCGCGTCATCGCGGACTGCGTGGTCAAAGAGAATCGCATCATCGAGGAGTGGCTGGTGCGCGACGATCTGAGCATCGCCCGGCAACTTGGCCTGGACGAGGCCGAGCTCGTTAGGGCGATCGCTGAGGGGTGGGCCGCGCTCAGGGGGCCGAAGAGCGAAGTGCAAGGGGCGATCGAGCGGAGCAGGGGCCAACTGCCGCCGGAGCCGCTGCCGCCCTCGACGGCCGAGGGTTTCGACATCGAGGATTTCGTCCGCCGCGCCTGGCACGATATCTGGAACCGGCGCATGTTCAGCGAGATCACCCGGCTGTACGCGGAGACCTTCGAGTGCCATTCAGCTTCAGGCCGCGAGTTGTATGGGCATAACGATGCGCTTCAGTTCGTGTTGGACTGGCTGGCCGCGTTCCCTGATGGCCGGATGTTCGTTGACCACTTCGCGGTGCAAGGCAGCGCGGAAGCCGGCTACCGCGTGGCCGTCCGCTGGACCTTCACCGGCACGCACGAGGGCCACGGCATTTACGGCAAGCCCACCGGCAAGCGCGTCCGCGTCATGGGCATCAGCCATCAGCACGTGCGCGGCGGCAAATTCGTCGCCGAGTGGACGGTGTTCGATGAGCTGGCGTTGATGGCGCAGGTGTATCAATTATAGGAGCCAACCATGAACCTTATTTTCCGTAACCAACTACCCATCCGTCCCCTGCCCGGCCGGGGCATCCAGCTCGTGGCCGGCAAAGAGAACGCCGCGTCGCAGAGCAATCTCGTGACGATGGGCTTCGCCCATTACTCGGCGGAATACGGCCCGATGGCGCCCCACCGACACGCCGAGGAGATCGTCTTCGTGTTGGACTCGAACCGCAGCACCGTGCGCCACGGCGGCTTTGGGGAGCAGCCGGATGCGCTGGGCGAGCCGCTGGCGCTGGAGAGTGACATGATCCTGCACTTTCCAGAGAACGAGTGGCACGTGTTCGAGTACGAGGAAGGTGGGCACCTGACGATTGCCTTCTTCTATCCGAGCGCAGGTGTGTACACGGGGCAGGTGAAGGGGTAGCCGCGCCAACAGATCCGGAATCGAGGCTTCAGCCGGTCTCTCTGTTTGAGCGACCAACCGGCTGATCCAAAAGGGAGCTATAGAGAGCTTTATGGCTGAGAATTCATTTAACGTGCATTACGAGACGCTGCACTCGTTCGTCGCCGAGCTGTTCCACAAGGCCGGCATGCCCGCCGAGGATGCCCGCTTCTACGCCTGGTCGCTGGTGCAGACTAACCTGTGGGGCATTGACTCGCACGGCGTGCTGCGCACGAAGGTCTATGTCGAGCGGCTGCGCAAGGGCGCGGTCAACCCGCGGCCAAACATCCAAAAAGTGCGCGGC
>DAOUAT010000072.1:0-1554 GCA_034433275.1 Anaerolineae bacterium
AAACCAGGTTTCTCGGAGAAACCTGGTTTGTCCAGCCGGGGACCGCGCGCGACCCGCACGAATCCTAACGTGAACAGCAGCAGCCAGACCAGGCTGGCCAGGTGTGAGAGGTAAGATCCTGCCAGCACATATAGCAGCGGCGACGTCACGCCCAGCGCCGCGGCCAGCACGCCGGTGCGCGCGTCGTAGAGCGTTCGCCCCAGGCGGTAGATCAGGTAGAGCGCGAGCGCGGTCAGCACGGGGTTCACCAACCACGGCTGGCCTGCCAACTCGCCCAACGCCAACACGGCCGGCCAGCCCGGCGGATACTTCCCGAACCGGTGCCCCTGGTAGTCCAGCACGAACGGGACCCAGAAGGCGTCGGCGTGCTCCGGCGTCGGCACGGTCAGCCGGCCCAGGGCCAGGGTCTCGGCCTGGAAGCGGTAGGCCAGCTCGTCCTCCAGGTGCGGCAGCCGCTCGAAGACGCGGTCGGCCACGAGCGCGGTGGCCACCAGTGCCAGCGCGCAGATGAGGGCGATCAGCCACCTACCCCCCCAACCCCCTCCCTGCGAGGGAAGGGGCGCAGAAGTAACCGATGCTGGCGCAAGACTTTGTTCTTCGCGCGAGGGTAGGGGCGGCGGGACTCCCCCTCCCTTTGCAAGGGAGGGGGGCAGGGGGGTGAGGTCGCTACTCATGCTGTCTGTGACGTCTTCGCCTTTGCCGCCAGCACCTCGCTGGGCTGGAGCGCCTCGCGGCCGGCCAGCGCGTGCGCCAGGAACGCACCGGTGAAGGAGCGCTCGACGCGGGTCACGTGCTCCGGCGTGCCCTCGGCCACGACATAACCGCCCGCGTCGCCGCCATACGGCCCCAGGTCAATCACCCAGTCCGCGGACTTGATGACGTCCAGGTTGTGCTCGATCACCACTACGGTGTTGCCCTGGTCCACCAGGCGGCTCAACACCATCAGCAGCTTCTGGATGTCATCAAAGTGCAGGCCGGTGGTGGGCTCGTCCAGGATGTACAGCGTCTTGCCCGTGGCCCGGCGGCTGAGCTCCTTGCTCAGCTTGACGCGCTGCGCCTCGCCGCCCGACAACGTGGTGCCTGACTGACCCAGGCGGATGTAACCCAGGCCGACCTCCTGCAGCGTGCTCAGCTTGTTGCGAACGCTGGGGATGTGGTTGAAGAACTCCAGCGCCTCGTCCACGGTCATGTCCAGCACTTCGGCGATGGACTTGCCCTTGTACTTGATCTCCAGCGCCTCCCGGTTGTAGCGCTTGCCGTGGCAGACCTCACAAGGTACGTACACATCGGGCAGGAACTGCATCTCGATGCGGATGATGCCGTCGCCCTGGCACGCCTCGCAGCGGCCGCCCTTGACGTTGAAGCTGAACCGGCCCGGCTTGTACCCGCGCACCTTGGCATCGGGCAGCGCGGCGAACAGGTCGCGGATGTCGGTGAACAAGTTGGTGTAGGTCGCCGGGTTCGAGCGCGGGGTGCGGCCGATGGGCGACTGGTCAATGTCCACTACTTTATCCAGGTTCTCGATGCCTTCGATGGTCTCGTGCCGCCCCGGTT